>NZ_CP117411.1:3362500-3662500 GCF_028607085.1 Sphingomonas naphthae | reverse complement strand
ACGATCAGCGCCGCCAGCGGCCGGGTGGCGGCGATGGCGTCGATATGCAGGATCGCGGCGCAGCTCTCGATCATCGCCCACAAGGGCACGCCCGGATTGAGCCGCAGCGCCAGCGCCTTCACCTCGGCCACGCAGCCGATCTTGGGGGCGAGGATCGCGTCGGGCGCCACCGTGCGCAGCGCCGCCAGATCCTCCTCGACCCACGGGCTTCCCAGCCCGTTGACCCGCACCACCAGCTCGCGATGGCCGAAGCCGCCGGCCTTCACCGTCTCCACCGCTCGGGCGCGCGCGGCGGCCTTCTCCTCGGGCGCGACGGCATCCTCCAGATCGAGGATCACCACATCGCTGTCGAGCCCGCGCGCCTTCTCGATCGCGCGGGCGTTGGAGGCGGGGAGGAACAGCGCACTGCGACGGGGGCGGATCATGCCCCCTTCATGCGGCGGGCGCCGCATCAGGGCAACAGGATCGTCGAGCCCGTGGTCGCCCGCGATTCGAGCGCGCGATGGGCGTCGGCCGCCTGCTCCAGCGGGAATCGCTGGCCGATCTCCACCGTGATGCTGCCGTCGCGGATCAGCGCGAACAGCCGTGCCGCCCCCGCCGCCCGCTCTTCCGGTTCGACATAATAATCGAACAATTTGGGCCGGGTGACGAAGGCCGAGCCCGCCTGGGTGAGGCTGCCCAGCGCCACGCCGGTCACCACGCCCGATGCGTTGCCGAAGCTCACCACCAGACCACGCCGGGCGAGGCTGGCGAGGCTCGCTTCCCACGTCGCGGCGCCGACGCCGTCGAAAACCACCGGCACGCCCGCGCCGCCGGTGATCTCGCGCACGCGCGCCGCGACATCCTCCTCGTCGTAGAGGATGATATGATCCGCGCCGGCCGCCGTGGCGCGCTCGGCCTTGGCCGCCGACCCCGCCGTGCCGATCACCGTCGCGCCGATCGCCTTCAGCCATTGCGTCAGGATCAGCCCGACCCCGCCCGCCGCCGCATGGACCAGCACCGTCCAGCCCGCCTGCACCCTGGCGGCGCGCTCCACCAGCGCCTCGGTCGTCAGGCCCTTCAGCAGGGAGGCGGCGACGGTCTCGTCGTCGATATCGTCGGGCACCAGGAACAGCGAATCGGCCGGCACCAGCCGCTCGGTCGCGTAGCTGCCGATCTTCGGGCCGAAGGTCGTCACCCGGTCGCCGATCTTGAACGCGGTCACGTCCGGCCCGACCGCCTCGACCACGCCGACCGCCTCCATGCCGATCCCGCTGGGCAGCGGCACGGGATAGACGCCGCCGCGATGATAGGTATCGATGAAGTTCACGCCGATCGCGGTGTGCCGCACCCGCACCTCGCCGGGGCCGGGCTGGCCCACCTCGACATCGACGATGCGGATCACCTCCGGCCCGCCGATGGCCTCGATTTTCGCTGCGCGTGCCATGATCGTTGCTCCCGAATGCGAAATGGGGCGTTACTTCGCCCGCCGACTTGAAACGGCACGGCACATAAGGATGACGATGCGGCTTGCCACCCTCTGTCTGCTGCTTATCGGCGCGGCGACCACCGCGCCCGCCGCGCCGCGCGACCGGATCGGCGACGAACTCGTGCTGGATATCGACAAGCCCTATGTCACCGCCAAGATCGGGCAGGCGACCCTGCTGCTGCGGGTGGATTTCGCGTCCAAAGACGTGGTCGAACTCAACACCCCCGCCGCGATTCGCACCGGCCTGCCGTTCGAGAACGGGTTCGAGGCGGTGATCGGCCCGATCAGCCTGCCCGGCATCATGGCGCGCGGGGTGATCGAGACGGGCGGCTATTCGGCCAAGGTGCAGGTCTCCAACCACAAGCGCGACTGCTGCATCGGCGCGGACGGGATGATCGCGCCGGACATGCTGCCCTATCGCACCGTCCGCCTCGTCCGCGCCGCCGGCCCCGCCCCCGGCGAGGTGGTGAGCGAGCAGCGGCTGGACAATGCGGACGGCACCGGCCTCAATTTGCTGCTCTCCACCCCCAAGGGGCCGATGCGGCTGCAACTGGCGCTGTGGCAGAGCCGCAGCATCGCCACCGCCGCCGCCGGCGCGCGGCTGGCGCAGATGGGCGAGGGGCGGCTGACCGGCGCGGTGTTCAACACGCCCGGCCCGTTCGGTATCGATCGCCCCTCGCGCCTGCTGAAGCTCGGCCAGCCCGTCAAGCTGGGCGGCTTCCGCTTCGATCAGCTGGCGATGCGGCTGGGCGACTTTCGCGGCAACCTCAACCAACCCGCCGTCTCCGAAAGCGACAGCGACGACATCCTCGTCGAAGGGCGGCGCAAGGCCGATCAATTCGCCTGGCCGGTGATCTATGTCGGTCGCGACCGGCTGGCGAAGTGCAGCGAGATCAGCTTCCGCCGCAAGCCCGACCGGGTGACCCTCTCCTGCCTGCCGCCCCTTGCGGCGGCGGGATAGCCTCCCCACCCTTCAAGGGATGCGACGCCTCCTCCGCCTCACCTTGCCCTTCCTGCCGCTGGCGCTGATCGCGGCCGCGCCGGCGGGCGCCCCGGAAGTTTATGATCGGGCCGAGCTGTACGACCGCATCGTTTCCGACGTGGACCGGCTCTATTGGGACAAGGCGCGGCTGGGGCCGAACTGGGCCGACGCGGTGGAGCGCAACCGCGCCAGGGCCATCGCGGCGCGCAACCCGCGCGACTTCTACGGCGCGGTGCAGGCGATGCTCACCACCATCGGCGACAGCCATGTCTATGCCGTCGGCCCGGCCACCGTCGCGCTCGACAAGGCGCGCGCCGCCGGCGAGGCGGGGTCGAGCTTCGGCTTCTCCTTCTGGCGCGACGGCGCGGCGTGGCGCATCCTCTCGGTCAAACCCGGCAGCCCCGCCGCGCGCGCGGGCATCCAGATCGGCTGGCAGCTCGTGTCGATCGACGGCGAGCCCGCCGGATCGGATTTCCGCTCCTCGCTGGATCGCGATTCGAAGCTGCTGTTCCTCGACGATGGCGGCCGCCCGCGCAGCCTCACTCTGCGCGGTGCGTTGATCGCGCCCGAGCCCGAGCGCCGCGCCGAGCGTCTCCCCGGCGGCATCCTCCACCTCGCGCTCGACGTCTTTTCGCCCGGCGCCGAACGCTGGGTGGGCGATCAACTGCGCGACGGTCCGCCGCCCGCCGGGGTGATCCTCGACCTGCGCGAGAATGAGGGCGGCGACGCCGACGCCATCGCCCGCGTCGCCGGCCGCTTCTTCCTCGAGAAGCAGACGCTGCTCCGCCGCACCCACCGCGACGGATTCGAGGATGTGCCGATCGCCGGCGCCGGCCGCCGCGCTTATGGCGGGCCGCTCGCCGTGCTCGTCGGCCCGCGCAGCGCGAGCGGGGCCGAGGCGATCGCCGCGATGATCGACGAATCGGGGCGCGGGCTGACGGTGGGCGACAAGACATCGGGCGCGCTCACCGGCGCCGACGAGATCGACCTGCCCGATGGCGGAATGCTCTCGGTCGCGGTGTTCGACATCCGCACGCCCTCCGGCCAGCGCATCGAGGGGCGCGGCTTCACCCCGCGCTACGTCGTCCGCCCCACGGTGGCCGATCTGCGCGCCGGCCGCGATCCGGTGCTGGAGAAAGCGGTCGCGCTGTTGCAGGAGGGGTGACCGGAACGGGAGACCTGCATGATACGGACGATCATCCTGAGCCTGCTGCTGGCGACCACCGGTGCGGCATCGGCCCAGGCCCAGTCCATTTCGGCATCGGACAGGAAGCAGGGCACCGCCGCCAACCCCAAGCTGATCGAGGAGTTCGGCGGGGCCTATACGGGGCGGCAGCACGAGCTGGTCGAAGTGGTTGGGCGCAAGGTTGCGGTGCAGTCCGGCCTGTCTCGTGACGGATCGGACTTCACCGTGACGACGCTCGATTCGCCGGTGGAGAACGCCTTCGCGATTCCCGGCGGCTATATCTACATCACCCGCCAGCTGCTCGCGCTGATGAATTCGGAAGATGAGCTGGCCTCGGTGCTGGGGCATGAGGTGGGCCATGTCGCCGCGCGCCACGCCGCCGGGCGCAACAGCCGCACCATCATCGGCGCCATCCTCGCCGCCGGCGCGACCCTGGCGACGGGAAGCGACGCGGCCGGGCGCATGGTGAATACCGGCGCGCAACTCTACACGCTCAAATATGGCCGTGATCAGGAATATCAGGCCGACGCGCTCGGCATCCGCTACATGACGTCGGCCGGCTACAATCCCTATGCCTCGCCCGAAATCTTGGGCGCGCTCGATCGATCGACGCGGCTGTCGGCGCAGGCGGCGGGGCAGGCCGCGCAGAATGTCCCGACCTGGATGTCGACCCATCCCAATTCGGCCGCCCGAGTCGAGCGCGCCGCCGGCCTCGCCGCCTCGACCGGCAAGCCCGAGCCGGGGCCGGAGCAGGATCGGCCCTTCCTGATGATGCTCGACGGCCTGCCCTATGGCGCGGCGAAGGACGGCACGGTGGTGCGGCTGGTGACGGTCGGCAGAGGTGACACGCCCGATTCGCTCGCCGCGCGCATGGCGTTGCCGACCTTGAAGCTGGAACGCTTCCTCACGCTCAACGGGCTGGCGGCGGGCGAGGCGCTGGCGCCCGGCAGGCTCGTGAAGCTGATCGTCGCGAGGTAGAGCGGGCCTCAGCCCAGCGCCGCCTGCTTCGCCTCGGCGATGCGATCCAGTTCCGCCCGGCTCTTCTTCTCCGCCGCCGTTTTCAGCTGGCCGCAGGCGGCTTCGATATCGCGGCCGCGCGGGGTGCGGACGGGGGCGGAGATGCCGCCCTCGAACACGATGTTGGAGAAGGACCGAACCCGATCCGGCGTCGAACATTCATAGGGCGCGCCGGGCCAGGGGTTGAACGGGATCAGGTTCACCTTGGCGGGCAGCTTATAGTGCTTGAGCAGCCGGACCAGCTCGTGGGCGTCGGCGTCGCTGTCGTTGCGATCCTTCAGCATCACATATTCGAAGGTGATGCGGCGCGCGTTGTTGGCGCCGGGATAGGCCGCGCAGGCGGCGAGCAATTCCTCGATGCCGTATTTGCGGTTCAGCGGCACGATCTCGTCGCGCACGTCCTTGGTGACTGCATGGAGCGACACGGCGAGGTTGACGCCGATCTCGCGCCCGGCGCGCTCCATCATCGGGATCACGCCGGCCGTGGAAAGGGTGATGCGGCGCTTGGAGAGCGCGAGGCCGTCGCCGTCCATCACGATATCCAGCGCATCGCGGACATTGTCGAAATTGTAGAGCGGCTCGCCCATGCCCATCATCACGATGTTGGTGAGCATCCGCCCCTCGGGCTGCGACGGCCATTCGCCGAGCGCATCGCGCGCCAACATGACCTGGCTGACGATCTCGCCTGCGGTGAGGTTGCGGACGAGGCGCATCGTGCCGGTGTGGCAGAAGCGGCAGTTGAGCGTGCAGCCAACCTGGCTGGAGACGCAGAGCGTGCCCCGATCCGCGTCGGGGATGAAGACCATCTCATAATCCTGGCCGTCGCCCGATCGCAGCAGCCATTTGCGCGTGCCGTCGGTCGAGACCTGCGCCTCGATGACCTCGGGCCGGCCGATCGCGAACCGCTCGGCGAGCCACGGGTGCATGGTCTTGGCGATGTCGGTCATCACCGCGAAATCGGTGGCGCCGCGATTGTAGATCCAGTGCCACAATTGCTTGGCGCGCAGCTTGGCCTGCTTCGGCTCAAGGCCGGCGTCGGCGAGGGCGGCGCGGATCTGGTCGCGGGACAAGCCGAGCAGATCGGTGCGGCCATCGGCGCGCGGCGTGAGCGCGCGGGCGACGGGCACCGGATCGATGTGGCCGGGGATGGGCATCAGAGCGTTCATGGAGGCGCGCGATATAGCGGAAGGCGCGGGATTTTTCCAGCGGTGGCTTCAAGCCCCGCCACGTCCTTGCGGGGCGCCTGGCGGCGACGCAATTCAGCGGTGGAGGGTGGCGCTGGATTCCTTCGCTGCGCTCGCCGATGGCGGCCGGCACTTCAACACTCCACCACGTTCACCGCCAGCCCGCCCAGGCTCGTTTCCTTGTACCGGCTCTGCATATCCTCGCCGGTCTGGCGCATCGTCTCGATCACCGCGTCGAGGCTCACGATGTGGCGGCCGTCGCCCTGCATCGCCAGATAGGCGGCGTTGATCGCCTTCACCGCGCCCATCGTGTTGCGCTCGATGCAGGGGATCTGCACCAGCCCGCCGATCGGGTCGCAGGTGAGGCCGAGGTTATGCTCCATGCCGATCTCGGCGGCATTCTCGATCTGCTGGTTGGTGGCGCCCAGCACCGCCGCCAGCCCCGCCGCCGCCATCGAGCAGGCGACGCCGACTTCGCCCTGACACCCCATTTCGGCGGCCGAGATCGACGCGCGCTTCTTGTAGAGAAAGCCGATCGCGGCGGCGGTGAGGAGGAAGCTGCGCACCCCTTCGGCATCGGCGCCGGGAACGAATTTCTCATAGTAACGGATCACGGCGGGGATCACGCCGGCCGCGCCGTTGGTGGGGGCGGTGACGACCCGGCCGCCGGCGGCATTCTCCTCGTTCACCGCCAGCGCGAACAGGCTGACCCATTCGAACACCCGCGCCGCCTGTTCGGAAGCGGGCTGCGAGCGGAGGCGGGCGTGGATCGCGCGGGCGCGGCGCTTCACCTTGAGGCCGCCGGGGAGGATGCCCTCCTGCCGCACGCCGCGATCGATCGATGCGCTCATCGCCGCCGCCACCGAATCGAGGAAGGCGGCGGTTTCGGCCGGCGGGCGCCACGCGCGCTCGTTGGCCAGCACGATCGCGGCGATGGAAAGCCCCGTCTCCTCACCCGCCGCCAGCATCTCGGCGCCGGAAGAGAAAGGCAGCGGCTGGACATGATTGTGCCCCGGCCCGATCGCGGCGGGATCGACCCCGGCCTCCACCACCGCGCCGCCGCCGATCGACCAATATTCCCGCGCCATCACCGCCTCGTCGCCGACAAAGGCGGTGAAGCGCATCGCGTTGCTGTGGCCTTCGAGGAAGGTGCCCATGTGAAGCAGCAGGTCGGTCGCCTCGTCGAAGGCGACGGTGCCGGCGGGACCGGTGAGGCGGCCCTGCTCGCGGATCGCGGCGACGATCGCGCCCATCGCCTCGGGATCGACCGTTTCGGGGCGGTGGCCGGAAAGCCCCAGCAGGATCGCGCTGTCGGTGGCATGGCCGCGCCCGGTGAGCGCCAGCGACCCGTAGAGATCGGTCAGCAGCCGGGTCGGCGTGAGGCCGGCGGCGGCGACGGCCTCCACGAACATCAGCGCCGCGCGCATCGGGCCGACGGTGTGCGAGGAGGAGGGGCCGATGCCGATGGTGAAGAGATCCATCACGCTGATCGCGGCGGCGGCGTCGATCGATTTCATCGTCCAGCCTTACGCTTGGTCGCGCCCGTTGGGCAACGCGCTGTTGCGGTCAGTGCGGCTTGTGCCTGATCCGGCTTTGCCGGATCAGGAGCGGCACCGGCCATCCGCGTGAGCGGATCAGAGGAGACAGAGCATGACGATGCGGGACAGCGATGTGGACGGGGTCGAGATGGTGATCCTGCCGCCGGTGCGCGATCTGGGCGACGGCTTCCGGGTGCGCCGCGCGCTGCCCTCGGCGCATCGCCGGATGGTCGGGCCGTTCGTGTTCTTCGACCAGATGGGGCCGACGGTGATGGACGCCGGCCACGGCCTCGACGTGCGGCCCCACCCGCATATCGGACTGGCGACGGTGACCTATCTGATCGAGGGCGAGATCTTCCACCGCGACAGCCTGGGATCGGCGCAGGCGATCCGGCCGGGCGCGGTCAACTGGATGACGGCGGGATCGGGCATCGTCCATTCCGAACGCTCCAGCCCGGAGGTGCGCGCGGCGGGCGGGCCGCTCTATGGGCTCCAGACTTGGGTGGCGCTGCCGGCCGATCAGGAGGAGGTCGCCCCAGCCTTCACCCATTATCCCGCCGACGCGATCCCCACCGAGAGCGCCGACGGCGTGACCGTCACGCTGATCGCCGGCTCGCTGGACGGGCTGGTGTCGCCGGTCGCGACCCTGTCGGCGATGGTCTATGCCGACGTGCGCCTCGCCGCCGGCGCGCGCTGGCGGGTGAGCCCCGAACATGTCGAGCGCGCCTTCTACGTGCTCGATGGCGAGGTCGCGGTCGTCGGGCAGACGGGCGTGTTCACGCAGCACGAACTGATCGTGCTGAAGCCGGGCGCGGAGATCGTGCTGACCAGCGAACGGCCGGCGCGACTGATGCTGGCGGGCGGCGAGCCCTTCCCCGAGAAGCGCACCATCTACTGGAATTTCGTGTCGAGCCGCGCGGACCGGATCGAGCAGGCGAAGGCGGACTGGCGCGATCGGCTGTTCGCGGAGGTGCCGGGCGAGAGCGAGTTCATCCCGCTGCCGGACGAGCCGAAGCCGGTGCGCTATCCCTGATGTGCCACCCGGGGCGCATCACGTCATCAGACGGAAAAGCTGGTCCCGCAACCACAGCCGCTGGCAGCATTGGGATTGGCCACCTTGAACGCGGCGCCGCCCAGCGATTCGACGAAATCGACCTCCGCGCCCTGCACGAGATCGAGGCTGACCGGATCGACCACCAGCCGCACGCCATCCTGTTCGGCGACGGAATCATCGGCGTCGATCGCCTCGGCCAGCCCGAATTTGTACTGGAAGCCGGCGCATCCGCCGCCATCGACGGCCAGCCGCAGGATGGCGGGCTTGCCCTGCTTCGCCGCGATCGCCGCCACGCGGCGGGCGGCGGAAGGAGTGAGAGCCAGCATGGTCATGTCGCGAAGATAGGCGCCGGGGCCGGCTGCGGCAATGGCGCCGGCTCGATCCTGTCGCCGAATCGCATCACGAAGCCATTTCATTCCCGCCAAGGGCGTTGCGCTGCCGCACCCCGAGCGGCTAAGCGGTTGCCATGGGCCTGCTTATGAACATCTTCACCTGGTGGAACGGTGCCACATACGGCACCCGCATCTTCTCGTCCCGCAACGGCGCGAAGGTCGGCACCGATACGCTCGGCAACGTCTATTTCGAATCGAAGAAGCCGATCGACGGGCGCACCCGTCGCTGGGTGATCTATTCGGGCGCCAACGACGCGAGCCGCGTGCCGCCCGAATGGCATGGCTGGCTGCACAACACGACCGATCTGATTCCCGACGATCTGCCCCCCGCCCGCGTCTGGGAAAAGCCGCCCGTGCCGAACCTGACCGGCCGGGTCGACGCCTATGTGCCGGCCGGCGCCATCGCGCGCGGCGGCCATCGCGCGGCGGCGACGGGCGATTACGAGGCGTGGAGCCCCAACTGACATGAAGAGCCTGCTGCGCGAGAATATCGGCGAGGCGGTGCTGGGCCTCGCCGTCGTCATCCTGGCGGTGTGGTTCGTCGCCTCGGCCTGGGCGCGCACCGGCGGCGGGCAGAAAGCGAACGCCATCGAGGTGACCGCCATGTTCCCCAACGCCAGCGGCGTGAACGTCGGCACCGACGTGAAGGTCTCCGGCCTCAAGATCGGCAGCGTCACCGAACAGACGCTCGATCCCAAGAGCTTTCAGGTCGCGGTGAAGATGGCGCTCGATCCCGCCGTCAAGCTGCCGTCGGACAGCACCGCCATCGTCACCTCTGAAGGGCTGCTCGGCAGCACCTTCGTCAGCTTCACGCCCGGCGGCAGCGAGGTCGCGCTCAAGAGCGGTGACGTCATCACCGACACGCAGGGTTCGATGGACCTGATGGCGCTGATCGGCCAGTTCATCAACGGCAGCAAGGGATCGGGCGCCACGCCCGCTCCGGCCCCGGCACCCGCCCCGTGACGATGCCCCGCGCGCGCCTCGCCCTGATCGGCGGGGCGGTGCTGCTGGCCTCCGGCGCCGCGGTCGGCACCGCGATCCAGAACGGCACGCTCGTCATCCCCGACAGCGACCGCGCCGTGCCGCCCGAGGCGGTCTCCGCGCTCACCCAGGCGACCTCCGAAGCGGCCGACGCGCCCACGTCCACCGCCTCCGACAAGCCCAAGGCCGCGCCGCTCGCCCCGCTCGCCCCGCTCGTCAAGGACGAGACGCCGATGGCCGAGCGGGTCGCGGTGCTGGGCGTGCTCAACAAGCGCAGCGGCGTCTCGCGCGACGTGACGCTGAAGCCGGGGCAGGCGATCAAGCTGGGCAACCTCATCGTCCGCCTGCGCGCCTGCGAGACGACCGATCCGATCGAGCCCGAACAGCTCACCGGCGCCTTCGTCCAGGCCGACGTGCAGGGCCGCGACGCGGCGTGGCGGCGGATCTTCTCGGGCTGGCTCTACAAGGAGAGCCCGTCATTGAACGCGGTGCAGAGCCCGCTCTATGACGTCTGGCCCAAGAGCTGCGCGATGACGCATCCCGATATCGGCCCGGATACCGTCTCGGCCTCCGCCCCGTCGGGCGCGCCGCGCCGGTCGAGCGCGAAGAAATCGACCGGCGAGGGCGATGCCGCGCCGGTGGCCGCGCCCATCCCCAACGCCTCGTCCAACAATCCGGCATAGGCCGTCCGGTCGATCTCCACCGCGCCCAGCGACGCGAGGTGATCGGTGATGAACTGGCAATCGAGCAGGCGGAAGCCGCCCACCTTCAGCCGCGCGACCAGATGCGCCAGCGCCACTTTCGAGGCGTCACGCTCGCGGCTGAACATGCTCTCCCCGAAGAAGGCCGCGCCCAGCATCACGCCATAGAGGCCGCCGACCAGCTCGCCCCCGCGCCAGCATTCGACCGAATGGGCGTAACCGCGCTGGTGCAGCTCGGCATAGGCCGCCTCGATCTGCGGATTGATCCAGGTATCGTGGCGGCGCTGGGTCGGCTCGGCACAGGCTGCCACCGTCTCCCCGAAGGCGGTGTCCGCCGTGACCGTGAAATGATCGGATCGCAGCCGCTTGGCGAGCGAGCGTGACAGATGGAAGCGATCGAGCGGCAACACGCCCCGCTTCTTGGGTTCGACCCAGAAGATGTCCCGCGCGGCGCGGCTGTCCGCCATCGGAAACACGCCGACGGAATAGGCCCTGAGCAGCAGATCGGGATCGATCGGCGACATGGCCGCGATGCTAACCCTTCGCTGCGCTGCCGCGAAGAGATTCGTTCATCTTCGTGTAAGTTTTCTTGAACGACCGATCAGCCGAAGCTGGCCTTCAGCCCGTCGATCACGAATTGCGCCGCCAGCGCGCCCAGCAGCACGCCGAGCAGCCGGGTGATCGCCGCCTCGATCTTCGGCCCCAGCGCGCGCATGATGGCGCCCGCCGCCAGCAGCGAGAGCAGGCTGAGGATCAGCACCACCGCCAGCGCCGCGAACGACACCGCCAGTTCGGTCGGCCCGTGCGCGCGCTGGGCGAGCAGCATCACGGTCGCGATCGATCCCGGCCCGGCGATCATCGGCAGCGCCATCGGGAAGACCGAGATGTCCTCCATCGGCACATGCTTCTCGGCCGCCTCGCGGTTGATCTTCTCGGCGCGCTCCTCGCGGCGCTGGGTGCGCTTTTCGAACACCATCTCCAGCGCGATCAGGAACAGGAACAGGCCGCCGGCGATGCGGAAGGCGCCCAGGCTGATGCCGATCGCGTCCAGCAGGGTCCGGCCGAACAGCCCGAACACCAGCAAGATGCCGCCCGCGATCAGGACCGAGCGGATCGCCATGGCGCGGCGATGCGCGGCCGAGCCCCCTTGCGTCAGGCTGGCGAAGATCGGCGCGCAGCCCGGCGGATCGATCACCACGAAGAGCGTGATGAAGGAGGAGAGGAAGAGGCTGAGGATCGGCGTCACGTCACAGCCCCTCGGGCGCCGCCAGCCCCGCGCGCCGGCAGGCGGCGACGAGCGTGTTGCGCAGCAGGCAGGCGATCGTCATCGGCCCGACTCCACCGGGCACCGGCGTAATCGCGCCCGCCACGTCGACCACTTCGGAATACGCGACGTCGCCGACGAGCTTCGTCTTGCCCGCGCCCGCATCGATACGGTTGATGCCCACGTCGATCACGGTGGCGCCCGGCTTGATCCACTCGGCCCTTACCATCTCCGCGCGGCCGACGGCGGCGACGACGATATCCGCGCGGCGCACGATGCCGGGCAGGTCGCGCGTGCGGCTGTGGGCGATCGTCACGGTGCAATCCGCCTGGGTCAGCATCGCCGCCATCGGCTTGCCGACGATGTTCGATCGGCCGATCACCACCGCCTCCAGCCCCTTCAGGCTGCCCAGGCGATCCTGCAACAGCATCAGGCAGCCGAGCGGGGTGCAGGGCACGAAGCCCGCCTGCCCCGTCGCCAGCCGCCCGGCGTTGACGACATGGAAACCGTCGACATCCTTGTCGGGGTCGATCGCGGCGATCACCGCATCCTCGGCGATCTGCGGCGGAAGGGGGAGCTGGACGAGGATGCCGTCCACCGCCGGATCGGCGTTGAGCGTGGCAACCAGCGCCAGCAGATCGGCCTGCGTCGTGTCGGCGGGCAGGCGATGCTCGAAGCCCGCCATGCCGGCCTCCTCGACCGCGCGGCCCTTCGATCGGACATAGACCGCGCTTGCCGGGTCTTCCCCCACCAGCACCACCGCCAGCCCCGGCGCGCGGCCGGCGGCGGCCGCGAAGGCGGGCACGGCATCGGCCACGCGGCCGCGCAGGCCGGCGGCGAACGCCTTGCCGTCGATCAGCGCCGCACCCACAGCCTCAGTTCGCGATCGCGACCGCGAGGTGGGGCAGCACGATCTGGCGCAGGATCACGATCAGCAGCAGCACCACGAACGGCGACAGATCGATCGCCCCGAAATCGGGCAGGATGCGGCGGATCGGCCGGTACAAGGGCTCGGTGATGCGATCGAGCGCGTACAGCACCTGCCGCACGAAATCATTGTGCGTGTTGACCACGTTGAACGCGACCAGCCACGACAGGATCGCCTGGATGATGATGATCCAGGACAGCACGTTCAGCAGCAGACTGATGATCTGGATGATGGCGATCATGCGGGCCTCGATAGGAAATGAGTGTCGCCCCTAGCCGATGTGCGGGGGGAGGGCCAGAAGGGGCGTGGCCTGCCTATCCGAAGACCATCGTCCGCAGCGGGTTCGCCGGGTCGGACAGCAGTTTCACCGTCAGCGCCAGCGACATCACCACCAGCAACGGCCGTACCCCCTTGCCGCCAAAGCGCATCGCCGCCAGCGCGCCGGCCTGGTTGCCGGCGACGCTCGCCACCGCCATCGCCCCACCCAGCAGCCAGATGACATGGCCGCCCGCGATCATCAGCATCACCGCCGCCACGTTGGTGGTGAAGTTCAGGAATTTGGTGTGGGCGATGGCGCGCACCAGCCCGAGGCCGCCCGCCGCCACCAGCAGGGTGGTGAAGAACGATCCCGTGCCCGGCCCGAAGAAGCCGTCGTAGAAACCGATCACCGCGATCGCCGCGCACAGCCCGGCCTGCCCCAGCCGCGCATGGCGATCGACGTCGCTCATCTTGGGCGCGGCGACGAAGTAGATCGCCATCGCGATCAGCAGCAGCGGGATGAACGCCTTCAGGAAAGTGGGATCGACCATCGTGAGCGTGAAGGCGCCCCCCGCCGATCCGATCAGCGCGGCCAGCCCCGGCAGCGCGAAGCGGCGGAAATCGATGTGGCCCTTGCGCGCGAAGGCCAGGAAAGCGCCGCCCGTGCCGAAGGTGCTCTGCAATTTGTTGGTCGCGATCGCCGCGACCGGCGGAATGCCTGCCGCGAGCAGGGCCGGCAGGGTCAGCAGCCCACCACCACCCGCCAGCGCATCGATGAATCCCGCCACGAAGGCGACGAGCGCGAGCAAGGCGATGATGTCGGGCGTGAGGTGCATCGCCCGCCTTTAGCAGCGCCGCCCCGCGCGGCAATCATCACGCCGCCCGCTTCTTCTCCGGCTCCCGCCCGGCGGCCAGCAGCAGCAGCCGTTCGAGCGTCTTGAGCCGCGCGGTGGCGGTGATCTTGTCGCCCGTCAAATCGGTCAGGTAGAAAGTGTCGACCGCGCGCTCGCCATAGGTGGCGATGTGGGCGGAGTGGATCGTCACGCGCGATTCGAACAGCGCCTGCGCGAGCGCGTTGAGCAGGGCCGGTCGGTCCTGCGCGTTGATCTCGACCACGGTGAAGCGGTTCGAGGCGCGGTTGTCGATCAGCACGTTGGGCTCGATCGTGAAGGCGTCGGCGCGGGTGCGGGCGGATTTCTTGGCCGCCAGCCGATCGGCCATGCGGTTGCGATTGGCGAGCGCATCCTCGATCGCGGTCTTCAGCCGCTCCAGCCGGTGCATGTCGTCGAACGGCAGGCCGAAGGGATCCTGCACCAGGAAATTGTCGACCGCCATGCCGTCGCGCGTGGTGTGGATGCGCGCGTCGATGATGTTGCCGCCAGCCAGATGGATGGCGCCGGCGATGCGGTAGAACAGGCCGGGGTGGTCGCCGGCGTAGAGCGTGACGAGCGTGGCGCCGCGCGACCCATCGGCCTGGGTCGCGATCGCCAGCGCCTGTTGGTCGCCATCGGCCGCCGCGATCGTGCGGGCGTTGCTTTCGAGGATGTCGAGGCTTTCGGCGACCCAATAGGCTTCGGGCAGGCGCGCGACGTGGGCGGCGAAAACCGCGTCGCTCCAGCCGAGGCGGGCCTTCAGATCGGCCTGCTTGATCTCGATCCGCTCGCGCCGGCCGCGCTGCTTGTGGCCGAGGCGCAGCACCTCCTCCGCGCCATTGTAGAGTTCGCCGAGCAGCTGGCGCTTCCAGTCGTTCCACACGCCGGGGCCGACCGCGGCGATATCGACGACGGTGAGCAGGAACAGCAGCCGCAGCCGCTCGGGGCTCTGCACCTTCTCGGCGAAATCGATCATCGTCTTGAAGTCCGACAGGTCGCGCTTGAACGCGGTGTCGGACATGAGGAGGTGCCAGCGCACCAGCCAGGCGACGGTCTCGGTCTCGGCCGGGGTGATGCCGAAGCGCGGGCACAGCTTCATCGCGATCTCGGCGCCGATCACGCTATGGTCGCCGCCGCGCCCCTTGGCGATATCGTGGAGCAGCACCGAGACGTAGAGCGCGCGGCGCGACACGAGCTGGCCGAACACGGCGGTCGGCAGTGGCAGGGTGTCGCCCAGGTCGCCGCGCTCGATCCTGGCCAGCAGGCCCACGGCGCGCACGGTATGCTCGTCCACCGTATAATGGTGGTACATATCGAACTGCATCTGCGCCACGACGCGGCCGAAATCGGGCACGAAGCGGCCGAACACGCCCGCCTCGTTCATCCAGCGCAGCACCGTCTCCGGATCGCGGGGGCTGGTCAGCACGTCCATGAAGAAGGCGTTGGCGCGGATGTCGGCGCGCACCTTGCCGCCGATCAGCCGCGCGTCGCGCCCGGCCTGGCGGAGCGTGAGGGGGTGGATCTCGATCTCGTGCCGATCGGCCAGCGCGAACAGCTGGAGCAGGCGCACCGGATCCTCGGCGAAGAAATCCTCGCCGGGTGTCGCCAGCCGGCCGCGATCGAGGATGAAGCCGTCGAGCTTGCGCGGCGCGCGGCGGCGCAGGCCCCCGGCGAGATTGGTAAGGCCGAAGCGGCGGCCGCGCTTGGCGAGCGTCTCGTCGAGGTGGGCGAGGAACAGCCCGGTCAGGTCGCCGACCTGCTTCGCGGTGAGGAAATAATGCTTCATGAACCGCTCGACCGGGGAGCGGCCGGGGCGGGCGGCATAGCCCATCCGCACGGCGATCTCGGTCTGAACGTCGAATGTCAGGCGATCCTCGGGCCGGCGCGAGAGGATGTGGAGGTGGCAGCGCACCGCCCACAGGAAATTCTCGGCGCGCTGGAAACGGCGCAATTCCTCGCGGGTCAGAAGCCCGGCATCGACGAGTTCGGGCACCGAGCGGACGCGGTGGACATATTTGCCGATCCAGAAGAGCGTATGCAGGTCGCGCAGCCCGCCCTTGCCCTCCTTGAGATTGGGCTCGACGACATAGCGGCTGTCGCCCATCCGCTCGTGCCGCGCCTGCCGCTCGGCCAGCTTCTCGGCGGCGAACAAAGGCCCGCTGCCGGTCTGCACCTCGCGATCGAAGCGGCGCGCCGCCTCGTCGTACAAGTCCTGGTCGCCCCACACATAGCGCGCCTCGAGCAGCGCGGTGCGGATCGTGAGATCGGACTTGGCCATGCGGACCATATCGTCGAGCGAGCGGCTCGAATGGCCGACCTTCAGCCCGAGATCCCACAATATGTACAGGAGCGACTCGATGACCTGCTCGGACCAGGCGGTCTGCTTCCAAGGGGTGAGGAAGGCGATATCGACGTCCGAATGGAGCGCCATCTCGCCGCGCCCATAGCCGCCGACCGCCGCGATGGTCAGCCGCTCGGCGGCGCTGGCGTTGTTGAGCGGATGGACGCGGGCGACGACGAAATCGAAGGCGAGGCGCAGGATCTGATCGGTCAGGAAGGCGTAGGAGGCGGCCGTCTCGTTGCCCCGCATCGGCGCGGCGGCGAGGCGCCGGGCGATCTCGGCGCGCCCCTCGGCCAGCGAGTCGCGCAACAGCGGCGTCGCGGCGGCCCGCAGCTTGGCGGCGTCGGTGGTGCCGGGCAGCAGCTCGGCCAGCGCGTCGCTCAGCCGCTTGCGATCGATCAGCTGGCGGCGCTGGGGCAGGGAATCGAAACGGGTCGCCATGGGGCGCTCATGTGGGGGCTGAATGCGTCAACGTCGAGTGAAGATGGGGAGGATCGCCACATAAATCCTCCCCTGCAAGGGGAGGGGGACCGTCCGAAGGATGGTGGAGGGGTGACCCGCTCTCGAAAGGGTGACACCCCTCCGTCAGGCCTGCGGCCTGCCACCTCCCCTTGCAGGGGAGGATCCGGGATCAATCATCCTCGTCCTCATAGCCCACCAGCGCCAGCGCCTTCGCCTTGATCTGGCGGGTCATGCACCAGTGGACCAAGGCTTCCTCCCGCCCATGCGTCACCCAGACTTCGGCGGGGGCTATCTCGGTCAGCGTGCCGGTCAGTTCATCCCAGTCGGCATGGTCGGATATGACGAGCGGCAGCTCGACATTGCGCTGGCGGGCGCGCTGGCGGACGCGCATCCAGCCCGAGGCCATCGCCGTGATGGGATCGGGCAGGCGGCGCGACCAGCGGTCGTTGAGCGCCGAGGGCGGGGCCAGCACCACCGCGCCCTTCATCTCGGCGGGCTTGAGGCCGGTGGCGGGGATCAGCTCGCCCAGTTCCACCCCGAAATCGCGGTAGAGGGTGCACAATCGCTCCATCGCCCCGTGGATGAAGATCGGATCGTGATGGCCGCGCCCGCGCAGCTCGGCGATCACCCGCTGCGCCTTGCCCAGCGCATAAGCGCCGACCAGCACGCAGCGATCGGGATTGGCGTGGAGCGCGGCCAGCAGCCTGTCCATCTCCGCGCCCGTATCGGGATGGCGGAACACGGGCAGGCCGAAGGTCGCCTCGGTGATGAAGATGTCGCACGGCACCGGCTGGAAGGGCGCGCAGGTGGGATCGGGACGGCGTTTGTAATCGCCCGAGACGACGACCCGTTCGGCGCCTTTTTTCAGCACGATCTGCGCCGAACCCAGCACATGGCCGGCGGGCACGAAGCTCACGTCGATGCCGCCCAGCCGCAGCGATTCCCCATAAGCGATCGGCTGGCCGTTCTGCGGGCCATAGCGCACCGCCATGATCGCCAGCGTCTCGGGCGTGGCCAGCACCGCGCCATGGCCGCCGCGCGCATGATCGGCATGGCCGTGGGTGACGAGCGCCTTGTCAACCGGCCGCGAGGGGTCGATCCAGGCATCGGCATCGGGCAGATAGAGGCCGTGGGGATGAGGTTCGATCCAGGCGGCGAGACGGGGCATGGCGGCTATACCGGCCGGGGGGCCACCGGGTTCCGTCGCGCCCGCCGGTTTGCGGATCGCTTTGCGGAAACGGGGCGTTGGGGACGGATGATATCGCAGGGGTTTGGCCGGGCGTGACTGATCTTCCCGCGCCCCTTCTTCCCCCGGTTCTAGCCGGCTGGTTCGCCGGGCGCGGATGGGCGCCGCGCCGCTATCAGATGGAGATGCTGGCGGCCGGGCGGCGGGGCGAGCATCGGCTGCTCGTGGCGCCCACCGGCGCGGGCAAGACGCTCGCCGGCTTCCTGCCTTCGCTGGTCGATCTGATCGACCATCCGGCCGAGGGGCTGCACACGCTCTACGTCTCGCCGCTGAAGGCGCTGGCGATCGACGTGCAGCGCAACCTGCTCGATCCGATCGGCGAGATGGGGCTGGATATCCGGGTCGAGGCGCGCACCGGCGATACGCCCTCCGATCGCAAGGCGCGGCAGCGGGTGAAGCCGCCGCAGATGCTGCTGACGACGCCCGAATCGCTCAGCCTGCTGCTCAGCCACGCCGACTCCACTTTTCTGTTCGCCGGGCTGAAGGCAGTGGTGGTGGACGAGGTCCACGCCTTCGCCAACGGCAAGCGCGGCGATCTGCTGTCTTTGTGCCTCGCCCGCCTCCAGACGCTCGCGCCCGAAATGCGCCGCGTGGCGCTGTCGGCGACGGTGGCCGACGCGGATGCCTATCGCGCCTGGCTGGCGCCCGACGGCGATATCAACGCGGTTACCTTGGTGCAGGGCGATCCCGGCGCGGAGCCCGATATCCGCATCCTGCTGCCCGAGGATCGGGTGCCCTGGTCGGGCCATTCGGGGCGCTATGCTGCGGCCCAGGTGATGCAGCAAATCGCGCAGCATCGCACCACGATCGTCTTCTGCAACACGCGCAGCCTGGCCGAACTGATCTTCCAGGATCTGTGGGCGGTGAACGACGCGACCCTGCCGATCGGCATCCATCACGGCTCCCTCTCGATCGAGGCGCGGCGCAAGGTGGAGGCGGCGATGGCGGCCGGGCGGTTGCGCGCCCTGGTCGCCACCGCCAGCCTCGATCTGGGGGTCGATTGGGGCAATGTCGATCTCGTCATCCAGATGGGCGCGCCCAAGGGCTCGTCACGGCTGACCCAGCGGATCGGCCGCGCCAATCACCGGCTGGACGAGCCGAGCAAGGCGATCATCGTGCCGGGCAACCGCTTCGAATATCTCGAGGCGCGCGCCGCGCTGGACGCGGTGGAAAATGGCGAGCTGGACGTGGACATCTTCCGCCCCGGCAGCCTCGACGTGCTGGCGCAGCATATCATGGCCTGCGCCTGCGCCGCCCCGTTCGACGAGGGCGACATGCTGGCCGAGGTGCGATCGGCGCTGGCCTATTCGGCGCTGTCGGACGAATTGTTCGCGGCGGTTTTGGGCTTCATCGAGACCGGCGGCTATTCGCTGCGCGCCTACGATCGCTTCAAGCGGCTGACCCGCGACCCGGACGGCATGTGGCGGGTCAGCCACCCGCGTTTCATCCAGCAGCATCGCATGAACGCGGGCATCATCGTCGAGGCGACGATGCTCAACGTGCGCTTCAGGAACGGGCGCAATCTCGGCAAGGTGGAGGAGGGGTTCGCCGCCACTCTGTCGCCGGGCGACACCTTCTTTTTTGCCGGCATGAGCATGGAGGTGCAGGGCATCGACGGCGAGGACCTCTATGTCCGCGCCTCCTCCAAACCCGCGCGCATCCCGACCTATGGCGGCGCGCGGATGCCGCTGTCGACCAACCTCGCCGATCGGGTGCGGCGGTTCCTCGCCACGCCGGCGGAATGGCCGCGATTTCCCCCCGATGTGCGCGAATGGCTGGAGGCGCAGCAGGCGCGCTCGATCCTGCCCGATCCGGGGCAATTGCTGGTCGAAACCTTTCCGCATCAGGGGCGCCATTATATGGTCGCCTACAGTTTCGAGGGATGGAACGCGCACCAGTCGCTGGGCATGCTGGTGACGCGGCGGATGGAGACTTCGGGGCTGCAACCGCTCGGGTTCGTCGCCTCGGATTATGCCATCGCCTGTTATGCGCTCCAGCCGATCACCGATCCCCGCGCGCTGTTTTCGGGCGATATATTGGAGCATGAATTCGTCGATTGGGTGCAGCAATCGCACCTCCTGAAACGCGCTTTTCGCGAGGTGGCGGTGATCGGCGGGCTGGTCGAGCGGCAACATCCCGGCAAGCGCAAGAGCGGGCGGCAGGTGACCTTTTCGACCGACCTGATCTACGACGTGCTGCGCAAATATGAGCCCGACCACCTTTTGCTGCGCGCGGCATGGGAGGATGCGCGCGCGCGGATGACCGATGTCGGCCGCCTCGCCGGCCTGCTCGATCGCGCGGCCGAGACGATCATCCATGTCGATCTGCCGAGGGTGTCGCCGCTGGCCGTGCCGGTGCTGGTGCTGATCGGCCGCGAGAGAGTCGCCACCGGCACGGCCGACGACGCGCTGCTGATCGAGGCCGAGGCGCTCGCGCAGGAGGCGATGCGGATCGATTAACCCTCATTCTCGCCTGCCGGAGATGCGGATTCGGCCCTCTCGCAACGTCTCACAGACGATGCGGAGAGGGGGGCACGCAGATTCGAAACGTGGAGGATTTGGTGGATATGCTCGGCCCCGATATCGATGCGAGCGACGGCATGGCCTTGCTCGCGGCGCTCACCGCAGCGGAAATCACCTTGTATGAAGCGAAACGCCAGATCGCGGCGTGGCGCGCGGGCGGGCGGCAGAAACTGGCCGACGCGGTCGAGAAATGGATGATGTGGCAGATTTGTTGAGGGGCGGCTGCCCTCAACTCATCCCCTTTTGATCCGTTCGCCCTGAGCGCAGTCGAAGGGCGTGCCCCAAACGCTGCGTCCCGTTGCACGTCCTTCGACTTCGCTCGGGACGTACGGGTTCTGGGTGGCTGACCGTTAAGCAGGCTCCGCCAGCAGCTTGCTCACCAGCGCGTCGAATTCCGCCACCGCCTTGCGGTTCAATTCGCCCGTCGCGGGGCCGGCGTAGCCGGTATGGATCGCGCGCAGCTTGCCCTTGCGATCGATGAACAAGGTGGTGGGGTAGATTTTCACCCCGCCGATGTCGGGCAAGGCGCGGGCGCTGTCCTCGGGCGTGGCCTTGCCGGCGATCAGCATCGGATAATCGATCGCATAGCGCGCCGCGAATTTCTTCGCCTGCGCGGCCGAGCGCGCCGGATCGTCGGTATATTCGAATTGCAGCGCGATCGCCTCCAGCCCTTCGGCCCGGCGCTTCTTGACGTAGGGCGACAGGAAGGCGCTCTCGTCGTGGCAGTTCGGGCACCAGGTGCCGCCGATCGAGACGACCACGACCTTGCCCTTGAACCGCTCGTCGGCGAGGCTGACGGGCTTGCCGGTCATGTCGGGGAAGGTGAAGGCGATACGATCGACCGGGGGCTTTTCCTCGCCGATCGCGACCACC
Source organism: Sphingomonas naphthae (assembly GCF_028607085.1). NCBI lineage: Bacteria > Pseudomonadati > Pseudomonadota > Alphaproteobacteria > Sphingomonadales > Sphingomonadaceae > Sphingomonas > Sphingomonas naphthae. Next base: position 3,641,231 of record NZ_CP117411.1, on the reverse strand, counting down.
TGATCCTCGGGCGCGGCGCCCTGGCGGCGGGCGGTGAAGCGGCTGGGGGTGGTGCTGGTCGCGCCGAAGCTCTCGCCGGCGATGCTGCCGTCGGCGCGCAATCTGCCGCGCCACACGCCGCCCTGATTGCCATCGAAGGTGGAAAGGGCGAATTCGGCGCCGTTCACCTGCCCCGTCAGCCAGCGTTCGTCGCCGCTCGGCCATTGCACCGATCCGGTCAGCACGCCGTTGCCGGCGTCGGTGAGGATCAGCAGGCCGCGCTCGTCCTTGGGATCGGCGGGGGTGACCAGCCAGGTGCCGGCGAGCTTGCCGGTCGCGGGGGCGGGCGCCTTCCAGAAGCGCCAGGCGGTATTCGGCGTGGCGACGAACGGCACCTGCACCGGCCCGGTGCGGCGGCGCAGCGTGGCGACGCCGGAAAGCGTGCCGTCATCCTGCTGGGTCGCGCTGATCGTCGAATCATAGGAGGGGAAGGCGAGGTTCAGCGTGTCGCCGTCGATCGTCGCCTGTTCGGCCGCGACCTTGTTGGCGCCGTTGACGAAAGTGACCTTGCCGCCGGCGGCGACCTCCAGCCCGACCGGCAGCTCGCCCAGCGGCAGCTTCAGCACGGCGCGATACTGGCCGGGGGCCAGATCGGGCGTGCGGTTGCAGGCGGCGGCCATCAGGGCGAGGGCGATGACGGCGAGACGCTTCAACATAAGGGGCAGGCTCCGGCAGGTCGCGGCGGCATAGGCCGCCGGGCCGCCCGGAACAACATGATGCTGCTATTGCGTCGGCAATATCATCTCCGTTCGTGTCGAGCGAAGTCGAGGAGCGTGCCCCAAGCGGTACGAACGTGTCTCGACTTCGCTCGACACGAACGGCGAAGGATGGGGGTCAGCCCTTCCCGTTCAGCGCCGCGTTCAGCTGCTCGCGATCCAGCGCGCCTTCCCAGCGGGCCACCACGATCGTCGCCACCGCATTGCCGATGAAATTGGTGAGCGCGCGGCATTCGCTCATGAAGCGATCGACGCCGAGGATCAGCGCCATGCCCGCCACCGGCACGGTCGGCACGATCGAGAGCGTCGCGGCCAGAGTGATGAACCCCGCACCTGTCACGCCCGCCGCCCCCTTGGACGACAGCATCGCCACCGCCAGCAGCGCGATCTCCTGTCCCAAAGTCAGCTCGACATTGCAGGCCTGGGCGATGAACAGCGCCGCCAACGTCATGTAGATGTTGGTGCCGTCGAGGTTGAAGCTGTAGCCGGTCGGCACGACGAGGCCGACGATCGGCTTGGCGCAGCCGGCCTTTTCCATCTTCTGGAGCAACGCGGGCAGCGCCGCTTCGGACGAGGAGGTGCCCAGCACCAGAAGCAGCTCGGCGCGGAGATAGACGAGCAGGCGGATGATCGAGAAGCCGGTCAGCCGCGCCACCGTGCCCAGCACCACCAGCACGAACAGGATCGAGGTGACGTAGAAGGCCGCGACCAGCTGCCCGAGGTTGGCGAGGCTGCCGACGCCATATTTTCCCACGGTGAAGGCGATCGCCCCGAAGGCGCCGATCGGCGCGGCGCGCATCAGGATGGTGACGACGCGGAACACCACCAGCGCCACCCGCTCGATCAGATCCGCCACCGGCTGCGCCCGCTCGCCCACCAGCGACAGCCCGATGCCGAACAGGATCGCCACGAACAGGGTCTGGAGGATCGAGCCTTCGGTCAGCGCCGACACCATCGTCGTCGGGATGATGCTCATCAGGAAGGCGACGAGCGTGGCCTCGTGCGCCTTGTGGGCATAATCGGCGACGGCGGCGCCATCGAGCGTAGCGGGATCGATGTTGAGCCCCGCGCCCGGCTGCCACAGATTGGCGACGATCAGCCCGACGATCAGCGCGAAGGTGGAGAAAGTGAGGAAGTAAGCGAACGCCTTGGCGGCGACCCGGCCGAGCGCGCCCAGCTCGCGCATCCCCGAAATGCCGTTCACCACCGTGAGGAAGATGACGGGCGCGATCACCATCTTCACCAGCTTGATGAAGGCATCGCCCAAGGGCTTCAGCGAAGCGCCCGTTTCCGGCCAGAAATGGCCGATCGCGGTGCCGATCGCGATGGCGACCAGCACCTGCACATAGAGCTGGGCGTAGAGCGGTGTCCGGCCCGCCGGCGCCTGTGCCGTATCGACGATCATGCCCGTGAAATCCCCCGTTTCCCGACCCTTGTGCGGCAGGCGCGGCGGGAGCGCAATGCACGCCGGGCGGCCGCGCGCGGGCACCCGTTCCACCGCTTCCAAAATGGACCCTAAACGGCGTGTAAACCATGCTTCTGAGCGGTTTGACCACCTCCCTTGCCTATACCGATGTCCATGCAGACCAACGATCAACCGCAGCGCGACAGCCTCGAGACGGGCGCACGCTATCTGGCCACCGATCTGGCGGCGATGGTGATGACCGACGGTAGCGCCGGGCGCTGCGCGGTGCCGACCCGCGACGCCGCCGACGCGCTGGACGTGGCGCGGGTGCTGGCCGATGCCGCGCATTACCTCTCGTCGCTGCATGGCCGCCACCCCGGCGTGGTCGATATGGCGAGCCTGCGCCGTGGTGCCGAGCCGGTCGGCCGCTGGTTCGGCCAGGCGATCGCCGGGTTCGAGGGCGAGCGCCTGTACCTCACCCGCCTTGTCGTCGCGGCGGGGCCGATGCCCTCCACGCCGGGGCAGGCCAGCGCCGATTCGGCGATCGCCGGCCAGCGCCAGGCGATCGAGCTGCTCGCCCGATCCGACCGCGCCGGCTGCGCGCTGGGCGCGGCGGCCGGCCTGGTGCTCGACTGGCAGGCGATCCGCCCCTTGCTCGACGCGGTCGCGCTGCGCTTCGACGTGGCGCTCCAGCCCTATCGCCTGCCGGGGCAGGCGGAGACGCTGGAGGCGGTGACGACGGTGGCCGCGACCAGCCAGACCATCGCCCGCGCGATCCGCTTCGGCGCGGAGCAGATGCTGGCCCAGCATCGCCACCTGTGGGATTTGCTGGATGCCCGCCGCTCGGCCCGCCGGGGCTTGTAAGGGCGTCTTTGTGGGAAGGCGCCGGCGGCGCCTTCCGGGCCGCACCGGCCCACACCCCCACCCGACCTCCCATAGCATATCCTGATTGGGAGGTCGGGTGGGGGTGTGGGCCGGTGCGGCCTTCCTAACAAAGACTCACCCTGTTAACCCTTCTCTCCAAGGCAGAGGTGGAGAGACGGAATATGCGCTTCGAGGGCACCAGCGGCTATGTCGCGACCGATGATCTGAAGGTCGCGGTCAACGCCGCCGTCGCGCTCCGGCGCCCGCTGCTGGTGAAGGGCGAGCCCGGCACCGGCAAGACCGTGCTGGCGCACGAGATCGCCAAGGTGGCCGGCGCGCCGCTGATCGAATGGCATGTGAAATCCACCACCAAGGCCCATCAGGGCCTCTACGAATATGACGCGGTGGCGCGGCTGCGCGACGGCCAGCTGGGCGATCCCCGCGTCCACGACATTTCCAACTACATCCGCAAGGGCAAGCTGTGGGAGGCGTTCACCGCGCCCCAGCTGCCCGTGCTGCTGATCGACGAGATCGACAAGGCCGACATCGAATTTCCGAACGATCTGTTGCAGGAACTCGATCGGATGAGCTTCGACGTCTACGAAACGGGCGAGACGGTGGCCGCGAAGGAACGTCCGATCGTCGTCATCACCTCCAACAACGAAAAGGAGCTGCCCGACGCCTTCCTGCGTCGCTGCTTCTTCCATTATATCAAGTTCCCCGATCGCGAGACGATGCAGGCGATCGTCGACGTGCATTTCCCCGGCATCCAGAAACTGCTCGTCTCGCGCGCGCTGGAGATATTTTACGAAATCCGCGAGGTGCCGGGCCTGAAGAAGAAGCCCTCGACCAGCGAACTCATCGACTGGCTGAAGCTGCTGATGCACGAGGACATGCCGCTGGAAATCCTCCAGAACCGCGACCCGAAAAAGGCCATCCCCCCGCTCCACGGCGCCCTGCTGAAGAACGAGCAGGACGTGATGCTGTTCGAGCGGCTGGCGTTCCTGGCGCGGCGGCAGGGCGCCTGACCGAGCCGCGCGACGCGCCGGCCTCTGTCGGCGCCACCCGCTTCGCCCGCATCCGCGCTGCGCTCGAGGCGCGCACGCCGCGCACGGGCTGGCGGGCGGGGGTGTGGGAGTTTCTGCTGTTCGGGTTCAAGCAGGGCTGGGCCTGCCTGTTCGGCGGGCTGATGCTGGGGCTGTTGCTCGTCACGCATATGTCGTGGCCGGCCGAGGCGCCGATCGCGCGCTACGATTTCCTCACCGTCGCGGCGCTGGCGATCCAGATCGGCATGCTGGCGTTCCGGCTGGAGACGCTGGCCGAGGCCAAAGTGATCCTCGCCTTCCACATCGTCGGCACGGTGATGGAGCTGTTCAAGACGAGCGTGGGATCGTGGGTCTATCCCGAGCCGGGGCTGCTGCGGATCGGCGCTGTCCCGCTCTTCTCCGGCTTCATGTATGCCGCCGTCGGCAGTTATATCGCGCGGGTCTGGCGGATCTTCGATTTCCGCTTTCCGGGCTATCCGCCGCGCGGCGCGACGATCGTGCTGGCGGTGGCGATCTACCTCAATTTCTTCGCGCACCACTGGCTGCCCGACATAAGGATCGGCCTGTTCGCGGTAACGATCCTGCTGTTCGCGCGGACCTGGGTGGTGTTCCGCCCGGCGGCGGTGGATCGGCGGATGCCGCTGCTGCTCGGCTGGCTGCTGGTGGCGCTGTTCATCTGGTTCGCCGAGAATATCGGCACCTTTGCCCGCGCCTGGACCTATCCGTCGCAGGCGCACGGCTGGGCGCCGGTGTCGCTCGCCAAGCTCGGTGCGTGGTATCTGCTGATGATTATTTCGTTCGTGCTGGTCACCCTGGTGCACGGGGCGCCGGATGCGGCGCAGGCCGCTGATAAGCCGCAATAAACCCGGCCTCGTCACAGACGCGGAACGATAAACCCCCGATGAACATGAGAAAAACCGGGGCGATCGGGGCGTATTCGCAGGATCCATGCGGGGAACCAACAGGGGTTCGATCGCATTCTTCGCCCCGGTTACAGATTATCGGAGTATCATCATGCGTAGTCATTTCGCCGCTGCGGCGCTTGCCGCGGCCATGGTCGTCTGCGCGCCGACGATGGCGCTGGCGGGCGACCGGGACAATGCCCGCGTCGCGATCGCCGAGGCCAAGGCCAAGCTCGACATGAACGAGAAGACCGGCGTGACCGGTGAGGCGGCCGACATCCAGTCGCGCGGTCGCATGGCGCTCGACAAGGCGCAGCATGAATTCAAGAAGAGCGACGAGGATGGCGCGCAGGCCGCCGCCCGCGAGGCGAGCGCGCTCGCCGAACTCGCCGCCACCACCCAGCAGAAGCAGACGATCGACGGCCAGACGGCGCTGACCGCAGCCACCGTCCGCCCGAACTGATCCAGCCATTCCAGGGAGAGACTCCATGAAGAAGATCCTCGTCGGCCTGATGGCCGCCACCCTCCTCGCCGGCGCCGGTGCCGGCCCCGCGTTGGCCGGCAAGACCGACCGCGTCGTCGTCAACCAGTATCGCGACAAGATCGCCGCCGCGCGCGGCGAGCCCGGTGTCGCGCAATTCGGCTCGGCCGAACTCGACAAGGCCGAAGCGGCGCTGCCGCTGCTCGAAAAGCGCCTCGACGATCGTGATTCCAAGCAGGTCGAATCCTCCATGTCGGAGATCGACGCGCTGATCGCCTCGGCCCGTGCCCGCGCCGACGTGGCGAGCGCCAAGGATCGCGCCGTCGCCACCGCGCAAATTAAGTCCGATCAGGTCGCGAGCGCCCAGGCCGAGGCCGATCGCGCCCGTGCCGCCGCCGCCCGTTCGCAGGCGGATGCCGCCCGGTCGCAGGCCGAGGCCGCCAAGGCCCGCGCGGCGCTGGCCGATCTCCACATGCGCCAGACCGCGCTCGGCGCGACCCTCGTGTTGCAGGATGTCGTGTTCCAGACCGGCAAGGCCGAGCTGAAGCCGGGCGCCGCTGCCCGCCTCCAGCCGCTCGCGGCCTATCTCCAGACCAACCCGGAGGTGAAGGTGCGGGTCGATGGGCATACCGATTCGCAGGGGTCGGATGCGTCGAACCAGTTGCTGTCCGATGCCCGCGCCTCGGCGGTGAAGGGTGCGCTCGCCACGATGGGCGTCGATCCGTCTCGCGTGGAATCGGTCGGCCATGGCGAGGCCCAGCCCGTCGCCGACAATAGCAACAGCGCCGGCCGCCAGCAGAACCGCCGCGTCGAAGTGACGTTGGTCGGCCAGCAGGCCAACAGCTTCGCCGCGCTCAACTGATCGGCGATCGCTTTTGAGGATGAAGCCTCTCCCGGAAACGGGAGGGGCTTTTTCTTTGCGTGGCGACGGGCGGGGTGTAGCCTCGTCCCCATGTTCCTCAATTTCCTCGATCAGCTCCGCGCGGCGGGCATTCCGGCGTCGCTCAAGGAGCATCTCGTGCTGCTCGAGGCGCTCGACAGACAGGTGATCGATCGCACGTTGGACGATTTCTATTATCTGGCGCGCGCGACCTATGTGAAGAACGAGACGATGATCGACAAATTCGATCGCGTCTTCGCCCAGGTCTTTCAGGGCGTGATCGCCGCCCAGGGCGAGCAGGCCGAAATCCCCGCCGACTGGCTGCGCGCCGTGACCGAGAAGATGCTGACCGAGGAGGAGGAGAAAGCGATCGAATCGCTCGGCTCCTGGGAGGAGATCATGGAGACGCTGAGGAAGCGGCTCGAGGAGCAGGAAAAGCGCCACGAAGGCGGCAGCAAGTGGATCGGCACCGGCGGCACCAGCCCGTTCGGCCACAGCGGCTACAATCCCGAAGGCGTGCGGATCGGCGGACAGAGCCGGAACCGCCGCGCGATCAAGGTGTGGGACAAGCGCGAATTCCGCGATCTCGACGCCAATCAGGATCTCGGTACGCGCAACATCAAGATCGCGCTGCGCCGCCTGCGCCGCTTCGCGCGGGAAGGCGCGGCCGACCAGCTCGATCTGGGCGCCACGATCGACGGCACCGCGCGGCGCGGCTTCCTCGACATCGCGATGCGGCCGGAGCGGCGCAATGCGGTGAAGCTGCTGCTGTTCCTCGATATCGGCGGATCGATGGACGATCACGTCCGCACCTGCGAGGAATTGTTCTCGGCCGCGACCGCCGAGTTCAAGCATCTCGAATTCTTCTACTTCCACAATTGCGTCTACGAAGGCGTGTGGAAGGAGAATAAACGCCGCTTCACCGATCGCACCCCGGTGATGGATGTGCTTCACAAATTCGGCCACGATTACAAATTGCTGTTCGTCGGCGACGCCTCGATGAGCCCCTATGAGATCACCCATCCGGGCGGATCGGTCGAACATATGAACCCGGAGCCGGGCGCCCTGTGGCTGAAGCGGCTGACCGACACCTATCCCTCGGCCGCCTGGCTCAACCCGGTCGAGGAAAGTTACTGGCCGCGCAGCCAGTCGATCCGCATCATCCGCGAGCTGATGGACGACCGCATGTATCCGCTGACGCTCGATGGACTGGAGCGGGCGATGCGCGGACTGATCCGCAAGCGATAGGCTATTTCCCGAAGCTCACCTTCGCCCCCACCCACACCGATCGCGGCGCGCCGGGTGCATAGAAGGTCGAGCTGACCAGCGGGCGTTCGCCGCCGATCACGGGTGCCGCGAACGGGCGGGCGACGAAGCGGCCGGCGGCGTCGAAGGCGGTGACGCCCAGTTGCGCGGCGGTCGCATAGCCCTTGTCGAACAGATTCTCGACCTCGACGAACAGCTTCAGCCCCTCGACCGGGCGCCATTCGGCCCCGCCGTTGACGACCGCATAGCCCTTGGTGCGCCCGCTCCCGAGATAATAGACGCCGTCGGCCTTGTGCTCGCCATTCTCGTTGCCGCGCGCGAACGAGCCCGAGATGGCGACCATGTCGGCCGAAAGGGTCAGCCGGTCGGTCGCGTCGAGCGTCGCGCCCGCCTTGAAGATGTGGCGCGGCACCAGCGGGATGCGGTCGCCCTTCCCGATCTCGATCTCCCCCTCGAAGCCGGGGGCGGGGCCGTCGCGGCTGCTGTTGGCCTCGCCGTTGACCGCTTCCTCGCTGCGATAGGTGGCATCCAGATAGGTGTAATGCGCCGTCAGGCCGAGCTTGCCGAAGCGGGCGGTCGCGCCTGCCTCTATCCCCTGCCGCCGCGTCTTTCCAAAGTTGCGGAAATAGCCGAATCCGGTGGCGTCGCTGGCGACGAACAGGATGTCGTCGCGGTTGACGATGCGGAAGATGTTGGCGTTCCACTCGACCGCGCCGGTGCGCAGGCTCCCGCCGATCTCGCCGGTCCGTGCCACCACCTGCTTGAGCGGCGGATCGCCCGCCAGTGCGTTGGGCAGGCGGCACGGGTTCGCCGGGTCGGCGCAGCCCAGCTCGATCGCGGAGGGGGCGCGGCTGGACTGACTGAGGGTCGCATGAAAACCGACCCGGCGATCCTGATAGGTGAGGGCGACCGCGGGATTGACCCGGTCGAAACGGTGATGCCCGTCGAGCGAGCCCGATCCGCCGCCCGGCGTGATCCGGTCGCTGTTGCGCACGATCGTGCGATCGTAGCGCACCGATGCGGTGACGCCGAGGCCGGGCGTGAGCATGAAGGTGTCGGTGGCATAGCCGCTCAGCGCATAGGTGCGGCCGATCAGATTGACGCGGGCATCGAAGGCATTCTCCGAATCCTGCGAGCCGTCCGCGAAGGCGCCCCGCCCGGTGACGCCGATCACGCCGCGATCAGGGGTCAGATAGCCGAATTGCGAGCTTTGCGTGAAATGGGCGCGGCTGGCTTCATAGACGCCGCCCACCGCCAGCACATTGTTGGCGGAGGTGAAGCGGAATTCGCCCGATCCGCCGAGCTGATATTCTTTGGCGCGGGTGCGGTTGATGAGCGCGTTGCACTTCTCGTTGGGCTCGCTGTTGAGGAGCGCGTTGGCGATGCAGCGCCATTTCGGAAAGGGCGTGTTGGCCTGGGTCTCGCCGGCGGTGGGGAAGCCGGTGAAGCCGGCGGCGGTCAGCGCGGTGCGCTCGGCGGCGGAGGGCTGATAGACATTCTCGCCCAGCGCGCCTTCGTTGATGTCGCCATTGTAGGTGCGCGTCGCGATCCTGCGCCAATAAGCGTTGCCGACGAAGCGGATGCTGTCCGAGAAACGATGGTCGAGCGTGGCGGTGAGGAAGCCGGCGCGGTTATGGGTCTCGTCGGGCTTGGTATAGACGCTCGATCGATCGGCGTTCAGCAGCCGCATCTCCTGAAGGCCGTTGCCGGTCAGATGGTTGACGACATAGCCGCCCGACAGCGACACGTCGGTCGTGGCATCCGCCCAGCCGCCCTTGGCGAAGCTCTGGAAGGAGCGGGTGGGCGAGGAGTCGCGCCAGCCGTCGTCGCCGTAGCGGTTGGCGGTGGCGTAGCCGTAAAAGCCGCTGTCGCCGCCCGTCGCCACCTCGATCTGCGCCAGCCGTCGCCCGAACGATCCGGCGCGGCCCTCGATCGCGAGCTTGGGCTCGCCGCGCCCGTCCCTGGTGCGGATGGCGATCGCGCCGCCCAGCGTGTTGCGGCCGAACAGCGGGTTGGAGCCCGGCACCACCTCGACCGTGCGGATCGCGGCGCGCGGGATCAGATCCCAGCTCACCACGTCGCCGAACGGCTGGTTGACCCGCACGCCATCCAGATAGACCGACAAGCCCTGCGGTGTGCCCAGCAGCGGCGAGGCGGTGAAGCCGCGATAATTCACGTCGGGCTGGAGCGGATTGCCCTGCGTCTCGGTGACGGTGACGCTCGGCGCGGTGCGGACGAGGAAGTTGGTCAGGTCGAGCGCGCGGGTGGCCTCGATCCTCGCGGCGGTCGCGGCCTGCACGCCGGCCTCCTTCGCGAGCGGGGTGGGCGCGGTGACGATGATGTCGGCCGGCGCTCCAGCTGCGAGGGCCGGCGCGGCCATCGCCAGGATCGACGTGCCCGCCAGAATCCGTGTCCCCAAACGCATCGCTCACTCCCCGTTCTGTTATGACGGGTCTGGTAGGCGAGGCGGGCGACGGGCGTCCTGAGACGGCTCTCAGGCGGTCTCGTCCTTTGGTGTGATTCGGTAGCCGTGGCCCCGCACGGTGGCGATCCGCGGCGCAGTGGGCAGCGTCGCGAGGCGGCGGCGGAGATAGCCGACATAGACGTCGACGACATTGTCGCTCGCCTCGCCATCGCCCCACACGTCGGCGATCAGCCGCTCGCGCGAGACGGGTTCGCCGCCGGCCCGGACGAGCGCGGCGAGGAGGTCGTATTCGCGACGGCTGAGCGACAGCGGAACCCCATCCACCACCGCGCCCGGCGCCTGCGGATCGAGGCGGAGGTTGGCATAGCCCGGCACGCTGGCGCCGGCCGAGCGGCGGACGAGGGCGGCCAGCCGCAGCACCAGTTCCTCGAAGGCGAAGGGCTTGGAGAGATAATCGTCGGTGCCGGCGCGGAAGCCCTCCAGCCGATCCTCCAGCGCGGCGCGGGCCGTCAGCATCAGGATCGGCGTGGTCAGGCCCTCGGCGCGCAGCGCGCGGCACAGCGCATTGCCGTCGGCATCGGGCAGGCCGAGATCGAGGATCATCGCGGCGAAGGCGCCCGTCTCCAGCGCGGCGCGGACGCGGCGGCCCGAGCGCAGCCATTCGACGCGATAGCCCTCGGCACGCAGCCCCCGGCCGACGAAGCCGCCGATCGCGGCATCATCCTCAACGAGCAGGATCGCGGTCACGCGAGCGGTAGCCGCATTACGAGGCGCAGCCCCCCGCCCGGCCGGTCCCCGGCGGCGATCGTGCCTTGGTGCTGCTCTATCACCCAGCGGGCGAGCGTGAGGCCGAGCCCGCTGCCACCGCGCTCCGGCGCGCCGCGCCCCTGATAGAAAGCGTCGAACAGATGGGGGCGATCGGCCTCGTCCACGCCGACGCCCTCGTCGGTGACGGTGATGCGCGCCACCCCGCCGTCGCGATCGAGCGCGAGGTGGACCCGTCCCCCCTCGGGCGAGCATTTGCCGGCATTGTCGAGCGCGGCGAGGATGGCGTGGGCGAGCCATTCGCCGTCGCCGGTCGCCGCCACCGGCGCATCGGGCAAGGTGACGGCCAGATCGGTGTCGACCAGCAACGGCCGGGCCAGCGCGGCAGCGCGCTCGACCACGGCGCGCAGGTCGATCGGGGCGTGGGTCAGGGCGAGGCGGCCATCCTCGGCGCGCGACAGGGCCAGCAGATCGTCGAGCCGGCGGTGGAGCAGGCCGGCGTGGGTGAGGATCGTCTCCAGCGCCGCGTGCTGTGCCGCCGGATCGGGACGGCCGCGCAACGCCACCTCCGCCTCGCCGCGCAGCACCGTGGCGGGGGTACGCAATTCGTGGCCGACGGTGGCGAGGAACAGCCGCCGGTCGCTGTCGATCCTGGCCAGTTCGGCCGAACGCGCGGTCAGCGCCTCGGTGCGGGCGGCCACCTCGACCTCCAGCCGGCGATTGGCGGCGAGCAGCAGCCGTGCCGCCAGCAACACCGCGCCCGCCAGCAGCGCCGCCAGCCCCGCCATCAGCAGCGGCGTGCGCGCGCGCAGCCGCGCCATCGCCTCGGCCGTCTCGCCCATCTCGCCGCGCTCGCGATCGACGATGGCGCGGGCGAGGCGGCGGACGGCGGGGCTGTCGATCGGCCGGGCGGCGGCGAGGCGCGCCAGATGCGCCGCCTCGTCGGCCTCGCGCGCGTCGCCGCCAGTCAGCGCGCGCTCGGCGGCGGTGGAATGACGATAGGCGGCGGCGAGGGGCGCGATGTCGCCGCCGGTGCGGGCGGCGTCGAGGATGCGATCGGCCAGCATCATCTGCTCCTGCGATCGCACGCTGCGGCGGAGCAGGCCCTCGGCCTGCCCCAGGCTCGCGATGGCCACCGCCACCAGCGCGACCACGCACAGGCCGAGCCCGGCGGCATAGCCGGCCGGCACCCATGCGATGCGTCGTGGCTGGCGCCCCTCCATGCGGCACGGGGTCCACGATCGGCCGGCGGAATGCAATGGTCGTGCTGCTTCGCCGCAAAACGTGTTTGCGCGGACCTGCCCATGCGATAGCAAGCGATTGGAGGCCGGCGTGGGGAGTTTCGGGGCTGTGAAGTTCAAGGCGATCGGTGTGACGGCGCTCCTGCTGGCGTTCGCGTCGGCCCCGGCGCTCGCGGGTGTTGCCGAGGGCAATGCCGCGTGGATGGCCGGCGATTTCAACAAGGCGGTGATCGAATGGCGCCCCGACGCCGACGCGGGCGTGCCCGAGGCGCAGTTCAACCTGGGCCAGGCCTATAAGCTGGGTCGCGGCGTGACGATGAACCTGGCCGAAGCCGAGAAATGGTATCGCAAGTCCGCGCAGCTCGGCTTCGCCGACGCGCAGGACCTGCTGGGCCTGATGCTGTTCCGCCAGGGCGACCGCAAGGAAGCCATGATGTGGATCGAGAAATCGGCCGCCCGGGGCGAACCGCGCGCGATGTATGTGCTGGGCACCGCCAAATTCAACGGCGATTTCGCCGCCAAGGACTGGCCGGGCGCCTATGCGCTGATGACCAAGGCGTCGGCCGCCGGCATCCCGCAGGCCAAGCAGAGCCTCGACCAGATGGAACGCTATCTGACGCCGCAGGACAAGGCGGCGGCGGGCGTGACGGCCGATACGCGCCTCGCGCAGAACAGCCAGCCGCCCGCCTCGCCGCGCGTGCCGCAGGGCACGGGCTATACACCGGTCAACCCGGCAGCCGCGCCCGCTCCGGCACCCGCGCAGGTGGCCGCCGCCGCGCCCGCCTACCAGCCGCCCTATCAGGCGCCGCCGATGGCCCCGCCCCCGCCGCCCGCCGCCGATGGCCCGACGGTGAACATGGACGGCGCCAGCGTCGCCGTGCCGGGGCCGGAAGTGAACGTGCGCGCCAGCAGCGTGCCGGGTACGATCCAGCAGGTGCCGGTGCCGGGATCGACGGCCGCCCCCGCGCCGGTCGCCCCGCCGCGCGCCGCGCCGCCGGCCTATGTGCCGCCCGCCTACACCCCGCCCCCGCCGGCCCCGGTGCAGGTGGCCGAGGCGCCCGCGCCCAGGCCGGCCCCGCCGAAGCCCGCGCCGCGCCCGGCCGGCACCGGCCCGTGGAAGATCCAGCTCGGCGCCTTCGCCACGCCCGGCGGCGCCAAGGAGGCGTGGCTCAAGCTCTCGGGCCGGGTCGGCATGTTGCAGGGCCTGCGCTATGCGCCGCAAGCCGCCGGGTCGGTGACCCGCCTCCAGGCCGCCGGCGTCGCCAGCAAGGCCGAGGCGCAGCGCATCTGCCGCGCGGTGGTCGCGGTGGGCAACGGCTGCTTCCCGGTCGCGCCCTGACTGCGGGTGCGCTAATTTCCGCGCTCTCCTTGTGCTCCTGCGCAGGCAGGAGCCCAGGGTTACTGAGGACACCGCTTGCCGCCCCTGGGCTCCTGCCTGCGCAGGAGCACGGCAGTGCAGCGTTTCCGCGTATCGAATTATGACCGCACCCGATCTCTTCGAGGATTTCGAGGCACCCGTGCGGCGGGCGCCCGACGAGGATGTGCTGACCCTCGCCCTCGACGGGTGGGAGGGACCACTCGACCTGCTGCTCACCCTCGCGCGCAACCAGAAGGTGGATCTGCGCGAAATCTCGATCCTCCAGCTGGTCGAGCAATATCTCGCCTTCGTCGAGGGCGCGCGGGCGGTGAAGCTGGAGCTGGCGGCCGATTATCTCGTGATGGCGGCGTGGCTGGCCTATCTCAAATCGGGTCTGCTCCTGCCGCGCGATCCCGAGGTGGAGCCCAGCCCCGAGGAACTGGCGCTGCGCCTGCAACTGCGCCTCCAGCGGCTCGATGCGATGCGCGAGGCGGGCGCCCGGCTGATGGCGCGCGACCGGCTCGGCCGCGACGTGTTCGTGCGCGGCGCGCCGGAGGGGCTGGCGGTGGTGAGGAAGCCGGCGTGGGAGGCCAGCATCTACGATCTGCTCGCCGGCTATGGCGCGGTGCAGGCGCGCAACCGCCCGGTCGTCCACATCGTCGCCCACCGCGACGTGATGACGCTGGAGGCCGCGCTGGCGCTGGTCGAGAAGATGGTGGGTATCCGGCTCGACTGGTCCAGCCTGGAAAGTTTCCTGCCCGATGGCCTCACCCCGCAGCTGCGCCGCTCGGCGCTGGCCTCCAGCTTCGTCGCCTCGCTGGAACTGGCGCGGCAGGGCAAGGTCGCGCTCCAGCAGGAGGCCGCCTTCGCCCCGCTGATGGTGCGCCGGGCATGACCGAGAGCGAACGGCAGGTCGAGGCGGCATTGTTCGCCGCCGAGGGGCCGATGAGCGAGGCCGAGATCGTCGAGGTAATCGGTGGGCCGGTGCGCGAGGCGCTGCACGGCCTCGCCGCGCGCTATCAGGGCCATGGCATCGAACTGGTCGAGCGTGGCGGGCGCTGGCATTTCCAGACCGCGCCCGATCTGGCCTATCTCCTCCGCCGCGAAAAGAGCGAGCCGCGCAAGCTGGGCCGCGCCGCGATCGAGACGCTCGCCATCATCGCCTATCACGAGCCGGTCAGCCGCGCCGAGATCGAGGCGATCCGCGGCGTCACCGTCGCCAAGGGCACGGTCGATACGCTGCTGGAGGCGGGCTGGGTGCGGCCGGCCGGGCGGCGCGAGGGGCCGGGGCGGCCCCTGCTGTTCGCGACGACGCCGGGTTTCCTCACCCATTTCGGCCTCGCCTCCCGCCGCGACCTGCCGGGGATCGAGGATCTGCGCGCCGCCGGGCTGCTCGATCCGGTCGATCTGGCGCTGGAGGAGGCGCTGGGTGCGGCCCCCAAAGAGGACGATGACGCCGACATGTAACCGGATCGTCACCGATCCGTCAGCTTACGGTGGAAAAGCGGCGCGGGGACGCCTAGATAGGCGTCACACTCCCCGGGAGATTCGTGATGGGCTTGTCGCTTCCGCATATTTTGATCCTCGCGGTCGTGGCCGTGCTGCTGCTCGGCGGCGGTCGCTTCTCCGCGATGATGGGCGACGTCGCCAAGGGCGTTAAGCAGTTCAAGAAGGGCATGTCCGAAGAGGACGAGGCCAAGGCCAACCCGCCCGTGCGCCTTCAGGCGCAGCCGCCGCTGGAGCCGAACCCCGACCGTGACCTTCAGCCCGCCAAGGACGATCGTCCGGCGCACTGATCGTTTTCGGGGGCTGTTTTCGATGGAGCGTTTCGCGCGTCCCGATCTGATGCGTTGCGATTCCGCCGGTCTGGCGGGCTGATCGCACGATGTTCGACGTCGCACCGACCGAACTGCTGGTCATCGCCATCATCGCGCTCGTCGTGATCGGCCCCAAGGATCTGCCGCGCGTGATGGGCGTGGTCGGCCGCTGGGTCGGCCGCGCGCGCGGCGTCGCCCGCCATTTCCGCGAGGGGCTGGACGAGATCGTCCGCCAGTCCGAGCTGGAGGAGATGGAGAAGAAGTGGCGCGCCGAAAATGAGCGCATCATGCGCGAGCATCCGCCGACGCCCGCCATCGAGGGCCAGGTCGTCGATGGCCAGGTGATCGAGGGCGAGACGGGCGAACCCGCACCGCAGCCGATGCTGCCCGCCGCCACCGACTATCCGCCGCACCCCGCCACGGCCACGCCCGAGGATGGCGCGCATGTGCCCGAGCCGATCCCCGGCGAGGTGCTGCCGACCCCGCATATCCCGCATCCCGCACCGACAGCGGCGCCCGAGCCCTTGAAGGCCGAGGAACCGCCCGCCCCATCCAGCGAGTCGAAGCCGTGAGCGAACCCGACGAAATGGATTCGTCGCGCGCGCCGCTGCTCGAGCATCTGATCGAGCTGCGCCGCCGCCTGCTCTGGTCGATGGGCGCGGTGGGCGTGGCCTTCGCGGTCTGCCTCTATTTCTCGCGCGATATCCTGGGCTTTCTCGTCCACCCGCTGGTCGTCGCGGGGCAGGGCAAGGTGGTCTACACCCAGATTTTCGAGGCGTTCGTCGTCGAGCTGAAGGTCGCCTTCTTCTCGGCGCTGATGATCGCCTTTCCGGTGATCGCCAACCAGATCTGGAAGTTCGTGGCGCCCGGCCTCTACAAGCAGGAGAAGCGCGCGCTGCTGCCCTTCATCTGCGCCACGCCGATCCTGTTCCTGATGGGCGCCAGCCTCGCCTATTTCGTCGCGATCCCGCTGGCGCTGCACTATCTGCTTAGCTTCTCGGGCAATCTCGGCGGCTTGCAGCAGGAGGCGCTGCCGGCGGTGGGCAGCTATCTCAGCTTCGTGATGCAATTCCTGTTCGGCTTCGGCGCGGCCTTCCTGCTGCCGGTGCTGCTGATGCTGCTGGAGCGCGGCGGGATCATCACCGGCGATCAGCTGCGCGGCTTCCGCCGCTACGCCATCGTCCTCAACTTCGCGATCGCCGCCGTGCTGAGCCCGCCCGACGTGGGATCGATGATGCTGATGGCGGTCCCGCTGGTCATCCTCTACGAATTCGCCCTGATCGGCATCCGCCTGACCGAACGCAAGCGCGCCAAGATCGCCAGCGATACGAGCGCGGACGCGGCCTAGCCGTCCTTTTACCCGTTCGTCCTGAGCGTAGTCGAAGGGCGTGCGATCGGACGCACCGCTTGGGTGCACGCCCCTCGACTTCGCTCGGGGCGAAGGGTCATTGGCGCCGCTCGAACGAAAAAGGCGCCGCCCCTCTCGGAAGCGACGCCTTCTCACGTGAGCCCGAAGGCCAGCGAATTACTTCGACTTGTTGGCCGTCTTCGACACGGCGTCGCCCGCCGAGGAAACGTCCTTGCCGGCGCCTTCGACGGTGTTGCACGCCGAAACCATCAGGGTGCCGGCGACCAGCGCGAGCGCGAGAACCTTACGCATGTTGAAACTCCTTGAGATCGCTCCGTCGATGACCGGCGGATCGCGGGACCAATCGCCGATGCGGGGGTTTGTTCCGCCACCGTCCATCGGGCCAGCGCATTGATATATCTGGACGAAATGCCCCGGACATGAGTGGGCCCGGAGACGTCGTGGGGGGGAAACGACGTGTCCGGGCCCTAAGAGTGGATAGCGAGAGCGGGGGGGGCAAAAGGTCGCTATCCGAAGTGTAGAACCGCCCTCGCGGCCAAGGGTTCCTCACCCGCGACAAAAAAGATTCGAAAAAGGTTCGATTATGGCGCGGCTCAGTTGAGCGGGTCGGCGAGGCTGGGAATCTCGATCGCGTAGCTGCCGTGCTCGGCATCGTAGATCAGCGGCGAGCGCAGCTGGCGGGCGAGGCCCTCGATGATGCGGCGGAAGCGTTCGTAGGCGGGATGCTCGGTACAGGCCTCGCCGCGCAGGCCGGGCGCCACGATCGTCAGCAGCATGCGGTTGGCGACCGATCCGGACGTCACCGCCAGCGCGGCGCCACCCTTGGGGTCGCAATCCATCACCAGTTCGATCACCTCGGTGAACAGGAAGGCGATGGGGACGGCGGTATCCTGCGTCACGGCGGCGGGCGCCATGTTGACGGTGATCGAGAAATGCGTGGCCTCGGGCGGGGCGGAGCCGCGCAGGTTGGCGGCCAACTCGCTCAGCAGGGTGCGCAGGTTGATGCCGCGATTTTCCTCCATCTCTGCATAATGATTGCGGTGGACGACGGACAGCGCATCCACCCGCCGCTGGATCGAGGCATAGGCGCGCTGCACGTCGCCCTGCGTGCCGCGCGCGTGCAGGTTGATGAGCGAGGCGACGACCTGGAGGTTGTTCTTGACCCGGTGGTGCACCTCGCGGGTGAGCTTGGTCTGGCGCATCAGCCCCTGCTCCAGCTCGGCCTCGTGCGTGGCGATCTCGGCGGCGGACGCGCGGAAGGCCTCGGCGAGATTGCGGATCTCGTGGCTGGGGGTGGCGAGGCGCGGCACGACGAATTCGGGATCCTCGGGGCTGAAACGCGTGACGGCGCGCTCCAGATCGGCCAGCGGGCGCAGCAGGAGCCGTTCCACCACCAGCCAGCCGATGATGGCGCCGGCCAGCCACATCAGGATCGGCAGCAGCACCAGCAGCACCTCGATCGCGCTGACCGTGGCGACGTTGATCGTCATGGCCAGAGCCATCTGCCCGCCGGCGACGGGCGCGGTGACGGTGACCCTTTGGTCGAGCGCGCCGCCGGGGCGGGGCGGGCCGAGGCGCAGCCGGGCGGCGCCCTGGATCAGGGTCGCGCCATGCGACTGGGTGATCGGCGAGACGGCGCTGTCGAAGGCGGCGAGCGGAATGTCGGCGGCGGCATAGCCGCTGGCGGACGGCACCGTCAGGCGGATCCCGCGCGGATCGCCCAGCGCCAGCACGTCGATCGTGTCGGGGGTGCGCGGCGGGGCTGCACGGCCGGGGGCGGGATCGCTGGCGCAGCGGCGCAGGCCGGTGCGGGTGTAGAGCGCGGTGCGGGCACCCTGATCGGCGAGCGCCGTGGCCAGGCCCGCCAGTTGCGCGCGGCAGGCGACATAGCCGGGATCGCCGCTGCCGATCGCGGCACGCATCCGCTGGGCATCGCGCTCGATCAGGATATCGATCTGGCTGGCGGCCTGGCGGACGATGATGCCGGCGTCGAGTTCATGCTGGGCGCGGTTGTTCTGGGCCGAACGTATCGAGGCGAAGAGCGCGATCAGGCCGAGCGGCAGCAGGCAGAGGGTGAGGATCACCAGCATCCGCGTGCCGGAGGAAACGCCGGTCAGGCGGGCGGCGGCGCGCGCCCGGGCGGGAGCCTCGGACGCCATCAGTCTGCCGCCGCACGATGCTGCGTAGCGCGGGGCTGCGTAGCGCCGGCGTGCGCCATCAGCCCGGTATCATCAGGAAAGTTTGC
Organism: Sphingomonas naphthae; assembly: GCF_028607085.1. Classification (NCBI taxonomy): domain Bacteria; kingdom Pseudomonadati; phylum Pseudomonadota; class Alphaproteobacteria; order Sphingomonadales; family Sphingomonadaceae; genus Sphingomonas; species Sphingomonas naphthae. The sequence goes on along the minus strand of NZ_CP117411.1, from coordinate 3,622,413 downwards.
GCAGCAGATCCAGGAATTCGTCGGGAACATCCTCGCGGACTGCCTCGTCATAGGCAGAGCGCAGGGCGTTGCCGACATGATTCTCGCTACGTTTGCGGGTGGCTTTACGCGCCGCGCCGCTGCCATCCTTGCTGTCGAGTGCTGGGCGCTTGGCCTCGTCGTCATCATTCCTGGAAGCCAAATCGCCCGTCCCCTTTCGCCCCGTGAAGAGCGATCATCACATCGGTCCCGCGCCAGACACCCCGGACATCCCGTGTCGTGGCTAGCGCCCAAACCCCTAAACATGCAACCTATGTCGTCACGGGCCTGAAACGTCCGTTACGAATTGGCTGCCCGCGGCTGAAACAAAACACGCGCAGGATGGTTCCAGCAAAACCCGCACACCGATCCCGACAGGGCCGGCGGACGGGCAAGGGGGTGGTTTCAGGGGCGAAAGGGCCCCGAAGGACCATCCCGGGGGATGGCGCGTCACGGCCCGGACTCCATGTGCACATCGAAGGAGAATTCACGACCATGTCGCTCGGCCAGGATCTCGCGCCCCACCTTCCCTTCCTGCGCCGCTATGCCCGCGCACTCACCGGCAGCCAGCAGCATGGCGACAATTATGTCCGGGCGACTCTTCAGGCGATCGTCGCCGCGCCGGACGATTTCCCCCGCGAGGTGGATGCCCGCGTCGGCCTCTACCGCATGTTCCAGGGCATCTGGGCCTCTACCAATCTCGATCAGGACGAGAATGACGGCGTCGGCGGCGGCGACATCGCCAGCGCCCGCCTCGCCCGCATCACCCCGCGCTCGCGCCAGGCGCTGCTGCTGACGGCGATGGAGGGCTTCACCTCCGAGGACGCCGGCTATCTGATGGAGACCGACGCCGCCGAGGTCGACGACCTCGTCAGCGAGGCGCTGTCGGAGATCGAGCGCCAGACCCATGCCGACGTGCTCATCATCGAGGACGAGCCGATCATCGCGATGGACCTGGAAACGATCGTCCGCGATCTGGGCCACAACGTCACCGGCGTGGCGGTCACCCGCGACGAGGCGGTGGCGCAGGCGATCGCGCAGCGCCCCGGCCTGGTGCTGGCGGACATCCAGCTGGCCGACGACAGCTCCGGCATCGACGCGGTGAAGGACATCCTCGCCGAATTCGCGGTGCCGGTGATCTTCATCACCGCCTTCCCGGAACGCCTGCTGACCGGCGAGCGGCCCGAGCCGACCTTCCTCATCACCAAGCCGTTCCAGCGATCGACCGTGAAGGCCGCGATCAGCCAGGCGCTGTTCTTCGATTCGGCCACCGTTCCGGCCTGACCGAAACGGCGGCGATGGAACCTGAACGCCGGCACGCGGTTGTTTGAGGCGTGCAACGACCGGCGGAAACGCCGGTCGGGCTTCAGGAGACGATCATGGTACATGAGGGCGACACGCATCTGACGGGCACCGAAGCCCGCGCCGGCTCCAAGACGAAAGTGACGCGCTATGTCCTCGGCATTTCGCTGACACTGATCGTCATCATCTTCGCCGTGCTGCTGTTCCTGTATCGATAAGCCCGGGAGCCCCGCACCGCCGGGGCTCGCAATGGCGACTCGCGTCGCCTATATATGACGAAGTGGGCGGCCCCGGCCGCCGGAGGGGAATTCCTGACGCATGACGGATTTGGACACGACCGAGGGCGAGCCCGCAGCGCCGCCCGAGCATGTCGCTCTGTCCGACGATGCGTTTCGCGATGAACTCGCCCGCGTCATTCCCCATCTGCGCGCCTTCGGGCGCTCGCTTTCGGGCAATCGCGATCTCACCGACGATCTGGTGCAGGAAACGCTGCTGAAGGCGTGGGCCGCGCGCAAGCGATTCCAGGCCGGCACCAACATGCGCGCCTGGACCTTCATCATCCTGCGCAACCTGTTCCTCAGCCAGATGCGCCGCGCCCGCTTCAAGGGCGAGTGGGACGATGTGACCGCCGCCAAGATCCTCGCCGCGCCGGCGAGCCAGGATCGCCATGTCGAGTTGGGCGATCTCCAGCGGGCGCTCCTCCACCTGCCGCAGCCGCAGCGCGAGGCGCTGATCCTGGTCGGCGCGGGGGGCTTCGCTTATGAGGAAGCGGCCGAGATCTGCGGTTGCGCCGTCGGCACGATCAAGAGCCGGGTCGCGCGCGGCCGGGTCGCGCTCGAAGCGCTGCTGAGCGACGGCAAGCTGCCGTCGCGCCGCGAAGCGCCCGAGAATGTGAACACCGCGTTGCAGACGATCATGGACGAAGTGGACGACCTCAGCCGCGGCCATTGAGCCGCGAACCCCGTGCTCCTGCGGAGGCAGGAGCCCAGGGTTATCGGAGCGCGGCAGTTGGGGCTTTGGGCTCCTGCTTTCGCAGGAGCACCGAGTGATTATTTCAGCGCAGCTTGTCCAGCAGGGCGCGGAATTCGGAGGGCATGTCCTCCGCCTGTCGGCCGAAGACGGCGCGCAATGCTCCACCCACGCCTTCCAGGGGGGAAGGGGGCGTGACCGCCTCGGGGTTCGACCCGCCGCCGATTTTCCGGCCTGTCTGGGTATGTGTTGCCATCTCCATGATGCGATAACGAGGCATGTGCCGGTAAGTTGCTCTTTTCCGCCGTTTCGCAGGCGGAATGCTGATTCAGGTTAGGTGATGTGACCCAGAATCCCCTCGCCCTTGCCGACGCCCTCTCGCGCATCGAGCGCGATGCCCCCTTCCTGCGGCTGCTCGCCCAGCGGCGACCGGAGGTGGTGGCGCGGATCGAGGCGGACGGCGTGGCGGCGGCGATCGCGGCGGCGGGGGCGGAGGCGGCAGAAGACCCCACCCCCCGCGCGCTCCGGCGCGAGCGGCAGGCGGTGGCGCTGGCGGTGGCGGTGGGCGATCTCGCCGGCCTGCTTACGATGGAACAGGTGACGCGGGCGCTCTCCGATTTCGCCGATCGCGCGCTCGATCGGGCGATCCGCGCCGCCATTCTCGAACGCACGCCCGATGCCGAGCCGGTCGGCATGGCGGCGCTGGCATTGGGCAAGCATGGCAGCCGCGAACTCAATTATTCGTCGGACATCGATCCGATCCTGATCTTCGATCCCGCGACCCTGCCGCTGCGCCCCAACGAAGACCCCGGCGAGGCGGCCGTGCGGATCGCGCGGCGCGTGGTGGAGCTGCTTCAGGCGCGCGAGGCGGACGGCTATGTGCTGCGGGTCGATCTGCGGCTGCGGCCGACGCCCGAGGCGAGCCCGCTCGCCGTGCCCTACGCGCAGGCCCTGCTCCATTATGAATCGAGCGCGCTGCCGTGGGAGCGCGCCGCCTTCATCCGCGCCCGCGCGGCGGCGGGGGATGTGGCGCTGGGCGCGCGCTTCCTCGATCAGATCCGCCCGTTCGTGTGGCGCCGCTCACTCGATTTCGGGGCGATCGGCGAGATCCGCGCGCTCAGCCGGCGCATTCGCGGCCATTATGCGCAGGGGCAGGCGCTGGGGCCGGGGTACGACGTGAAGCGCGGGCGCGGCGGCATCCGCGAGGTGGAATTCTTCGCGCAGATCCATCAGCTCATCCATGGCGGGCGCGAACCCGGCCTGCGCGCGCCGGCCACGCTCGACGCGCTGGCGGCGCTGGCCGGAGCGGGGCGGATCGGGCGCGACGAGGCGGTGGTGCTGGGCGACGCCTATCGCCTGCTCCGCACGATCGAACATCGCCTCCAGATGATCGACGACCAGCAGACCCACCGCCTGCCCCGCGATCCGGCCGCGCTCGATGGCGTGGCGCGGCTGCACGGGCTGGCACACGGCGCGGCGCTGCTCGCGCTGCTCGCGCCGACGATCACCGCCGTGGGCCATATCTACGACGCGCTGGAGGATGAGGCCGCGCCCGGCCTGCCGCAGGACGGCGACGCGCTGGAAGGCGCGCTGGCGGCGCTGGGCTTTACCGACGCGGGCGGCGCGCGGGCGCGGGTGGCGGGCTGGCGCGCGGGCGACATTCGCGCGCTGCGCAGCCCGCAGGCGCAGGCCGCGCTGGAGGAGGTGCTGCCTGGCCTCGCCGCCGTGCTGGGCGCGGCACCCGATCCGGCGCATGCGATCAACCGCTTCGACGATCTGGTCCGTGCGTTGCCGAGCGCGATCAACCTGTTCCGCCTGCTGGAGGCGCGGCCGGCGTTGCTGGCGCTGCTGGCCGATATCCTCAGCCACGCGCCCGCGCTGGCGGCGCAGCTCGGCCGCCGTGCCGATCTGCTCGACGGGCTGATCGACGCCACCAGCCTGACCCCGCCGCCCGACGTGGCGACCCTGACGGCGCAGTTTTCGGCGCGCGAGCGGGGCGACGATTATGAGCGCCTGCTCGACAGCGTCCGCCGGCAGGTGAGCGAACGCCGCTTCGCGCTGGGGGTGCAGCTGATCGAGGCGGCGTCCGACGCGATCGAGGTCGCGCGCGGCCATGCCCGCGTGGCGGAGGCGGCGCTGGCGGCGCTGGGCGCGGCCGCCGTCGCGGAGTTCGAGGCGGCGCATGGCCGGGTGCCGGGCGGCGAGCTGGTGATCTTGGCGCTCGGCCGCTTCGGCGGCGGATCGCTGACTCATGCCTCCGATCTCGACCTGATCTACCTGTTCACCGGCGATCATGCGGCGGAATCGGATGGCCGCCGGCCGCTGGGCGCCACCCAATATTTCCAGCGGCTCGCCAGCCGCGTCTCGGCGGCGCTCTCGGTGCCGACCGCCGCCGGGCCGCTGTACGAGGTGGACACGCGGCTGCGCCCGTCCGGCACGCAGGGGCTGCTCGCCGTCTCGCTCGACAGTTTCGCGCGCTATCAGGCGGAGAGCGCCTGGACATGGGAGCATATGGCGCTCACCCGCGCGCGGGCCGTGTTCGGATCGGACGCGGCGCGGGCCGAGGTGGCGGCGATCATCGCCGCCACGCTGGATCGCCCGCGCGAGGATACCGCGCTCACCGCCGATGTGGTGAAGATGCGCGGCGATGTCGCGCGCCACAAGCCGCCGGCCGGGCCGCTCGACGTGAAGCTGATCGCGGGCGGGCTGATCGATGCCGAATTCACCGTCCACCTGCTCCAGCTGCGCCATCGCACCGCGTTCGATCCGCGCCTGCGCCGGGCGGCGGCGGCGCTGGCCGAGGCCGGGCTGCTCGATCCCGGCTTCGCCGCCGCGCATGAGTTGATGACCCGGCTGCTGGTGACCCTGCGGCTCGTCTCGCCCGGATCGGAGGCGCCGGCCGATGCCTCCCGCCCGATCGTGGCGCGGGCGTGCGGCCTGCCCGACTGGGCGGCGCTGATGGCGGCTTATGCCGATGCGCGGGCTCTGGTGGCGGGCGAGTGGCGCCGGGTCGCGCGGCTCGATATGACGCCGCAACCCCAGGAGGAATGATATGATTCAGGAAGGCGATGCCGCCCCAAACGTGACGCTGATCGCCGCCGATGGCAGCCCGATGCCGCTCGCGGGGGTGGCAAAGCCGCTCGTCCTCTATTTCTACCCCAAGGACGACACGACCGGCTGCACGAAGGAGGCGCAGGCCTTTTCCAATCTGGCGGACGATTTCGCGGGCGCGGGCGTGTCGCTGCTGGGCGTGTCGCGCGACAGCCCGAAGAGCCACGCGAAGTTCACGGCCAAGTATGATCTTCGCGTGCCGCTGGCGACGGATGACGAGAGCGTGAGCACGGCGTTCGGCAGCTGGGTCGAGAAGCAGATGTACGGCCGCACCTATATGGGGATGGAGCGATCGACCTTCCTGATCGACGCGGACGGGCGGATCGCCAAGGCGTGGCGCAAGGTGAAGGTGGCGGGCCATGCCGAGGCGGTGCTGGAGGCGGCGCGGGGGTTGGGCGCAAAAGGCTGAGCGCTTTTCCTTCGCCGTTCGTCCCGAGCGCAGTCGAGGGACGTGCCCCAAGCGCGTGGCTCTCCACGTCCCTCGACTGCGCTCGGGACGAACGGATTTTGTAAGAACGACATGACCACCATCGCCGAAGCCTGCGCTGCCGTCCTCTCGACCGCCGATCCGCGCGCGAAGGTCCGCGCCGCCCGCCGCACCGCGCGGGAATGGCGGGCGGGCCGGCTCGTGTTAGACTTCGCCGCGCCGATGCCGGAGAGCCCGGCGCGGCCCGCCCGCCCCGAATTCCTGCCCCCCGCCCGCATGGCCAGACGTGGTCGCGCCGGGAGCGAGGCCGGGCGGATCGCGATGCTGCACGCGGTGGCGCACATCGAATTTTCCGCGATCGATCTGGCGTTCGACGTCGCCGGGCGCTTCGGCGGCCAGTTTCCGCGCGCCTTCGTCGATGACTGGATGCGGGTCGGCGCGGACGAGGCGATGCATTTCGCCTTGCTCGATCGACGGTTGCGCGCGCTCGGCAGCCATTATGGCGCGCTGCCGGCGCATGACGGGCTGTGGCAGGCGGCCGGGGCCACGCGGCATGACGCGCTCGCCCGGCTGGCGGTCGTGCCGATGGTGCTGGAGGCGCGCGGGCTGGACGTGACGCCGGCCATGGTCGAGCGGTTCGCGCGGGGCGGCGACGGCACTTCCGCCCGCATCCTCACGCGCATCCTGAACGACGAGATCCGCCATGTCGGCACGGGCGTCCGCTGGTTCGGTTTCGTTTGTGCGGCGCAACGATTCGAGCCCGCCGTAACCTGGCATAAGATGGTCAGGGAACATTTTGGCGGGAGCCTGAAACCGCCGTTCAACGACTCGGCGCGGGCCAGTGCCGGTCTGACGAAAGAATACTACGCCGCGCTTGCCGCGGGGGAACAAGCCTAACAGAAGGGTTTGGCGTCTGCGGGTGGGGCAATTTCTCGACGGCGTTACCAGTAATCGACCCGGGCGGCTTACCTGCCCGGCTCCAGCCTGTCGGGGATGGAATGACGCTTTTTGTGCGCCTGCTAACGTCGATCGCTCGTGAGGGCTCCAAGGCCATCCTCTACCCGGTAACCGCGCTGGCGGTGATGGCGGCCCCCGCGATCGCGGCGAGCAGCCTCGCCAAGGAAAGCCTCACCGTCCGCGAGGCGCAGCACGCCGCCGCGCTCGACAGCCTCGACGAGGGCGAGACCGGCAAGGTCGTCGCCGCCTCGGCCAGCAAGGCGGGCGACCCCGAATTCAACGCGCTGTTCCAATCCTGGAAGAAGCTCGACGCGCTCTCGCAGGGCGCCATCTCGATCCCCTCGACCAAGCCGGTCGAAAGCGCCACCTTCACCAGCGATTTCGGCGTGCGCGCCGATCCTTTCCGCCGGGTGGCGGCGATGCACGCCGGCATCGATCTCGCCGGGCCGGTCGGCACGCCGGTCTACGCCACCGCCGATGGCGTGATCGATCGCGCCGAATGGGCCGGCGGCTACGGCAATCTCGTCGAGATCGATCATGGCAAGGGCGTGCAGACCCGCTTCGGCCACCTTTCGCGCATCCTCGTGAAGCCCAACACCTTCGTGAAGCGCGGCGAACTGATCGCGCTGATGGGCTCGACCGGCCGCTCGACGGGCAGCCACCTGCATTACGAAGTCCGCATCGACGGCCGCGCGGTCAACCCGCTGCCCTATCTCCAGTCGGCCGATTACGTCAGCGCGGTAAAGACCCGCGTCGCCGCCGCCAACGCCAAGGTGGCGCTGGGCGGCCCGGACGAGGTGGATTGATTTCCTGACGCGCCGGTAGCCGGCACGACGGCGGAAATCTCTCAGCCCCCGGCCGTGTCCCCGTCGCCCGACAGGAACACCACCAGCGGCCCCTTCCGCCCCTCGGCGATGCGGGCCATCAGCCGCTGTTCGGGATCGATCTTGAGGAAACCGGCGCGGCGCACCGTCTCCATGTGGACGAACACGTCGCGCTCGTCATGGTCGCGCACGACGAAGCCATAGCCCTTGAGCTGGTTGAACCATTTCACCGTGACCGGCTCGACCGGGCCGGCATCGGCGATCAGCGCGCCCGGATCGACATGGTCGGCGGCGCGGCGGCTGGCGAGATCGGCGTCTGGGCCGGTCGCGGTGGACAGATCGAAGGACAGGATGGCGCGGGCCTGCATGCCGCGATCGCGCTTGACCGCCTCGCATACCACGCTGGTGCCTTCGGGCAGGGTGCGGCGGCCATGGTCGCGCAGGACCGAGAAGTGAACGAGGATATCCCCCTCGCCCCCATCGCCGACGACGAAGCCGAAGCCGAAGCCCCGTGTCGCGTCGAACCATTTGACGCTGCCCTGGACACGAAGCGCCGGCTCGTTCGCGCCATCCGGCGCGACCGCTTCCGCTTCATTCCGTGCAACCCCCCGGTCGTACAGTGCTGGCCCCCCTGCCATAGAAGACGACGCTAACATGGTTTCTTCTTGGGAAAAGAGGATTTTCGCGAGTCGTACAGCCTCTATTCAGCGATTTCCTCGCCGGGTGTGGCCTGAAGGATGCGCCGCGCCACCTCCGGCCCATGTCCCGCCCGCATCATTGCCGCGAAAGCGCGCCTTTTGGCGTCGGGATCGAGCGGTTCGGCGGCATAGGGGCCGAATCGGCGTTTGCGGGCGAAGGCGAGCGCGCTGTCCCACTTGCCGTCCTCCGCCGCGCCATTGGCCTCGGCCGCATCCTCGGGCGCGACCCCGGCGGCCTTCAGCGCCTCGCCGATCCGCCGCGCGCCATAGCCGCGCCGGGTGAGCGAGCGGCCCTTGGCCTCGGCGAAGGCGGCATCGTCGATATAGCCGAAGCCGGTCATCTTCTCGACGATGGCCTCGATCGGCGGGCGCGCATCCTCCTCCGCCGCGCCAGCCGCGCCGAAGCCGCGCTCCTGCACCTTGCGGCGCAGATAGGTGGCGAGCTTGGCCCGCGTCGTCGCGAAGCGGGCGCAATAAGAGAGCGCCAGCGCCTCCAGCCGGGCCGCGTCGAGCGGCGGACGCCCCTCCGTGGGCTTGCGGTTATGGGGCAAGCGTGTCACGCGCCATCTTTGTGCCATAGTAGCGCCGGATTTTGAACGCCGAGATCGTTCATCGCAGACTTGGCGGTGAATGTGTAGATGACCGCCCAGTGACGACCAGTTGACGACCCAGTGACGATTTGGAGACGCTCGCCAGTGACGCCCGACGCCGCAGGCCAGATGAATGTTTCGGCAGGAATGCCGACGCTGGACACCCTGCCCCGCCGATTTGCCGATTTCGCCACGCTGGGCGACGCCCTCGATTATGCCGCGAGCGGCGCGCGGGGGCTGAATTTCCATGACGCACGGGGCAATCTCGCGCGGGCCTATGGCTATGCCGAATTGCGGCAGGACGCGCTGGGCCATGCCCGCCGCCTGATCGCGCTGGGCGTGAAGCCGCGGGACCGCGTCGCGCTGGTCGCCGAAACCAGCCCGGATTTCGCCGCTCTGTTCTTCGGCGCGGTCTATGCCGGCGCCTGGCCGGTGCCGCTGCCGCTGCCGACCAGCTTCGGCGGGCGCGACGCCTATATCGACCAGCTCGCCGTGCAGCTCGCCAGCAGCGACCCCAAGCTCCTTCTCTTCCCGCGCGAGATCGCGGCGATGGCGGGCGCCGCCGCCGCCGCGAAGGGCGTCGAGGGCGTGGTGTGGGAAGACCTGATCGCGTCCGCCGCGCCGGAGGCCGTGCTGCCCCGCGCCGAGGCCGACGATGTGGCCTATCTGCAATATTCGAGCGGCTCGACCCGCTTCCCGCATGGCGTGGCCATCACCCACCGCCAATTGCTGTCCAACCTGCGCGCCCATTCGATCGGCATGGAGGTGGTCGACAGCGACCGCTGCGTCTCGTGGCTGCCCTGGTATCACGACATGGGGCTGGTCGGCTGCTTCCTCTCGCCGGTCGCCAATCAGGTGACCGCCGATTACCTCAAGACCGAGGATTTCGCGCGGCGCCCGCTGGCGTGGCTCGATCTCATCAGCCGCAATCAGGGCACGACGCTCTCTTACTCGCCCACCTTCGGCTACGACATCTGCGCGCGGCGCATGTCGAGCCAGACGCGGGCTTCCGATCGCTTCGATCTGTCGCGCTGGCGGGTGGCGGGCAATGGCGCGGACATGATCCGCCCCGACGTGATGCAGGCGTTCGTCGACGCCTTCGCCGAGGCCGGCTTCAAGGCGGAAGCCTTCCTGCCGAGCTACGGGCTGGCCGAAGCCACGCTCGCCGTGTCGATCATGCCGCCGGGCGAGGGCATCGTCGTCGAGCTGGTCGAGGAAACCGAATTGTCGGGCGGCGATGCCGGCCCGGCCGGTCGCCCGCAGCGCTATCGCGCCATCGTCAATTGCGGCAAGCCGTGCCTCGGCATGGAAGTCGAGATCCGCGAGGAGGACGGCAAGCGCCTGCCCGAGCGCGCGATCGGCAAGGTCTGGTGTCGCGGCTCCTCGGTGATGGTCGGCTATTTCCGCGACGAGGCGGCGACCGAGGCCTGCATGGTCGGCGGCTGGCTCGACACCGGCGACATGGGCTATCTCTCGAACGGCTATGTCTACATCGTCGGCCGGGCGAAGGACATGATCATCATCAACGGCAAGAACCACTGGCCCCAGGATATCGAATGGGCCGTGGAGCAATTGCCGGGCTTCAAGGCGGGCGACATCGCCGCCTTCGCCATCACCACGCCGGGCGGCGAGGAAACCCCCGCCGTCCTCGTCCAGTGCCGCACCAGCGACCCGGAAGAGCGCAGCCGGCTCCGGGATGCCATCCGCGAGAAGGTCCGCGCGATCACCGGCATGCACTGCGTGGTCGAACTCGTGCCGCCCAAGACCCTGCCGCGCACCAGCTCGGGCAAGCTCAGCCGCGCCAAGGCGCGCAACCTGTATCTGTCGGGCGAGATCCAGCCCTACGACGTGGCGGCCTGAGCCGATCCTGACAGGGCAGCGCCAGCCGCTCCGCCCTGTCAGACATAGTTTGTCGCTTGGCCCTGGCCGCAGCGACATCCCATAGGCTGGCGATGCACAGCCTCCGCCTTGCCCTTGCGCTCGCCGTCTCCGCCCTCGGGCTCACCCCGGCGCTCGCCGAAACGCAACACGACGAGCAGATCTGGGTCAACGCCACGATCTTCGGCGGCATCAAGGATCGGCTGATCTATTTCGCCGAGGCCCAGCCGCGCTTCGGCAGCGGCGTGTCTCGGCTGGAGATGCTGCTGCTGCGCCCGGCGATCGGCTGGAAGGCGAGCCAGAGCGTCTCGCTCTATCAGGGCTATGGCCGCGTGATCTCACCGATCGAGGGCGGGCGGGACCGCAAGGAGAATCGCAGCTTCCAGCAGATCAGCTGGACGATCGCCACCAGCGCCCGCCACGATCTGTCCTCCCGCACCCGCCTCGAGCAGCGCTGGCGCAACGATGGTGACGACATGGGGCTGCGGCTGCGCGAAATGGTCCGCTACGAGGTCGCGACGGGCCACAAGGGGCTGGCGCTGGTCGGCTCGGCCGAGGCCTTCATCGCGCTCAACGACACCGATTGGGGCGTCCGCTCCGGCTTCGATCAGCTGCGCAGCTTCGGCGGGGTCGAGATCGCCGTCAAAGGCCGCTCGACGATCGAGATCGGCTATATGAACCAGCTCATCAACGATCCCGGCGGCCGGCGGCGGATGAACCATATCGGCGCGCTGAACATCTTCATCCGCTGATATCCGCCCGTTCGATCACGGCGGCGCCCCGTTGCCCCTCTCGCCACCCGCCGCTATCCCACCTCCCATGAAACTGTTCATCGGCAACAAGGCCTATTCCTCCTGGTCGCTGCGCGGCTGGCTGGCGCTCAAGCAATCGGGGCTGCCGTTCGAGGAGATCGTCGTCCCGCTCTACGACGCCGAGTGGGACAAGCGCCGCGAGGGCGACGAATTCGCGCCCTCCTCCGGCAAGGTGCCGATCCTGTGGGATGGCGAGGCGGTGGTGTGGGACAGCCTGGCCATCGTCGAATATCTCGCCGACAAGGTCGGGCGCGATATCTTCTGGCCGCAGGACGAGGCGGCCCGCGCCATGGCGCGATCGATGGCGGCGGAGATGCACTCGTCGTTTCAGGCGCTGCGCCGCGAATGCACGATGAACCTGCGCCACATCTATCCGCCACGCGCGCTTTCGCCCGAGGTGACGGCGGACGTGACCCGCATCGTCACCCTCTGGGCCGAGGCGCGCTCGCGCTATGGCGGGTCGAGCGAGCCCTTCCTGTTCGGGGCGTTCGGCGCGGCGGACATCATGTTCGCGCCGGTCGTCACCCGCTTCGTGACCTATTCGGTGCCCCTGCCGCGCTTCGCCGAGGCCTATGCCGAGGCGGTGCTCAACCACCGCTTCATGCAGGATTGGCTGGCCGGCGCGCAGGAAGAGGATTGGGTGATCGAGAAGTTCGAACAGGCGATTCCTGGAGCCTGATCCGGCTTCGCCGGATCAGGGGCGGATCAAACTAAAGCCCCGACCTTGGCGGGCATCGGGAAGAGGGTGACATAGCGTTCGGCCAACTGCCGATCGCCTTCCACCGCGATCTGCCCGGCCTGTTCCAGCGCGGCCAGCGGCACGCCGCCGTAGATCGCCGCGGCGATGAGCGGCGGCTGGCCGACGAAGATCACGTCGCAGCCCGCCGGATCGCCCCGCTCGATCGGCAGCTGGCCCTCGCCCAGCCTGGCGACGAACCCCTCTTCGCCGATGCGGAAGCCGACGCGCGCCACAAGCCCCCCGGCCCGCGCGGGATCGAGCATCGTGCGCATCGACAGCATCAGCGAAACCGCGCTGAACGCCAGCGTCGGATCGTGCGTGGGCGAGCGCGCCGCCCAGCGGCCGATCACCTGCAACAAGGGCTCGGCCTCATAGCCCCACGGCGTCAGTTCATAGACCTGCACCGAGGCGGGCGGCGGCAGGCGACGGCGGACGAGGATGCCGCTTTCCTCCAGTCCCTCCAGCCGCTGGGTCAGCACGTTGGCGCTGATGCCGGGCAGGCCGGCGCGCAATTCGCTGAAACGGCGCGGCCCCAGCATCAGTTCGCGAACCACCAGCATCGACCAGCGTTCCCCCAGCAGATCGAGGCCGTGCGCGGCCCCGCACGCATCCTGATAGGATCGCCGGGCTGAAGAAATCGACTCGGTTACTTTTTGTGACTTCATGGTTGTTTTATCTAACCAACAGCGATACCCAATGCAAGTCCCGATTCGCGAAGCAGGCCCGGCAAGGCCGCTCCGCCCGAGCAAGGAGAAGCAGCATGATGATCTTCGTGAACCTGCCGGTGGCCGATCTCGACCGCGCGATCGCCTTCTACACGGCGGTGGGCGCCACCCAGAACGCGCAATACAGCGACCCGACCGCCGCGATGATGCGCTTTTCCGATACGATCGCCGTGATGCTGCTGACCCACGAACGCTTCCTCGGCTTCAACCCGAAGAAGGCCATCGTCGACGCCAAGGTCTCGAGCGAGGTGATGCTGTGCATCACCGCCGCGAGCCGCGCCGACGTGGACGATCGGGTCGCGCGGGCGGGCGCCGCCGGCGGACGGATCGACGTCAACGAGCCCGACGAATATGATTTCATGTACGGCCGCAGCTTCGAGGATCCCGACGGCCATCTGTGGGGGGTGAACTGGATCGACATGGCCGCCACCGCCGCGATGCAGGGCCAGCCCGAAACGGTGGAGGCCTGACATGGCGACCCTGGCTTTCGATCCAGCCCTCGCGCCGGCGCGGGACCGCCGCCTGCTGGCCGGGCGCATCCTCGGCGGTGTCGGCATCGCCTTCCTGCTGCTCGACGGAGCGATGAAGCTGGCCCCGCTCCAGCCGGTGATCGATACGATGCAGGCGCTGGGGTGGCCCACCGGCAGCGGGCTGCTGCGAACGCTGGGCGTGATCCAGATCGGCGCGACGCTGCTTTATGCCTGGCGCCGCACCTCGCTGATCGGGGCGATTCTGCTGACCGCCTATCTGGGCGGCGCGATCGCCACCCATGTCCGCATCGGCAGCCCGCTGGCCACCCACTGCTTTTTCGGCATCTATGTCGCGCTGCTGCTGTGGGGCGCGCTGTGGCTGCGCGATCCGCGCCTGCGGGCGCTGGTCTCCAATCGATAAGAAGGCCGATCAATAAGAAGGAGAGAGACGATGTCCTATGTCGAAGGTTTCGTGATCCCCGTGCCCGAGGGCAAGAAGGAAGCGTATCGCGCCATGGCCGAGATGGCCGCGCCGATCTTCATCGAACATGGCGCCACCCGCGTCGTCGAGACGTGGGGCGACGATGTGAAGAAGGGTCACACCACCGACTTCTACGGCGGGGTAAAGGCCGAGGAGGGCGAGGTGATCGTCTTCTCGTGGATCGAATATCCCTCGAAAGAGGCGCGCGATGCCGCGCATGACAAGGTAATGGCCGATCCGCGCATGAAGCCGCCCGAAGGGGGCATGCCGTTCGACGGCAAGCGCATGGTCTATGGCGGCTTCGCCGTGATGGTCGACCAGAGCGCCTGAACGCCAACCAACCGACACAGGAGACAGGATATGCCGAGCAATCCGTGGGTCTGGTACGAGATCATGGCCGACGACGCCGAGGCGGCGAAGGCCTTTTACACGAGCGTGATGGGCTGGACGACCAGCCCCTTCCCCGGCTCCGAGCCGCCCTACACCATATTGGAAGGCCAGGGCGGCGGCCTGGGCGGGATCATGGGCCTCACGCCCGAGATGAAGGCCGGCGGCGCGCAGCCCAGCTGGATGGGCCATGTCGCGGTCGATGACGTGGACGCCAAGGCCGCCGAGGTGACCGCCGCCGGCGGGCGCATCGTTCACGGGCCGATCGACATCCCCACCGTCGGCCGCTTCGCGGTGGCGGTCGATCGGCAGGGCGCCTCCTTCTCGATCTTCAAGAGCCTTCAGGATCCGGGCGAGAATTGCGGCCTGCCGCCGCCGATGACGCCGGGCCATATCGGCTGGCGCGAGCTGCACACCAGCGACTGGGAAGACGCCTTCGATTTCTATTCGGGCCTGTTCGGCTGGAAGAAGCTCGACACGTTCGACATGGGGCCGATGGGCCAATATCAGATCATCGAGATCAACGATCTGGCCGGCGGCGGCCTGATGAACAACCCGATTCCGCCGCGCTGGGTGTTCTACACCCGCCTCGCCGACGATATCGACGCGGGCGCGGCGCGGATCGTCGCCGGCGGCGGGCGCATCCTGCACGGCCCCTCCGAGGTGCCGGGCGGCGACTGGACGCTGATCGCGCTCGATCCCGAAGGCGCCACCTTCGGCCTCGTCGCCCCCAAGAAGCCATAAGGAGAGGATCGATGCCCGCCATCACCCCCTGCCTGTGGTTCGACGGCAATGCCGAGGACGCGGCCAAATTCTACCAGACGGTGTTCGCCGACATGACGATCGACAACATCGTCCGCGCCCCCTCCGACAATCCCAGCATGGCCGAGGGCGCGGTGCTGGTCGTCGAGTTCACGATTGCCGGCCAGAAGTTCGTCGGCCTCAACGGCGGCCCGCAATTCCGCTTCACCGAGGCCGTCTCCTTCCAGATCGACTGCGACGGGCAGGCCGAGGTGGATCGTTATTACGATGCGCTGTCGGCCGTGCCCGAGGCCGAGCAATGCGGCTGGATCAAGGACAGGTTCGGCCTGTCGTGGCAGATCGTGCCGCGCACCCTGATGCGCCTGCTGAGCGACCCCGATCCCGATCGGGCACGGCGGGCGAGTCTCGCCATGATGGAGATGAAGCGGCTCGATATCGCCGCTCTGGAACGTGCAGCGGAGGGACGGTGATGAGCGACGAGACATTCGACCTGAGCATAAGCCGGATCATCGACGCCCCCGTCGCGGCGGTGTGGCGCGCCTATACCGAACATACCGAGGAATGGTTCTGCCCGAAGCCGTGGCGGGTGGAGATCGTCGAATGGGATCTGCGCCCCGGCGGCCGCAGCGCGCTGGTGATGCACGGTCCCGATGGCGAGGTGATGCCGATGGAGGGCGTGTTTCTCGAAATCGTCCCGGAAAGCCTGATCGTCACGACCGATGCGTTCCGGACCGGCTGGGTGCCGCAGACCGCCTTCATGACGGCGATCACGGAGTTCATCCCCCAGGGCGACAAGACCGCCTATCGCGCCACCGCGCGCCACTGGACCGAAGAGGCCCGGGCGCAGCATGAGGCGATGGGTTTCGAGACCGGCTGGGGTACGGTGGCCGGCCAGCTGGAAGAGGTCGCCAAGCGCCTCGCGGCCGGCTGAACGTCGCCGCTGAACCCGGACGGCACCGGCGCGTTCTGCCCCTCTCATTCAGGGAGGAACAGGGCGTGCCGGTATCGATCGCGAGAGCTTTGGTGATGGGCGGCGCGCTGGCGCTGTCGGCCGGTGGCGCCATCGCGCAGGGCCAGAAGCAGACCGCCGCCGGACAGGCCGGCCGCATCGCTTCCCAGCCGGCCTATGACGTGGGCGCCGCCAAGCGCCAGATCCCGCCGGTCCTCGCCGCCGCCAGCGCCGCGCCTTATGGGCCCAAGGGCACCGCCAGCTGCGCGCAGATCGCCGCCGGGCTGAAAGAGCTGAACGGCGCGCTCGGCCCCGATTATCGCCCGCAGAACATCGCCGAGAAGGAAAACCGCGCGGGCAAGTTCGCCCAGGCCGGCGGCAAGAGCGTCATCAACTCGATCATCCCCTTCCGGGGGCTCGTCCGCGAGGCGACGGGCGCCGCGCCCGCCCAGCGGCGGCTGGAGGCGGCGGTGGATGCCGGCCTCGCCCGGCGCGGCTTCCTGCGCGGGCTGCAACTGGCACGGCGGTGCAAGGCGGTCGATTGATCGCGCCCTCCCGTCCCGCCTTCCGAAATCGTGTCGATGATTACACCTTCGGGGCGTTGCGGGCGCGGGCTCAAGGCATTACCGCTTTTTTGCGACGCATCATTTCCGTGGCTTCAGGACCAGACCGACGATGACCGACCTGCCCAATATCCAGCCCGACAGCCGCGCCGCGACGGTGCTCGAAGCGCCGGATCGGATGGTGAAGGTGCGCGAGCTGTTCGGCATCGATTCGGACATGGAGGTGCCCGCCTTCTCCGAAGCCGACGAACGGGTGCCCGATCTGGACGGGGCCTATGTGTTCGATCCGGACACGACCTTGGCGATCTGCGCGGGCTTCGCCTTCAACCGCCGCGTGATGGTGCAGGGTTATCACGGCACCGGCAAGTCGACCCATATCGAGCAGGTCGCCGCCCGCCTCAAATGGCCGTGCGTGCGGATCAACCTCGACGCGCACATCAGCCGCGTCGATCTGGTCGGCCGTGACGCGATCGTGCTGCGCGACGGCCAGCAGGTGACCGAATTCCGCGAAGGGCTGCTGCCCTGGGCGCTCCAGACGCCGACCGCGATCGTGTTCGACGAATATGACGCGGGCCGCCCCGACGTGATGTTCGTGATCCAGCGCGTGCTGGAGACCGAGGGCAAGCTGACCCTGCTCGATCAGAATCGCGTGATCCGCCCCAATCCCTATTTCCGCCTGTTCGCCACCGCCAATACGGTCGGCCTGGGCGACACGACGGGCCTCTATCATGGCACCCAGCAGATCAATCAGGGGCAGATGGATCGCTGGAACATCGTCGTCACGCTGAACTATCTGCCGGCGGCGGTCGAGGCGCGGATCGTGCTCGCCAAGTCGGGCGAATATGACAAGCCCGAGGGCAAGAAGACCGTCGAGAATATGGTGAAGGTGGCCGATTTCACCCGCGCCGGCTTCATCGCGGGCGACATCTCGACCGTGATGAGCCCGCGCACCGTGATCAGCTGGGCGCAGAACACGTTGATCCTGGGCGACATCGGCTTCGCCTTCCGCCTGTCCTTCCTCAACAAATGCGACGAGGCGGAGCGGCCGCTGGTGGCGGAATATTATCAGCGCGTGTTCGGCAAGGATCTGCCCGAAAGCCTGGTGGGCAAGGCTTGAGACCGACCGCCGAGTGGACTAAGTTGGTCCACTCACAGGAGGCGCGGATGAACGCACCGTCGAAGATCGACATCATCAACGTCCACGACGCCAAGACCCATTTCTCCAAATATCTGGAGCGGGCGCATGGCGGCGAGGAGATCGTGATCTGCAAGGCGGGCAAGCCTTATGCCCGGCTGGTGCCTTTGCCGGCCGAACCCAAGAAGAAGCGCACCCCCGGCGGCTGGCCTGAACTGGCTGCCATCCCGGATTCGGTCTGGTTCGATCCCCTGCCGGATGACGAACTCGATCTGTGGGAAGGCAAAGGCAAGCACGAGGAGTGGTGAGCGGGACCGATCGGCTGCTGCTCGATACCCACGCGGCCCTCTGGTGGTGGAGCGATCCGACGCGCCTTGGCGCGAAAGCCTCGGAGCTGCTGGCCGAAGCGGATTGCCCGATCGCCGTCAGCGCGGTTTCGGCTCTCGAGATCGCCAACAAATTCCGGCTCGGCAAGCTGCCCGATATCGGCGATCCGGCCGCGAACTTCCGCCGGCTGATGGACCGCAACGGTTTCGACAGCCTGAGCGTGAACGAAGCCCACGCGTTGCGGGCCGGGCTGCTGCCGGGTGAGCATCGCGACCCGTTCGACCGGCTGATCGCGGCCCAGGCGCTGATTGAGGATATGGTTGTGGTGACACGCGATCGGGCGTTTATCGACTTCGGCTGCAAGGTGATCTGGTAATGGCCGAACAATCCCCCCTCGAAGCCTTCCGCCAGGTGCTGGGCGGCACGGCGCGCGCGATGGCGCAGGAGCCGGAGCTGGAGCTGAACTTCACCGCCGACGCGCCGTCGTCGTCGTTCAAGCAGCTGCGCGTGCCGATGCCGTCGCGCACCTTGCCCGCCGCGCAGGTGGCCGAGGCGCGCGGCTTCGCCGATGGCTTCGCGCTCAAGAACCGCCATCACGATCCCGCCCTCCACGCCCGCCGCGCGCCGCACGAAGCGGTGGCGCGCGCGGTGTTCGACGCGGTCGAGCAGGCCCGGGTCGAGGCGATCGGCGCGCGCGCGATGGCGGGGGTGAAGGCCAACCTGACCCATGCGCTGGAAATGCGGATGCGATCCGATCCGATCGCCCGCGCCCGCACCCGTGAGGAGGTGCCTCTTTCCACCGCCATCCAGCTGATCGCGCGCGAGCGGCTGACCGGCGAGGCCCCGCCCGCCGCCGCCGCCAGCGGCGTGGCGATGGTGCGCGACTGGATCGAGGAAAAGGGTGGATCGGGGCTGGATTCGCTGGGTCTGTCGCTCGACGATCAGGGCGCCTTCGCCGATCTGGTCGCGCGCCTCTTGCGCGATCTGGATCTGGTCGATGCCGAGGCGGAGAGCGACCCGCAGCAGGACGAGGATACCAGCGACGAGGATGGCGACGATTCGCAGGAGGGTGGCGAGGGCGAGGATCAGGACGACCAGTCCGGCGGCGACAGCGACAGCGATGCCGAAGCGCGCGGCGAGGAAGGCGAGCCCGGCGATCAGGAAACCGAATCCGAGCAGAGCGAGCCCGGCGACCTTCAGGACGGCGAGGGCGAGCTGGGCCAGGACGGCGACGACGGGATGTTGCCCGTGCGCCCCAATCGCCCGCCGGCCGACATGTCCGGCCAGTTCGATTACAAGGCCTATACCCAGCAATATGACGAGGTGATCGAGGCGACCGAGCTGTGCGACGAGGAGGAACTCACCCGTCTGCGCGCCTATCTCGACAGCCAGCTTGTCCACTTGCAGGGCGCGGTGACCAAGCTCGCCAACCGGCTCCAGCGCCGGCTGATGGCGCAGCAGTCGCGCAGCTGGGATTTCGATCAGGAGGAGGGGATGCTCGATCCCGCGCGGCTGGCGCGGGTCATCATCAACCCGACCCATTCGCTGAGCTACAAGATCGAGCGCGAGACCGATTTCCGCGACACGGTGGTGACGCTGCTGATCGACAATTCCGGGTCGATGCGCGGCCGGCCGATCTCGATCGCGGCGATCTCGGCCGACATCATGGCGCGCACCCTGGAGCGGTGCGGGGTGAAAGCCGAAATCCTCGGCTTCACGACGCGCGCGTGGAAGGGCGGGCTTTCGCGCGAGGCATGGCTCGGCGCGGGCCGCCCGCCGGCGCCCGGCCGCCTCAACGATCTGCGCCACATCGTCTACAAGCGCGCCGACGAGCCGTGGCGCCGCGCCCGCAAGAATCTCGGCCTGATGATGCGCGAGGGGCTGCTCAAGGAGAATATCGACGGCGAGGCGCTGCTGTGGGCGCACAACCGCCTGATCGGCCGCCCCGAGGAGCGGCGCATCCTGATGGTGATCTCGGACGGTGCGCCGGTCGATGATTCGACGCTATCGGTCAATTCGGGCAGCTATCTGGAGCGCCATCTGCGGCAGGTGATCGCGTGGATCGAGACCAAGTCGCCGGTCCAGCTCGTCGCGATCGGCATCGGCCATGACGTGACCCGTTATTATCAGCGCGCGGTGACGATCATGGATGCCGAGCAGCTGGGCGGCACGATGGTGGAGCAACTGGCGTCGCTGTTCGACGACGCTTGATGTGTCGTCATCCCGGCTCTCGGCAGGCTTGGGGCGACGTGGTGGCAGGCCGCCTGAGGCCCCGGCCTGCGCCGGGGTGACGTTTCGGGGTTGCCGATACAGCAAAGGCCGGAGCGTTGCCGCCCCGGCCTTTGCCGCTTCCCGCTACGCTACGCGGGAAAATCGCCCTCAGCGGCAATCGCGATCGATGCCGCGCCCGATCAGCGCGCCAACGCCAGCGCCGGCGATCGTGGCGGCCGTACTGTCGCCGCGACGGCCCACGGCGGCGTCGCCGAGCAGGCCGCCGGCGATGGCGCCGATGATCGTGCCGCCGGTGCCCTTGTCGCGGCACCGGCCGCCGCCACGATAGCCACGGTCACGGCGATAATCGCGCCGGTCGCCGCGATCATAGCCACGGCCGTCATAATAGCGGCCGCCGCGATCGTAGCCATTGTAGCGGGCATCATAGCCCTGGGCGTAATAGCCGCCGCCCCGGCCACCATAATATTGCGCCTCGGCGGCGGCGGGGGCGACAGTCACCGCAGCCAAGACAGCCGCGGCAGCGAGCGTGAAGGTCTTGCGGGACATTGCGCTAACTCCAGATCCTCGGGGCGTGATGCCTCGATTGATCCGGTTTCTACCGCGAGTCCCGTGAGGCCAGCCTGAATGGCCTCGTTATCCGAGGTTCAGGCATTCCCAGTCGCGACAGGCGCGACGAACGCGGAAAACCCCGATCCGCCTTCGACCATCGGCCGATGCGGAATCAGGGTTTCAACACCGAACCGACAAGCCGCCCGCCTCGAAGGGCCGACAGCGCGTGTTGCTCAGGCTGCGATCTTCTTGACGATCTCGCGCTTCAGGCGGCGCACGCGCAGCGAGAGCTTGTCGTCGCTGGTCTTGACCAGCCAATTGTCGAGACCGCCGACATGCTCGACCGAACGCAGACCGTGCGTCGAAACGCGCAGCTTCACGCCGGTGCCGAGCGAATCGGAGATCAGCGTCACATTCTGCAAGTTCGGCAGAAAAGTGCGCTTGGTCTTGTTGTTGGCATGAGACACATTGTGACCCACCTGACGGCCCTTGCCGGTCAGCTCGCAGATACGCGACATCGCTTGATAATCCTGATTTCGGTTGCCCGGAAAGGCGGTGCGGATAGCCGCCGCCCTTCGATTCGTCAACCGATCCCGACGCGCCTTATCGTTGCGCTGGTGCAACCAGACCGGAAAAGGCGCGTTTGGCCCCTCTGTAACAGACAATATAGGGAAGATGCCAATGTCCAGCGCCGCACGTACCGGCCTCGTGATCGTCGTCGTCGCCATCGTCGCGGTCATCGCGGCGATCGCCTTCGGCTTCCTCGACGTGAGCCAGACCAAGGAAGCGAAACTGCCCGAGGTCGCCGTCCAGGGTGGCCAGGCCCCGGCCTTCGACGTGAAGACCGCCGATGTCGACGTCGGCTCGAAGCCGACCACCGTCGACGTGCCGACCGTGGGCACCAGGAAGGAGACGATCGACGTCCCGACCGTCGACGTGAAGAAGCCCAACTAAGCGCGTAACAGCCCAGGAGGATCGCCCGTGACACTCTTGCAGATCATCGCCGCGATCTTCCTGCCGCCGCTGGGCACGTTCCTGGCGCGCGGCCTGGGGCCGGCCTTCTGGGTTACCGTGCTGCTCACGATCATCGCCTGGATACCGGGCATGATCTTCGCGCTGGTGGTGATCCTGAAGCCGGATATCCTGCCGCCCGCGCTCCTCCGGGGCCGCGCCTCGGCATAGCCTCAGGGCCATCGGCGCGGTACAGCCCGCCGATGGCCTTTCCCTTGCCCCCCGCGATGCGCCTGGCGCTCGATCTGTCGCGCGACGCGGCGGCGGCGGGCGAGGTGCCGGTGGGTGCCGTGGTCACCCGCGACGGCGCCGTGATCGCCACCTCAGCCAACATGATGCGCGGATCGAACGATCCGACCGCCCACGCCGAGATCGTCGCCATCCGCCGCGCGGCCGAAGCGACCGGATCGTCGCGGCTGGACGGGCTGGACCTTTGGGTGACGCTGGAGCCCTGCGCGATGTGCGCCGGGGCGATCGCCTTGTCGCGGATCGCCCGCCTGTATTTCGCGGCGGACGATCCGAAGGGCGGCGCGGTGGTGAACGGCCCGCGCCTGTTCACCCAGCCGACGTGCCACCATCGGCCGGAGGTCTATACCGGCATTGGCGAGGCTGAGGCGGCGACGCAGCTGCGCGATTTCTTCGCGGGGCGGCGGTAGTCTACCTCGCAATGACGGATAAAGGGTCTATTCCTCGCCCATTCTCAGCGCGGCGATGAATGCCTCCTGCGGGATCTGCACGCTGCCATATTCGCGCATCCGCTTCTTGCCCTCCTTCTGCTTATCGAGGAGCTTGCGCTTGCGGCTGGCGTCGCCGCCGTAGCATTTGGCGGTCACGTCCTTGCGCATCGCCGCGATCGTCTCGCGGGCGATCACCTTGCCGCCGATCGCCGCCTGCACGGGGATTTTGAACAGGTGGCGCGGGATCAGATCCTTCAGCCGCTCGCACATGCCGCGCCCGCGCGTCTCGGCATTGGCGCGGTGGACGATCATGCTGAGCGCGTCGACCGGCTCGGCATTGACCATGATCGACATCTTGACGAGGTCGCCCTCGCGATAGCCGATCTGGTGGTAATCGAAGCTGGCATAGCCCCGGCTGATCGATTTCAGCCGATCGTAGAAATCGAACACCACCTCGTTGAGCGGCAGCTCGTAGGTGATCTGCGCGCGGCCGCCCACATAAGTGAGGTTCTTCTGGATGCCGCGTCGATCCTGGCAGAGCTTCAGCAGCGAGCCGAGATATTCGTCGGGCACGTAGATCACCGCCTCGATCCACGGCTCCTCGATCATGTCGATCTGCATCACATCGGGCATGTCGGCCGGATTGTGCAGTTCCAGCTCGCCTTTCCCGTGGGCGAGCTGGATCTTATAGACCACCGACGGCGCGGTGGTGATGAGATCGAGGTCATATTCGCGGGTCAGCCGCTCCTGGATGATCTCCAGATGGAGCAACCCCAGGAAGCCGCAGCGGAAGCCGAAGCCCAAGGCCGCCGACGATTCCGCCTCGAAGCTGAACGACGCGTCGTTGAGGCGCAATTTGTAGAGCGAATCGCGCAATTTCTCGAAATCGGCGGCGTCGACCGGGAAGAGGCCGCAGAACACCACCGGCTGCACTTCCTTGAAGCCCGGCAGCGGCTCGGCGGTGGGCTTTTTCGCATCGGTGATCGTGTCGCCGACCGCCGTCTGGCTGACTTCCTTGATCTGCGCGGTGATGAAGCCGATCTCGCCCGCCGCCAGTTCGGTCAGCTGCTCGATCTTGGGGCGCATGCAGCCGACCCGATCGACGAGGTGCAGCGTGCCATGCTGCATGAACTTGATCTGCTGGCCCTTCTTCAGCACCCCCTCGACCACGCGGACGAGGATGACGACGCCGAGATACGGGTCGTACCAGCTGTCGACGAGCATCGCCTTCAGCGGCGCGTCGCGGTCGCCCCTGGGCGGCGGGATGCGGGTGACGATCGCCTCCAGCACCTCGTCGATGCCGATGCCCGATTTGGCCGAGGCCAGCACCGCATCCTCGGCCGAGATGCCGATGATGTCCTCGATCTCCTTCTTCACCTTCTCGGGCTCGGCGGCGGGCAGGTCGATCTTGTTGATGACGGGCACGATCTCATGGTCGTGCTCGATCGACTGGTAGACGTTGGCGAGCGTCTGCGCCTCGACGCCCTGCGCGGCATCCACCACCAGCAGCGCGCCCTCGCACGCGGCCAGGCTGCGCGACACCTCATAGGCGAAATCGACGTGGCCGGGCGTGTCCATCAGGCTCAGCTCGTAATCGAGCCCGTCCTTGGCCTTGTAGTTCAGGCGCACGGTCTGCGCCTTGATGGTGATGCCACGCTCCTTCTCGATATCCATATTGTCGAGCACCTGCGCCGACATCTCGCGATCGGTGAGGCCGCCGGTGCGCTGGATCAGGCGATCGGCGAGCGTCGACTTGCCATGATCGATATGGGCGATGATCGAGAAATTGCGGATGCGGTCGAGTGGAGTCATGCCGCGCGCCCTAGCAGGGGGCGGCGGGGATGCGAAGAGGCCGGCATATCGTGCTGGCCGGTGCGCATCACGCCGTCGCCGCGATCCAGCGGCCGACGATATCGCGGATCGCGGCGCCTTTTGCGGTCGCGTCCTCGGCATCGGCGACGAGGATCACGCCCCGGTCGGGCGTTGGCCAGCGGGCTATCCCTACCGGATCGGCGAAGGCGAAGCCGCGCGCATCCTTCACTTTGGCGCCGCGATGGAGAACAATCCGTATTCCGCCTTTCCGCTCCAGCCCGAGCGTCACCCTGTGGGCGTCGCCATGGCGATAGCTGGGCGCGTTCCACTTGATCTCCTCGACCAGATTGTCGGCGGCCGTGAGGACCAGCCCGCGAACCGTGTCGATCGTGTTTCGCGTCGTCGGGTCGAGCCCGGCGAGAAAGTCGGCGACGATTGGCGACACCAACGCCAAGTCAGCCCAGCCCCGCCGCCTCGATCGCGGCGACGGCCTTGTCGTACCGTCCCTCGGCCGGGCCGCCGATCACGGCATAGGGCAGGCCGCGCCGGTCGAGTTCGGCGCGCGAAATGTCGAAGAAGCGCTGGCGCTGGGAGGGTTCGCCGAAGAAGCGGGTGCCGTCGTCCACCCACGGCATGTCGATGTCGAACAGCAGATAGAGATCGGCCGTCGCGGTGAAGGCGTCGAACCAGGGGTCGCGGCGGCCGAACAGCATGTCGGCCCAGGCGGCCGTCATCAGCGGATCGGTATCCAGGATCAGCCGGCCGCCGCACTGGCGCAGCGCCGCCTCGGTCATCGCCTGATGGCCTTTGCCGATGGCGACCAGATCGTCCATCGACAGATCGAGCCCGTGCTGCTCGCAATAGGTGCGGCCATATTCGGGCACAACGATCGTGTCGAACCGCGCCGCCAGCCGGGGGGCGACGGTGGACTTGCCGGTGCTTTCGGGGCCGTGGAGGCAGATGGTGCGGGCATGATGCGCGCGCACCGGCGCCGGCAGATGGTGCCAGTGGGCCAGCGGATCGGCACGGATGTCGGCGGAGCGGGCGGGGATCGCCTGCCGCTTGGGATCGATGGTCACGGGCCGTGCCCCTAGCGCCTTTGCCAGCCGCTCGCCACCCGCATCGGCGGCGAAAACCGCGTCGACCGGCTCGGGATGGTGGCGCGCGACGATCGCGGGCCAGTCGGGGCGTGCCGTGGCCTCCTGATGGGCGATCACGCGGGCGGCGGGGAACAACTCGGTCATCCACGCGGCGCGGGTGGCGAGCGGGATGGTGTCGTCCGGCCGGCCGTGGATCAGGATCGTCAGCCGGTCGATCAGCCGTGTCGCCGTCTCGCACAACAGGACATGGCCGGCGTGCGGCGGCAGGAAGCGGCCGACGACGATCCCGCGCCTCATGCCGCCACCGCCGCCGTGCCCGGCCGCATCCGCCACCAAGCGCGCAGGCCGATCGCCGACATCACGAGGAACAGCCCGTAGAGCCCGGCGGTCAGCGGCAGCCCCCGGCTCCAGTAGAGCGGGATGGCGATCACATCGACCGCGATCCACAGCATCCAGTTTTCGAGATAGCGGCGCGCCAGCATGATCTGCGCGGTGATGCTGAGCATCGCGATCGTGGCATCCCACCAGGGGGCGGCGGCATCGGTGAAGCGGTGCATCAGGGTGCCCCACGCCGCCGCCGCACAAGCCGCGCCGCCGAGATACATACCCCATTGCGCGGCCGTGAGCCGCTCGACCCGCACGTTGCCGTCCTCGTCCCCCTCGGCCTGGCCCCACGCCCACCAGCCATAGAGTTGAAGCACAAAGAAAAAGATTTGCAACAGGGCATCGCTGTAGAGACGAGCGGTGAAGAAGATCACGCCATACAGCGCCACCATCGCCAGCCCGAACGGATAGTTCCAGATGCTGCGCCGGATCAGCAGCGCGATATTGGCCAGGCCGAGGCACACGGCGATGATTTCGAGCGGGCTCACGATGCCCATGCCTAGAGGCAAATCGCGTGCGGGGGAATCGCCCGATTGCGAAAGGCGCATCCGTCCGCCGATTTGTAACGGTATGGCGACACCACCGACAACCCCCTTGCGCCCGCCCGAACGCCCGGCTACAGGCCCCCGCCTAGAGCGGATCGATCGGCCCCCGAGGCTCGCATGACAGATCGATCCGGGCTCCGTCGGGGAGTAGCTCAGCCTGGTAGAGCACTGCCTTCGGGAGGCAGGGGCCGGAGGTTCGAATCCTCTCTCCCCGACCATTTTCATCCTGCCACCCTTCCCATCCGTCCACACCCGCTTGCGCCGCCCGCTCTGGCGGGGCATCGCGGCGTGATGGACCTCGACCTTCTTCTCCAGACCTATTTCGGCACGCCCGAACCCGAGACTCTCGACGATGCCGAGATCAAGGCGGGGATCGAGCGGGTGACGATGGCGCTGGCGATCGAGGGCGACCCCGGCCGGCGATTCGCCTTGTGGGTGCTGCTGTACGCGCTCGACGAGGCGCCGCCCGCCGCCAAGGTGTTCAAGGATCCCGAACAGCTGCGCGCCGCCGAGGAATATGAGCGCACCGCATCGCGGCTGGAGGACGACGACTGATCGAGACGCTGTCGCGGGCGGCGGCGCGGCGGATCGCGCTGGCGGCGCAGGGCTTCGGCGTCGCGCGGCCGGCGGTGCCGGGCGTCCGCGATCTGCGGCGCACGGTCGAGCGGCTGGGGCTGCACCAGATCGACAGCGTCAACGTCGTCGCGCGCGCCCATTATCTGCCGGCCTTCTCGCGGCTGGGCGCCTACGACCGGACCCTGCTCGACACCGACGCCTGGGGGCCGAAGCGCGCGCGGCGATTGTGGGAATATTGGGCGCACGAAGCCTCGCTGCTGCCGCTCGACCTGCATCCCCTGCTGCGCTGGCGGATGGCGCGGGCGGATCGCGGCGAGACAGGGTGGACGGGCCTGCGCCCCTTCGCCACCGAGCATCGCGCCGTCGCCGATGCCGTGCTGGCCCGCATCCGCGCCGACGGTCCACACGCCGCCTCCGATTTCGAGGAGGGGCGCAGCCGCAGCGGCTGGTGGGAATGGGGCGAGACCAAGCGCGCGCTGGAATGGCTGTTCTGGGCGGGCCACGTCACCACCGCGACCCGGCGCGGCAGTTTCGAGCGGGTCTACGATCTGCCCGAACGGGTGATCCCGCCCGCGATCCTGGCGCTGCCGACCCCGCCCGAGACCGAGGCGCATCGCGCGCTGACCGAGCGCGCCGCCCGCGCGCTGGGTGTCGCGACCGAAACCGAGCTGCGCGACTATTTCCGCCTGTCGCCCGCCGACGCGCGCGCCGCCGTCGCCACTCTGGCCGAAGAGGGCGTGGTGCGCCCCGTATCGGTCGAGGGCCTGCGCGGGCCTTATTATCTCCACCGCGAGGCGCGCCGCCCGCGCCGGATCGACGCGCGGGCGTTGCTCGCCCCGTTCGATCCGCTGATCTGGGAGCGCGACCGCACCGAGCGACTGTTCGGCTTCCGCTATCGCATCGAAATCTATGTGCCGGCCGACAAGCGCGCGCATGGCTATTATGTCCTGCCCTTTCTGCTGGGCGACCGGCTGGTGGCGCGGGTCGATCTCAAGGCGGATCGGCAGGGCCGCCGCCTGCTCGTCCCATCGCTCCATCTGGAGCCCGACGCGCCGGCCGAGGCGATGCCCGCCCTGGAGGCCGAACTGGCGACGATGGCGGGCTGGCTCGGGCTCGATCGGGTCGTGCTGCCGGGTGGCGCAATCCTGTCTGCAAGCTGACGGACGCGTTCAGCGCCGATTTGTGCGGGCAGGCCTATCG
Organism: Sphingomonas naphthae; assembly: GCF_028607085.1. NCBI lineage: Bacteria > Pseudomonadati > Pseudomonadota > Alphaproteobacteria > Sphingomonadales > Sphingomonadaceae > Sphingomonas > Sphingomonas naphthae. Next base: position 3,594,203 of record NZ_CP117411.1, on the reverse strand, counting down.
ATCGAGTCATCGAAGGACAGGATCGAGGAGATCGACCATGAAGATCACCGCTTTCATGACCGCCGCGGGCCTCGCCGTCGCGACCCTTGGCGTCACCGCCACCCCCGCCGAGGCGCAGCGCGCCGGCTGGCACGGCCGCCATCACGATAACGGACGCTGGCACGGCAACCGCTGGGATCGCAACCATCGTTGGGATCGCGGCCATCGCGCCTGGGGCTACCGCCCCGGCTATCGCAACCGCTACGCCTATCGCGCGCCCGGCCGCTGCTGGACCGAATGGGGCCGCTACGGGCGCGTCCGGGTCTGCCGCTAACACCAGCTATCCGCGCCACAAGCCGAACAGACTTGTGGCGCGGGGCATGAGGCGGGAGAGATGCGGGCATGACCGCGCCCCTCGCCCCCGCCGAACGGCCGAATACCGGCATCCTGCTGGCCGTGGGCGCCTATGGCATCTGGGGCCTGCTGCCGCTCTACATGCACATGCTGGTCGGCGTGCCGGCGCTGGAGGTGGTCGCCAACCGGGTCGTCTGGTCGGCGATGCTGCTGATCGGCCTCACCATGGCGATGGGCCGCTTCGTGCCGATCGTGAAGGCGGCGCGCGGGCGCACCTTGCTGTTCCTGATCGGCAGCGCGCTGGCGATCGCGACCAACTGGCTGGCCTATATCTGGGCGGTGCAGAACGCCCATGTGCTGGAGGCGAGCCTCGGCTATTTCATCAACCCGATGGTGAACGTGGCGCTGGGCGTGGTGCTGCTCGGCGAGCGGGTGCGGCGGCTGCAATGGGCCGCCGTGGCGATCGCGGCGGGCGGCGTGCTGGTGATGGCGATTTCGGGCGGCGGCGCGATCTGGCTGTCGCTGGTGCTGGCGCTGAGCTTCGGGGCTTATGGTCTGCTCCGCAAGGTGGTGGCGATCGACGCACTGGGCGGCCTGCTGATCGAGACGCTGATCCTGATGCCGCCCGCTTTGCTCTTGATGCTGGCCAGCGAATCGCGCGGCACGGGCGCCTTCGGGCACGAAATGTCGCTCAGTATCCTGCTGCTGTTCGCCGGGCCGATCACCACCGTGCCGCTGCTGCTGTTCGCGGGCGCGGCGCGGCGGATGACGTATTCGGCGCTCGGCCTGCTCCAATATATCGCGCCCACCCTGCAATTCGGCGTGGCGCTGATTTTGGGCGAAGCGCTGCATCTGTCCCACCTGATCGCCTTCGTGCTGATCTGGGCGGGCTGCGCGATCTATGCGATCGACAGCCTGCGCGGGGCGCGGCAGGCGGCGGTGATGGTGCCGGATTGAACCCCCGGTACTTCTAACGGGGAGATGGGCTGGTCAGGGCGCGGCCGGCTCGGCCCGCGCTTCGGCCAGGATCAGCGAGAACCAGCCCTTGTCGTCGGTCCATTCGCGCCGCACCGTCCAGCCGCCGGTGGCCAGCAGCAGGCGGGCCGCGCGGGGGTCGTATTTGTGGCTGTTCTCGGTGTGGATCGTCTCGCGCGCGCCCATCGTGAAACGGCGGCCGGCAACGGTGAAATCGACCGGGCGGCGCGCCTCCAGATGCATTTCGATCCGCGCCTCGGCATCGTTCCAGATGGCGCGGTGGGCGAAGGCGTCGACCGGGATGGTGCCCGCCAGCTCGCGGTTGATCCGCCGCAGCAGGTTGAGGTTGAACTCGGCGGTGACGCCGGCGGCGTCGTCATAGGCGGGCTCCAGCACCTCGACCGGCTTGACCCGATCCATGCCGATCAGCAGCAGCGCGCCGTCGCCCAGCGTCTCGGCCATACGGCGCAGCAATTCGGTCGCGGCACGAGGCCCCATGTTGCCGATGGTGGAGCCGGGGAAGAAGCCCAGCTTGGGGCTGTTCAGCACCTTGCCGGGCAGGCGCACCCGCTTGGTGAAGTCCCCCTCGACCGGCAGCACGTCGAGACCCGGAAAGCGCTGCGCCAGCCCGCGCGCGGCTTCGCGCAGGAATTCGCCCGAAATATCGATCGGCACATAGGCCGACGGATCGATCCCGCCGAGCAGCAGCGGCGTCTTGGCGGACGAGCCCGAGCCGAATTCGATCACCGCCCGGCCGGGGCCGATCGCCTCGGCGAAATCGGCTGCATGGTTCTTCAGCAGCGCGGTTTCGGTGCGGGTGGGATAATATTCGGGCAGATCGGTGATCGCCTCGAACAGTTCCGATCCGGCGCGGTCGTAGAGCCAGCGCGCGGGGATGGCGCGCGGCCAGGCGGAGAGGCCGGCCAGCACATCGGCGCGAAACGCCGGATCGACGGGCGTGGAAAGCGTGTCGCGATCAAGCTCGAGCAGCATGGTCACAGATCCTTGGCGAGCCGCACGCCGGTGAATTGCCAGCGCTGGTGGGGGTAGAAGAAATTGCGGTAGGAGGCGCGCGAATGGCCGCGCGGCGTAGCGCAGCTGGCGCCCTTCAGCACCGCCTGCCCGGACATGAACTTGCCGTTATATTCGCCCACCGCGCCCTCGGCGGGGGTGAAGCCGGGGTAGGGCAGATAGGCGCTGCCGGTCCATTGCCACACGTCGCCGAACATCTGGTGCGGCGAGGAGGAGCGCGCCGCCGCGCGCGGGCGGACAGGGCCGGCCGTGTCGAGCTGGTTGCCGCCAGCCGGATCGTGCGCCTGCGCCGCCACTTCCCATTCCGCCTCGGTCGGCAGGCGCGCGCCGGCCCAGCGGGCGTAGGCGTCGGCCTCGTAGAAGGAGACGTGGGTAACGGGGGCGGCGGGGTGGAGCGGGTGCAGCCCGTCGAGCGCGAACGCCCGCCAGTCCGCCGCGCCCTCGCGCTGCCAGTAGAGCGGCGCTTCCACCGCCTCGCGCTTCACCCAGGCCCAGCCGTCGGACAGCCACAGGGCAGCGTCGCGATAGCCGCCGTCGGCGATGAAGGCCTGCCATTCGGCGTTGGTCACCAGCCGGTCGGCCAGCGCGTGGGGGTGGAGCAGCACCGTGTGGCGCGGCCCCTCGCAATCGAAGGCGAAGCCGGGGCCGGCATGGCCGATGGTGGCGATGCCCTCGATCCCTTCGATCCAGCCGATCGCGCCGGGCACGGGCGCCGGTGTCGGGCGGGGATGATCCCACACCGCCGGCAGCAGGGGATTGGCGTGGAAGGTCGCCAGCATGTCGGTCAGCATCAATTCCTGATGCTGCTGCTCGTGATGGATGCCGAGTTCGATCAGGTCGCGCGCGGCGGGCGACAGATCGGGCAAGGCGCTGGCGATCGCGGCATCGACATGGGCGCGCCAGTCGAGAATGTCGGACAGGCTCGGCCGGCTCAGCATACCGCGCCGGTCGCGCGCGTGGCGGGCGCCCTCGGCCTCGTAATAGCTGTTGAAAAGGAAGGCGAAGCGCGGGTCGAACGGCGCGTGGCCGGCGACATGATCGCGCAGCACGAACGTCTCGAAGAACCAGGTGGTGTGCGCCAGATGCCATTTGGCGGGCGAGGCATCGGGCATCGGCTGGACGGTGGCGTCGGCATCGGACAACTGCGCGGCGATGGCGCAGGACAAGGCGCGCGTCCCGGCAAAATCATCGGCCAAGGTCGTCGAGAGGCGCTGCGCCCCGGCGGTCGTCATCAGCATCGCAAACCCCTCACCGGCCAACAACGCAGGCGAATGGGGAGAGGTTTCAGGGGCGAATCAAAAAGGCTCGTTCGTCATTGCGAGCGCAGCGAAGCAATCCAGTGCGGCGCTGGATCGCCGCGCTTCGCTCGCGATGACGGTTAACGGTCTACCGCGTCGCGCCGGGGGTCCAGAGCGGATCGGCGCCCGCGTTCAGGTGGCGGGCCAGCACGAACAGATGATCCGACAGGCGGTTCACATAGGCCAGCGCCTGCGGGTTGAGCGGCACCGCGCCGCCCGCCGCGACCATCGCCCGTTCCGCCCGGCGGGCGGTGGCGCGGGCGACGTGGATGTGCGCGGCGCCGGCGCTGCCGCCGGGCAGGATGAAGCTGCGCAGCGGCGCCAGACCGGCGTTCATCGCGTCGATCTCGGCTTCGAGCCGCTTCACCTGCGCGGCCGTGATACGCAGCACCATCTCGGACGGCGTGAAATCCTCGCCCGGGGTCGCCAGATCGGCGCCGAGATCGAACAATTCGTTCTGGATGCGGCCGAGCATCGCCCGCGCCTCACCATCCTCGATGTGCTGCAGGGCCACGCCGATCAGGCTGTTGACCTCGTCGACCGTGCCGATCGCGTCCATGCGCGGCTCGCTCTTGGCGACGCGGCTGCCATCGACGAGGCCCGTCGTCCCCTTGTCGCCGGTGCGGGTGTAGATTTTGGTGAGCTTCACCATCGGCCGGGGCCGGGCCGCCTCAGCTGCGGCTGATGAACAGCAGCAGCGCGGCGGCGAGCACGGCCGCCGCCTGGAACTGGATGCGCCGCCACATCATCCTGTTCTGGCGCAGGCCGGACACGTTCACCTCGGTGCCGTTCAGCACATCCTCGCGCTGTTGCTGCATGAACAGGATCACGCCGCGAACCAGCGAGACGAGCGCGCCGATCGCGAGCAGGACGATCAGGATGACGAGGAGGGTGGTAGCCATGCCGCCTTCTACGCCCGCGCAGGGGATAAGCCAAGTTGCGCGCGCAGGCCCGCGAGCAGCGCTTTAGGGTCGGCGCCCCCGGCCCGCAATTCCGCCAGACTCTTCGCTCCGTCGCGCTTGGCCAGCCGCCGCCCGTCCGGCCCGGTGAGCAGCGGGTGGTGCCAATAATCCGGCGTCGGCAGGCCGAGCAGCGCCTGAAGCAGCCGGTGGATGTGGGTCGCCGCGAACAGATCCGCGCCGCGCACCACAAGGGTTACGCCTTGCGCCGCATCGTCCAGCGTGACGGCGAGATGATAGGAGACCGGCGCGTCCTTGCGCGCCAGCACGACGTCACCCTGTGCGTCAGGGATCGCGGCGATCCGCCCCGCGACCCGATCGTGCCAGTCGAGCGGCCCGGCGCGCGCGACGGCTGGGGCCATGTCGAGCCGCCAGCAATGCGGCTCACGCATCATCCGCTCGGCGCGGACCGCATCAGACAAAGCGCGACAGGTGCCCGGATAGATCGCGCCCTCCGGCCCATGCGGCGCCGACGCGCTCGCCGCGATCTCGGCGCGGGTGCAGAAACAGGGATAGACGAGGCCCATTGCCTTCAGCCGATCGAGCGCGTCGGCATAGAGCGGCAGCCGCGCCGATTGCCGCACCACCGGCCCATCCCAATCGAGCCCCAGCCAGCGCAGATCATCTTCGATCCCGGTGACGAAGCCCTGCCGCGCCCGGCCCGGATCGATATCCTCGATCCGCAGCAGGAAGCGTCCGCCCGCCGCCCGCGCGGCATCATGCGCCAGCATCGCCGAGGCGGCATGGCCGAGGTGCAGCGGGCCGGTCGGGCTCGGCGCGAAGCGGGTCGTGATCGTCATGCGCCCCCACCCTTTCGCGCGTGCAGCGAATCGGCGCTTGACCGCGAGTCCCGCCTCATGCTGTCATGCCCCCGTCACGCTTCGACCCTAGGGGCGGGACGACGGGGATCGGAGCCGACACGGGCTTCCGGGCTTCCGAGTGCGACGGGCCGGATGGACGGGCGGGAACGGGTCTCCGTGACAACGGAGGCTAGGCGCGTTCGATGTACCATCCCGATGTTATCCGTCACCCCGATAGCTGCCCCACGCTGGTCCTCAACGCCGATTACACGCCGCTGAGCTATTATCCGCTGAGCCTGTGGCCGTGGCAGACGGCGGTGAAGGCGGTGTTCCTCGAACGGGTCGATGTCGTCGATCTGTACGATCGCGAGGTGCGCAGCCCGACGCACACGATCCGCCTGCCCTCGGTCATCGCGCTGCGCCAATATGTGAAGCCCTCGCAACATCCCGCCTTCACCCGCTTCAACCTGTTCCTGCGCGATCGCTTCGCCTGCCAATATTGCGGTAGCCCGCACGATCTGACCTTCGATCATGTCGTGCCGCGCGCGCAAGGCGGGCGGACGACGTGGGAGAATGTGTCCACCGCCTGCGCGCCCTGCAACCTCAAGAAAGGCGGCCGCACCCCGCGCCAGGCGCATATGGCGCTGAGCGAGGAGCCGTTCCGCCCGACGAGCTGGCAGCTTCAGGAAAACGGCCGGGCGTTTCCGCCGAACTATCTGCACCAGAGCTGGCGCGACTGGCTCTATTGGGACGTCGAACTGGAGGCGTGAGGCCTCCCATCAATCCTCCCCCCGGCGGGGGAGGATCGGGATGGGATCACCGCCAGCGCAGATGCTTCAGCAGGTCGCGTTTGGCCAGGCTCTCGAACATCTCGTCGGGGGATTCCGGGTCGAGCAGTTCGTTGTCCGCCAGCCATTTCTCGATCTCGGTGAGGTCGGGCGTCTCATAGGGCCGCAGCGTCCGTCCCGGCCGGTCGCGCAGCCGCTCGATCGCCACGCCGATCGACCCCGCCGCGTCGATCGCCGCGCCGATCTCGTCGGCGTCGCAGCCGAGATGCTCGGCGATCAGATCGTCGCGGATCGCCACGATGCGCGCGCGGGCCCGCGCCGGATCGTCCGAGAGACCCGCATCCAGCGTCAGGTCGCATTCGGTATCGAGCGCCATCGACCGGTTGTTGAAGTTGGACGATCCTACCCGGATCACCTGATCGTCCACGATCAATATCTTGGCGTGGACGTAGATCGGATGTCCGCCCGCCGTGTAGGGGTGATAGACGCGGAAGCGATCCGCCGCGCCCGGACGGCGGCGCAGCGCCTCGATCAGCCGGGCGCGCGCGGTATCCATCGCGATCGGCTCCAGCCAGCCCTGCGCCGCCAGAGGATTGATGAGGATGATTTCCGGCCCGTCCGGCTCGTCGATCCGCCGGGCGATCGCCTCGGCCACCTTGCGCGAGGCGAAATACTGGCTCTCGGCATAGATGTGGCGGCGCGCGCGGCCGATCAGCTCGATCGTCATCGCCTCGATCTCTCGCCGCTCGGTCTGGTCGGGCATGTGCGGCACGGTGCGCGAGATGGCGATCGGCTGGCCGGTGAAATCCGCGTCGAGCTGGTGCGGCCAGCAATCGCCGGAGGGCGGCGATGGGGCCAGCACCTCGCCGCCGGTCGCCCGCTTCCAGCGATCGCGGAACAGATCGCCCAGCGCGCGGGCGACGGGCCCCTCCACCGCCGTCGTCGCGTCGTGCCACGGCTTGTAGGGCTGGTTCCACGGCGTGCGGCGGCGCGGCTCCTCGTCGCGGTGGCAGCGCGTGTCCCAGCGCTCGCCGGTCATGTCGATGCCGCCGCAGAAGGCCACGCAATCGTCGATGATGACGATCTTCTGATGGTGCGAGGCGCCGGTCGGATGCGCGCCGTCCAGCTTGGTGCGGATGCGCTTGTGCAGCATCCAGCGCGCGACGGTGATGAAGGTGGTGCCGCGGAACAGCGATTTCAGCGCGCCCATGTCCCATCGCAGCAGATAGACCTGGAGATCGGGGTTGCGCTTCACCAGCCACAGGATGAAGCGGCCGACCCGGCGCGGCGCGCGCGGCGCCTCCGCACTGGTGCCCAGATCGATCCGCGCATCGAAATCCCAGCCGATCAGCAGGATGCGATGCTTCGCCTTCAGCATGGCGGATCGCGCGGCGGCGAAATATTCGTCGGCATCGACGATCACGGTGGCGCGGGTGGCGGTTTCCGTGCGCCAGCTCGTGGCGCGATCGGGCAAGGGTTCGGGCGGATCGGTCGCGGGGGGCGGCATGGCGCCTTCGCTGGCCCATGCCGCCACCCGATGCAACCGGCGTTCACATCCGTTGCGTAACGAAATGTATCAGCCGCGCTTGGGCGGCGGGATGGTGATGCGCATTTCCTCGCCCGATCGGCCGGGGAAGCCGGTGAACATCGCGTCGATCAGGTTCGGCACGAGGCGCGGCAGGCTGTCGTCGAGCGAGCGGGCCTTGGCCTTGCCCTCGAAAACGCGCTCGCCGCTGGCGCGCGTGATCGTCATGTCGATGAAGCTGGTGTAATAGCGATAGCTGCGCACCTGCGGGCCGCCGAAGCCGCCGTAGAGGAAGGGATCGTTCCAGCCCCAGCCCCAGGCGCCGGCGAAGCGGCCGCGCCCGCCCCAGCCCCAGCCGGGGCCGTATCCCCAGCCCGGGCCGTAGCCATAGCCGAAGCTCGGCTCGCTCACGACCTTCTCCTGCCCGTTATCGACCCCGTAATCGAGATCGACGACGAGCTGCGCGCCGCCGTCGCCGGCGGCGGGCTGATAGCCGAGCGAGCGGAGGCGCGCGCTGACCAGATCGGCATATTGGCGGAATTCCAGCCCACCCTGCATCCGCGGATCGCGCGACTGGATGGAAAAGGTCTGCCCCTGCGCGGGGGGCATCTGCTGGAAGCGCGCGACATCGGCGCTGAAGCCGGTGGCGCAACCGCCGAGCGAGAGGAGCAGCGCAGGCGCGAGAATCGCCGCTGCCCGGGCGAGGCGGCGGCGCGAAGCGGTGGACGTGTTCATGGTACGCGAACCTTCCCAACGGACCGGGCAGGATGCGCCGGGCCGACGAACCGAGTGACCCGCCTTCGTGGATCATCACGGCTGAATGGGGTTTTAACGTATTGAACGCGCTTCCGGTTGCTCTTTTTTCCGCAGGCGAAACGGTTCGCCCATTCCGCCCTGTGCCGGGAGGAATTACAGTCCCAGCGCCCTGTACGCGCCCGCCAAGGTCGGCGCGGCCATCTCGCGCGCCCGGGCGGCGCCCTGCGCCAGAATATGGTCCAGCTCTTCCGGGTCGGTGCGCAGCTGCACCAGCCGCTGGGCGATCGGCGCCACCGTCTCCACCACCAGCTCGGCGAGGATCGGCTTGAACTGGCCGAAGCCCTTGCCGCCATGCTCGGCCAGCACCTGCGCCGGCGTGCGATCGGTCAGCGCGGCGGCGATGCCGACGAGGTTGCGGGCCTCGGCGCGGCCCTCCAGTCCCTCGACCTCGCTCGGCAGCGGCTCGGGATCGGTCTTGGCCTTCTTGATCTTCTGGACGATCAGGTCGGCATCGTCGATCAGGTTGATGCGGCTCATGTCCGACGGATCGGACTTGGACATCTTGGCGCCGCCATCGCGCAGCGACATCACCCGCGCCGCCGGGCCGCCGATGATCGGATCGGGCTCCACGAACAGATCGACATTGTAATCGGTGTTGAACTTGGTCGCGATGTCGCGCGCCAGCTCCAGATGCTGCTTCTGGTCCTCGCCGACGGGCACATGCGTCGCGCGATAGAGCAGCACGTCGGCGGCTTGCAGCACCGGATAGGTGAACAGGCCGATCGAGGCGCCCTCGCGGTTCTTGCCCGATTTTTCCTTGAACTGGGTCATGCGGTTGAGCCAGCCGATCCGCGCCGTGCCGTTGAGCAGCCAGCACAATTCGGCGTGGGCCGGCACGGCGGCCTGGCGGAACAGCACGGCCTTCTGCGGATCGATGCCGCTGGCGACGAGGGTCGCGGCCATCTCGCGGATGTTGGCGGCCAGCTCGGCGGGATCGTTATAGACCGTGATGGCGTGGAGATCGGCCAGGAAGAACAGGCAGGCCATCTCGTCCTGCATCCGCACCCAGTTGCGGATGGCCCCCAGATAATTGCCGAGGTGCAGATTGCCCGTCGGCTGGATGCCGGAAACGGTGCGGGGGGTGGCGGCGCTGGTCATGGCGCGTGGTCCTGTCGCGGCCGGCGCGGAAGGTCAAGCGGATGGAGGGACGGGCGCGATTTCGGCGGTGGGATTGGCCGGCGCGCGGCCCCGGCGGCGGACCTGCCGCGCCAGCTCCTTCAGGCGGAAAGCCCCGAAGGCCGCGCCGAGGGTGAAATAGATTATCACGCCGGCCCCGATCAGCAGGCCGAGACCGAGGATACGGCCCGAAAGCCCCGCGCTGGCCATCGGCGTCACGAACGGCTCGATCCCCCACAGCGCGGCCGCCATCAGCGCGGTCGCGGGCACCAACCGGATCAGGCTGTGCGTCAGATGCCGATCCAGCCCGAAGCCGAAGCGGCGGCGCAGGGTGATGAACAGCAGGATGGCGTTCACCCAGGCCGAGGCCGAGGTGGAGAGCGCCAGCCCGATATGGCCGAGCGGCCAGACGAGCGTGAGGTTGAGCGCGAGATTGACCAGCATCGCCACCAGCGCGATCCGCACCGGCGTCTTGGTGTCCGCCCGCGCATGGAAGCCGGGGGTGAGCAGCTTGATGAGGATATAGGCGGGCAGGCCGGTGGCGAAGGCGGCGAGCGCCTGCGCGGTGGCGCGGGCATCCTCCGCCGCGAAGGCGCCATGCTCCAGCAGCGCGCGGATGATCGGAAAGGCCGACACGACCAGCGCGGCGGCGGCGGGCAAGGTGAGGATCAGCGCCAGTTCCAGCGCGCGATTCTGCGTGGCATGGGCGCCCGCCTGATCGCCCGCGCCGACCTGTCGCGAGAGGGTGGGCAGCATCGCCGTGCCGACGCCGATGCCGATCAGCGCGAGGGGCAATTGGTTCAGCCGATCGGCGTAATAGAGGTAGGAGACCGATCCCTGATCGAGGAACCGCGCCGCCAAGGTAGTGGAGATCAGCAGGTTGAACTGCACCGCGCCGGCGCCCAGCACGACCGGGCCGATGATGCGCAGCAGCTGGCGCACCTGCGGGGTCAGGCGCGGCAGCTTGAGGCGCAGCGACACCCTGGCGCGGTGGCAGGCCCAGATGAGCCAGAGAAGCTGCATCACGCCTGACACCGTCACCGCGATCGCCTGCGTCCGCGCGGTCTCCACATCGGTGGTGCCCCGGAAGAACAGCAGCGCCACGATCATGCAGATGTTGAGCAGCACCGGCGCCGCCGCATTGACCCAGAAGCGCCCGACCGAATTGAGGATGCCACCCAGCAGCGACACCAGCGAGATCAGCAGCAGATAGGGAAAGGTGATCCGGGTATAATCGGTCGCCAGCGAGAACTTTTCCGGCCCGCCATCGGGGAAGCCGCCGGTCATCGCCCAGACGATCGGCCCGGCCGCCACCATCATCGCGGCGGTGAACAGTAAGAGGAAGGGGAACAGCACCGACAGCACGTCGTCGGCGAAGCGCAGCGCGCTCTTCTCGCCCTCGGCCCCGGCGACCCGGTTGAACATCGGCACGAAGGCGGCGGAGAAGGCCCCCTCGGCGAAGAGCGCGCGGAACAGATTGGGCAGCCGCCACGCGATGAGGAACGCATCCGACGCGAAGCCCGCGCCGACGAAGCTCGCCATCAGCATGTCGCGCACGAAACCCAGCACGCGGCTGACGAGGGTGAGGCCGCCGATCGTGGCGCTGTTGCGGACCAGACTCATGTTCGTGCCCGTCCGCTCATATCCATTGCTCCGTTCGTCCCGAGCGAAGTCGAGGGACGTGCCCCAGACGCTGCGTCAGCGTGTCTCGACTTCGCTCGACACGAACGGAGATCGTCTTGCTTACGCCTCGCCCGCCGGCTCGGCACCCGCCAGATTCTGCGCGGCCTGTTGCAGGTAGATCTGGCTGAAGTCGATCGGATCGAGCAGCAGCGGCGGATAATTGCCGTCGCGCACCGCCTCGGCCACCACGCGGCGGGCGAAGGGGAAGAGCAGGCGGGGCGCCTCGGCGTAGAGGAACGGCTCGAGATGCTCGGTCGGGAAGCCGCGCAGGCCGAACAGGCCAGCGTAGAGCAATTCGACCGCGAACGCCGTCTGGCCGTTCACCGCCGCGTTGACGTTGATCTTCAGCACCACCTCATAGACGTCCTCGCCGACCTGGGTGGAGCCCAGGTTGAACTGCACGTCGATCTGCGGCGCGTCGGCCCATTGATAGCTCGCCGGGGCGTTCGGATTTTCGAACGACAGATCCTTCACATATTGCGCGAGGATGGCGAGCTGGGGTCCATCGTCCTGACCGTTGGAGATCGAGGTGGTGATGGTGCCTGCGTCTTCGGCCATGAAATCTCTCGTCCTCAAGCCATGTTCGGGAAGCCGCGGGCGCTAGCACAGGCCCCGCCGGGGCGGCAATGGCCGGCCGATGACGGCGCTGAATCGGTATCGCCGGCGGAACCGACCGCTCGATTGTAGTTTCATCGCTGTGCGCCTATGTGGGGTGCTAGGTAATCCGAGAGGCCCGGTGGAAAAGATCGTCATCTTCGCGCTCGTGTTTCTCTTCGTGGCCTTCCGGCTGTGGAGCGTACTCGGCCGCCGCACGGGGCATGAGCAGCAGCCGGTGGCCAAGCCGGTCGAGGGGCAGGTCGTCGCCCCGCCCACCCTGCGCACGCCGGCCGAGCCGGTCGGCTCCTCGGGCATCTTCACCGATACCGTCGTCGATCCGGGCGCGCTGACCGGCGTCCGCCAGGTCGCGCAGGCCGACAACGGCTTCGATCCGGCCCGCTTCGTCGAGGGCGCGCAGGGCGCCTATCGCATGATCCTGGAAGCCTATTGGCGCGGGGACGAGGAGGCGCTGGCGCCGCTCGTCGACGATACCGTCCTCGCCGATTTCCGCGCCGCCATCGCCGAGCGCCGCGAGGCCGGCCATGTGCTCGACAATCGCCTGATCGTCGTCGAGCGCGCCGTGATCGAGGAAGCGCGGATGGACGGCCAGATGGCCCGCGTCACCGTGCGCTTCGATGCCGACATCGCCGCCATCACCCGCGACGCCGAAGGCGAGGTCGTCGCCGGTTCGATGACCGACGCGGTGCAGACCCACGATGTGTGGACGTTCAGCCGCCACGTCCGCACCGCTGATCCCAATTGGGTATTGATCGAAACCGACGAAGCGGCGTGATCCGGTTCGGGGGGATCGGGGCGGCGGCGCTCGCGCTGCTGCTCTCGGCGTGCGTGGCGCCGCAGGGTGGACCGCCCGCCGCGACGATCGCGCCGCCGCCGACACCGGCCCCCGTGATGCCGGACGCGCCCAAGCCCCCGGCCACCGCCGCCGAACTGGGCGTCGCCGCCGGCCCCGCGCTCGGCCGCCTGCCCCGCGCCGACGCCGCGCTTACCGCCTTCAAGCTCAGCTGCCCCGGCCTAATCCGCCGCACCGATCGCTCGGGCCTGACGCGCGGCGAGGACTGGCGCGCGCCTTGCGACGCCGCCAAGGCGTGGACCGGCGACGCGGCGGGCTTCTTCGCCGCCAATCTCGAACCCGTGATCGTCGGGCCGGGGCAAGCCTTTGCAACCGGCTATTACGAGCCCGAGATCGCCGGATCGCGCAGCCGTGCCGCCGGCTATCAGGTGCCGGTCTACCGCCGCCCGCCCGATCTGATCGAGGCCGATCTCGGCCTGTTCACCGACAGCCTGAAGGGCAGGAAGGTGCGCGGACGGATCGAGGGCAAGGCGTTCGTGCCTTATGCCGATCGCGCCGCGATCGAGGATGGCGCGCTGGCGGGGCAGGGGCTGGAGATCGCCTGGGCGGCCGATCCGGTGGAGATGTTCTTCCTCGAGGTGCAGGGCTCGGGCCGCCTGCGTCTGCCCGACGGCGGCGTCATGCGGATCGGCTACGACAGCCAGAACGGGCGCGACTATACCGGCATCGGCAAATTGATGCGCGATCGCGGGCTGCTCGGCCCCGGCCAGGCCTCGATGCAGGGCATCATGGCGTACCTCCGCGCACATCCCGAAGAGGGCCGCGCGATCATGCGCGAGAACAGGAGCTTCGTCTTCTTCCGCGAACTGACGGGCGCCGGCCCGCTCGGCGCGATGGGTGTCGCGGTGACCGGCCAGACCTCGGTGGCTACCGACCCGGCTTTCGTGCCCTTGGGCGCGCCCGTTTTGCTCGAAATGGACCGGCCCGAGGCGAGCGGCCTGTGGGTGGCGCAGGATACCGGCGGCGCGATCAAGGGCGCCAATCGCTTCGACACCTTCTGGGGCGCGGGCGACGAGGCGCGGCGCATCGCCGGCGGCATGTCCGCCAAGGGCCGCGCCACCCTGCTGCTGCCGCGTGGCACGGTCGCCCGGCTGAAGGCGCTGCCGCATGGGACGGACGGTGCCCAAAGGCCCTGACGGCGAGACGCTGTGGGCGCGAGTGACCGCGACCGTGCGGCCGTTGCGCCGCCAAGGCCCATCGACCGCCCGATCCGATTTCGCCGATGCGCTGGGCCCCGCGCCGCGTGCGCCCCTCCGCCGCGCCGGCGCCCCCATCCCCGCCCCCGTCCGCCCGAACCGGCCCGAGCCGGTCGGCGAGACGCTCGACGGCGGGTGGGATCGGCGCATCCGGCGCGGCGTCGTGGTGCCCGACCGCACGATCGACCTGCACGGCCACACGCTCTCGACCGCGCAGGCCGCGCTCGATCATGCTCTGGCGCGCGCCTTGGCCGACGACGTCCGCACCCTGCTGGTGGTGACGGGCAAGCCCCCGCGCGGCGGCGATTCCCGGCGCGGCCTGATCCGCGCCTCGATCCACGACTGGCTCGCCCATTCGGGCCACGCCGGCCGCATAGCCGCCGTCCGCACCGCCCATCCGCGCCATGGCGGATCGGGCGCGCTCTACCTCATCCTGCGGCGGCGGCGCGAATGATCCGGGCGTAGATGCGCTGCAGGGCGTGAAGATCCGCCACCGCGACCGCCTCGTCCAGCTTGTGCATCGTCGCGTTGATCAGGCCGAATTCCACCGTCGGCGCGATGCGGCTGAGGAAGCGCGCGTCGGACGTGCCGCCGGTGGTCGAGAATTCCGGGGTCAGCCCGGTCTCGGCGGCGATGGCCTCGGCGACCAGGGTGGAAAGTTCGCCCGGCTGGGTCAGGAAGGCCTCGCCCGAGATTCTGCCGGTCACGCTCACGCCCTCGCCGACGATCGCCTGCACCCGATCGATCAACCCCTGCCCCGTCTGCTGCGCGTTGAAGCGGATGTTGATCCGCGCGGTCGCCGTCGCCGGGATCACGTTGGTCGCCGGATTGCCGACGTCCACGCTGGTGATCTCCAGATTGGAGGGCTGGAACCAGTCATCGCCGCCATCGATCGTCCAGGCGTCGAGCGCCGCCAGCGCCTTCACCAGACGCGGCACCGGATTGTCGGCCAGATGCGGATAGGCGACATGGCCCTGAGTGCCCGCCACTTCGATCACCATGTTGACCGAACCGCGCCGCCCGATCTTCACCGTATCGCCGAACCGCTGGCTGCTGGTGGGTTCGCCGACGAGGATCAGGTCGGGTCGGATGCCATTCGCGGCCATCCACGCCATCAGCGCGACCGTGCCGAACGTGGCCGGCCCCTCCTCGTCGCCGGTAATGACGAGGCTCAGTTGCCCCGCCTCGTCCACCGTCTCGGCCGCCGCCGCGACGAAGGCCGCGATCGCGCCCTTCATATCGACCGCGCCGCGCCCGTAGAGCAGATCGCCGCGTATCTCGGGCGCGAACGGATCGCTCGTCCACCCCGCGCCCGGCGGCACGACATCGGTATGGCCGGCGAAGGCGAGGTGCCGCCCGCCACTCCCGCGCGTGGCGAAGAGATTCTCGATCGGCCCGTCGGGCGCCTCGCCATTGGTCAGGCGGGTGACCGCGAAGCCCGCGTCGGACAACGCATCCGCCAGCACGCCCATCGCCCCGGCATCGGCGGGGGTGACGCTGGGGCAGGCGATCAGCTTGCCCGCGAGATCGATCACTTCGGCCATGCCAGTCCCTTGCCGATGAAGCCGCTGACATCGAACCACACGTCGCGCTCTCCACCCTTCGCATCGGCGACGTGCAGCACATCGTAGCTGCGCCCGCCCTTCGTCACCAATTGCTGGGTCGAGGAGGTCAGGCGGTGGACGCCGAGCCAGATATATTCCTCGGGGACGCGGGTGACGATGTAGGCGGTCTCGGCGCCACGCCCGTCACCGCTCGCCTCGATCGCCGCCAGCATCCCGTTGAAGATCGCGCCATGCCGATCGGCGCAGGCCCTGTCCTTCAGGCTCGCGCACGCCTCGGACAGCCAGTAATGCGCCGCCATGTCGGAATAATCCGCCTGAAGCCGCGCTTCCGACAGCCGCCGCGCCTCGGCGACATTGCCGGCCTTGCGCGCCTCAGCGATGGCGATCGGATCGAAATCGGGATCGAACCCCGGCTGCATCGGCGCCAGCGCACGGAAGCGCGCATAATCGATCCGCGTATCCCCCGCCGCCATCCGCGCCACGAGCGCGGCATAATCCGCCGCAGGCCCAGGCGCCGCCGCCATCATCGCAATCGCCAGCATCATTCCCATGCCCGATCCCTAGCGACCCCCGCCGCCGGACCCAAGCCCGATCGACAGGGCGGCGACCGCGCCGGATTTCATCGTGATGAAGGATATGGTGGACGCACTTGGGCTCGAACCAAGGACCCGCTGATTAAGAGTCAGCTGCTCTACCAACTGAGCTATGCGTCCATACCGGCAGTCCGAGAGGCGAGCCCTCGTCGCGGGAGGCGGCCGGGTACATGGGGTGGGGTGGCTTGTAAAGCCCCCGCCCCAAGAAAATCGTGCGATTCATGACCTGATCCAGCTTTGCTGGATCAGGGGCGGCACCGGCCCGCTCCCCCACCCGGCCGCCCAGCGACAGCATGATATGGGTGGCCGGGTGGGGGAGCGGGCCGGTGCCGCCTCCGCCGTGAGGCGGATCAAAAGTCAGCGCGCCGCGCGGGCCGAGCGGTCGATCGCCATCAGCATGCCCAGGCACAGCATCACCGTCATCATCGCCGATCCGCCGTTGGAGACCAGCGGCAGGGGGATGCCGACGACGGGGGCAAGGCCCATCACCATCGACAGGTTGATCGCGAAATAGAAGAAGATCGTCGTCGCCAGCCCCGCCGCCGCCAGCCGGGAGAAGCGGGTGTGGGCGCGCGCCGCCACCTGCATCCCCCAGCGGATCACCATGAAGTAGAGCAGGATGATGGTGCAGCCGCCCAGCAGCCCCCATTCCTCCGCCATGGTGGCGAAGACGAAATCGGTGTGGCCTTCGGGGAGGTAATCGAGGTGGCTCTGCGTGCCTTTCAGGAAGCCCTTGCCGGTGATCCCGCCCGATCCGATCGCGATCTTCGACTGGATGATGTGATAGCCCGCGCCCAGCGGATCGCTTTCGGGGCTGAGGAAGATTTCGACCCGCTGGCGCTGATATTCGTGCATCCCCAGCCACGCGACGGGCAGCACCGCCGCCACCGCCAGCGCACCGCCGACGTAGAGGCGCAGAGGCAGCCCCGCGAGGAAGGTGACCGTCAGCCCGCCGAACACGATCATCAGCCCGGTGCCGAGATCGGGCTGCGTCATCACCAGCACGAAGGGCACGCCGATCAGCGCGGCGGCCGGCCAGATGGCGTTCCAGCCGCGGCTCTCGCCCGCCGGCAGCAGATCGTAGAAGCGCGCCAGCACCAGCACGATCGCGGGCTTCATCAATTCGGAGGGCTGGAGGCGGATGAAGCCGAGATCGAGCCAGCGCCGGCTGCCCCCGCCGACGAAGCCGAACAGCTCGACCATCAGCAGCAGCCCGACCAGCACCCCATAGATCGGCAGCGCCGCCTGTTTCAGCCGCATCTCGCCCACGCGCGAGATCATGATGGCGATGGCGATGAAGCCGACAAAGCGAACGCCCTGGTTGAGCGCCCACGGCCGCACGCTGCCGCCCGCCGCCGAATAGAGCACCACCAGCCCGAAGCCGCCGATCGCGACGATCAGCAGGATCAGCCGCCACGGGATCTGCGCCAGCTGCGGCGGGACGATCGAATAGCCGCCGTTCATGGCGTGGGCCCCGCAGGGGGCGGAGACGGGGCCGCCGGGGCCGGCACCACCGGTGCTTCGGGCGCGGCGTCGCCGGCATCCTCGGGCGGGGGCGGGTTGCTGGCGGGGGTGGCCTCGGCCAAGCTGCCTTCGGGCTGTTCGGTCGGCTCGGGCAGATCCTCGGGCGGGGGCGGCGCGTCGGGCGGCGGGGCGCCGCCATGGTCCAGCCGCCATTGTTCGTGCTGGCGGGCCATGCGCTGCTCGATATCGCCGCCCCAGCTGGGCTCGACATCGGCGAGCGACTTCATCGCCCGCTCCGGATCGAACAGATAGGTCATGATATCGCGCCCGACGAGCGGCGTATCGAGGTTGCGGACGGTGTGGCCATTATGCTCCAGCACGATCGCGGCGGCATAGCGCGGCTTGTCGGCCGGCGCGAAACATACGAACAGCGCATGGTCGCGCAGCTTGAAGGGCAAAGCGCCATTCTTCAGCACGCCGCCGCGCCGTTCGGCCATGGTGATGCGCCGCACCTGCGCCGTGCCCGTCTTGCCGGCCAGCTGCACCCCCGGCACGTACATGCGCGCCGCGCCACCGGTGCCGCCGCCGTTGACCACGCCCCACATCGCCTCTCGGATGATCCGCAGATGATCGGGATCGACACCCAGGTCACCGCCCTGCGGCTCGTACCGGCGGTTGACGATCAGGCGCGGATCGAGCGACTTGCCGCTCGCGATGCGCGCCGCCATCACCGCCAGCTGGAGCGGGTTCACCAGCGTATAGCCCTGGCCGATCGAGGCGTTGATCGTGTCCGCGACCTTCCACTCGGACTTGTATTTCTTCAGCTTCCACTGGCTGTCGGGCACCGTGCCGAAGCGCTGCGATTTATAGGGCAGATCATAGGTTGCGCCGAGGCCGAGGCGGCGCATCATCTGCGCCAGCGGATCGATCCCCAGCCGGCGGATCATCGCGTAGAAATAGATGTCGCAGCTCTGCATAACGGCATTCTTCATGTCGACCGCGCCGTGGCCGCGCCGCGAATGGCAGTGGAACACATTGTTGCCGAGCCGGTAGCCGCCGGTGCAGACGACTCGCTCGTTGGGGTCCACGCCCGCCTCCAGCAGCGCCAGCGCGTTCATCGGCTTCACCGTCGATCCCGGCGGATACAGGCCCTGAAGCACCTTGTTCATCAGCGGGATGTGATCGTCGGCCGACAGCATGTCCCACTCCATATGGCTGATGCCGTCGGAGAAGCTGTTGGGGTTGTAGGCCGGCATCGACACCATCGAGAGGATGCCCCCGGTCTCGACATCGATCACCACCGCCGAGCCCGAATTGGTGCCCAGCCGCCGGGCGGCATAATGCTGGAGGCCGGCATCGATGGTGAGCTGGAGCGTGTTGCCGACCTCCTCCGGCCGGGTCGTCAGTTCGGCGACCACCCGGCCGCGCGCGGTGACCTCGCTGCGCTTGGCGCCGGGGTGGCCGCGCAACCACGGCTCCAGCGCGCGCTCCAGCCCTTCCTTGCCGACCTTGAAGCCGGGGGTGATGAGCAGGGGATCGCGGGTCTTTTCATAATCCGCCGCCGATGCCTGGCCGACATAGCCGGTCAGATGCGCCACCGCCGCGCCCGCCGGATAGAAGCGCGCGTTGCCGCTCGCCGGGACCACGCCGGGCAGGTCGCCCTGCCGCACGCTGAGCGCGGCGAACTTCTCGTAGGTGAGATTTTCCGCCACCGGCACCGGGCGGAACCCGGCGGCGCGCTTCAGCCCCTCCTGCACGCGGGCGACATCGTCGTCGGTGAGGCCGAGGATCAGGCGCAGCTCGGCGATGACATGATCGGGATCGACCAGCCGATCGGGGATCAGATCGACCCGGAAATCGGTGCGGTTGATCGCGATCGGGCGCCCATGGCGATCGACGATCCAGCCCCGGCGCGGCGGGATCAAAGTCTGCTGCACCCGGTTGCTTTCGGCCAGCGCCGAATAGCGGTCGTTCTCGGCGATCGACAGCCACGCCATGCGGCCGGCCAGGATCGCCGCGACACCCGCCTGCGCCCCGCCGAGGATGAGCGCGCGGCGGCTGAAGCTCTGCAACTGGCTCTGCTCGGTGACGAGCCGTTTCGGCATCCTCACCGGCGCAGGCGCCAGCGATCGAGGGAGGCGGTGATGCGCACGGCGGCAGGATAGCACAGCAGCGCCGCGATCACCTGCGGCGCGAGCGCGGCGAAGCTGCCCTGCCCGCCAACGAAGCCCGACAGCAGCCATTCGCCGATCGCGCAGCATTGGATGGCGATGGCGGCGATCGCCCAGTCCGCCCAATGGTCGCGCCACACCATCACGCCGTCCAGCCGGTCCAGCACCAGCAGGGTCGCGGTCCACAGGGCCGCCGCGCTGCCCAGCGCATTGCCGGTCAGCAGATCGTCGGCCAGCCCCAGCGGCAGCGCGATCCACGCCGCCCACATTTCCGGCCGCAGCAGCCGCCAAGACAGCAGCATGAGCAGCCCGAAGGACGGCAACAGCGGCGCCGACAGCACGAAGGGCAGCGCCGCCACCGCCGATCCGGCGAGGGTGGAGGCGATCGGCACGCCGATCGTCCAGCGGCGCGGCGGAACCAGATCGACATGCGCCGGCAGCAGCCTCATCGCCCGTCCTCGACCTGGGGGATGGTGGGGGGCAGGATCATGATCGGGCCGAACGGCCGGGTCACCACCGCGAAATCCAGCGCGGCGGGATCGGCCAGCGGCCGGGCCACCGCCACGTCGCGATCGACCGTGGTGACCAGGGCGACCGGGATGTTGGGCGGATAGATGCCGCCCGTGCCCGAAGTGACGAGCAGATCGCCCTTGCGGAACGGCGTGCCCCCGCCGACGATCGCGCGCGCATCGAGCGTGCCGTCGCCGCGCCCGACCGCCAGCGCCGGCAGCCCGGTGCGCGCCACCAGCACCGGCACGCTGGAGGCGGCGTCGGTGAGCAGCAGCACCCGCGCGGCGAAGCGGCCACTGAGGCTGACGAGCCCGACCAACCCGTCGCTCGACCGCACCGGCATCCCCGGCCGCACCCCGTCGCGCGATCCGGCGGCGAGCGTGGCGTAACGGCGCTGGCCGGTGCCGCTCGATCCGATGATGCGCGCGGTGGCGATCGGCAGCGGCTCGGTGGTGGCCAACCGGGCGAGCGCCTTCAGCCGGCGATTCTCATGCTCCAGCGCGCGGGCGCGGATCAGTTTCTGGCGGGCGACGGCAAGCTCGGCCTTGAGCGTGGCATTCTGGCTGCCGGCGAACACATAGCCCGATACGTCGGTGACGACCCCGTCGAAGCCGCGCGCCACACTGCGCCCGGCCAGCCCCACCGGCGCGGTCGCGTCCAGCACCACGCCCTCGATCGCCGAAAAGGCGCTGGGCGCGACCCGCTGGATCACCACCAGCGCCAGACCCACGACGACGCCCACGGCGGCGATCACATAGCCGGCGAACAAAGTATATTGGGTGCGGCGCGAGAAACTGCGCCGCCGGGGTTCGCGCGCCATCGCGCCTCAGCTCCGGTCAGGGCCGATGGGGATCGCTCAAGCGGTCTGCAGCACGCCGCGGAACATCGGATCCTCCAGCGCGCGGCCGGTGCCCAGCGCCACGCACGACAAAGGATCGTCCGCGACCGACACGGGCAGGCCGGTCGCATCGCGCAGCACCTCGTCGATGCCCTTCAGCAGCGCGCCGCCGCCCGTCAGGACGATGCCCTGGTCGACGATGTCGGCGGCCAGTTCCGGCGCGGTGTTCTCCAGCGCGATTCGCACGCCCTCGACGATCGCGGCGACCGGTTCGGACAGGGCCTCGGCGATCTGCGACTGGGTGATCGCGATTTCCTTGGGCACGCCGTTGACGAGATCGCGGCCCTTGATGTGGATCGTCTCGCCCTTGCCGTCGGCCGGCATCTTGGCGATGCCGACTTCCTTCTTGATCCGCTCGGCGGTGGATTCGCCGATCAGCAGATTGTGGTTGCGGCGGACGTAGGAGGCGATCGCCTCGTCCATCTTGTCGCCGCCGACGCGGACGGAGGTGGTGTAGGCCAGCCCGCGCAGCGACAGCACCGCCACCTCGGTCGTGCCGCCGCCGATATCGACCACCATCGAGCCGATCGGCTCGGTCACCGGCATTTCGGCGCCGATCGCGGCGGCCATCGGCTCCTCGATCAGCCACACCTGGCTGGCGCCGGCGTTGGACGCGGCGTCGCGGATGGCGCGGCGCTCCACCTTGGTGGAGCCCGAGGGCACGCAGATCACGATTTCCGGGAAGCGCCACGCGCGGCGCTTGCCGCCATGCACCTTCTGGATGAAATGCTTGATCATCTGTTCGGCGACATCGATGTCGGCGATCACGCCGTCGCGCATCGGGCGGATCGCCTCGATCGAATCGGGGGTCTTGCCCATCATCAGCTTCGCGTCGTCGCCCACGGCGCGCACCTTGCGGACGCCCGCGATCGTCTCGATCGCCACCACCGATGGTTCGTTGAGCACGATGCCGCGGCCCCGGACATAGACCAGCGTGTTCGCCGTCCCGAGATCGATCGCCATGTCGTGCGACATGAATTTAAGCCAACGCGCCAAACCGAATCGCCTTCTCATAACCCCTCCATATGCGGCGCGCCCGGCTGCTACGTCGCGCCGAAGGGATATGTGATTGCCGGGTCGCGGAAGCGGCCGGCTTGGTCTAGGCAAACCCCCATGTCAATAAGGCGCCTGCCCGAGCATCTGGTCAATCGCATCGCCGCAGGCGAAGTGGTCGAAAGGCCCGCCAGCGCGTTGAAGGAAATCGTCGAGAACGCGCTCGACGCGGGCGCCGGGCGGATCGCGATTCGGCTGACCGCCGGCGGAATCGGCGGGATCGAGGTGATCGACGACGGCTGTGGCATGAGCCCGGCCGACATGGCGCTGGCGCTGGAACGCCACGCCACGTCGAAACTGCCCGACGACGCGATCGAGGCGGTGTCCACGCTGGGCTTTCGCGGCGAGGCTTTGCCCTCGATCGCCAGCGTGGCGACCCTCACGCTGGAAAGCCGGGTGCGCGGGGCGGATGGCTGGAGCCGGGTGACCGACAATGGCCGGTTGGCCAGCGAAGGCCCCGCCGCGCTGCCGCCGGGCACGCGGGTGAAGGTGGAGGGGCTGTTCGCCCGCGTCCCCGCCCGCGCGAAGTTCCTGCGCAGTCCCCGTGCCGAATATGCCGCCTGCCTCGATGTCGTCCGCCGCCTCGCCATGGCCCGGCCCGACATCGGCTTCACGGTGGAGCATGACGGGCGGCGCGCCCTGTCGGTCCAGCCCGGCGAGACCGGCCCGGCGCGGGTGGCGGCGCTGACCGACCGTGCCTTGGTCGATAATTCGATCGCGATCAGCCACGAGCGCGAGGGCGTGGTGCTGGAGGGGGTGGCGGGGCTGCCCACCTTCAACCGCGGCGTCGCCGACCACCAATATCTCTTCGTCAACGGCCGCCCGGTGAAGGACCGCCTGCTGGTGGGCGCGGTGCGCGGCGCCTATCAGGACATGCTGGCGCGCGACCGCCATCCGGTGGTGGCGCTGTTCGTGACCCTACCGGGATCGGAGGTGGACGTGAACGTCCACCCCGCCAAGACGGAGGTGCGATTCCGCGATCCGGGTCTGGTGCGGGGACTGATCGTCGGGGGATTGCGCCACGCGCTGGACCAAGCGGGCCACCGCTCGGCCCAGCCCGTGGCCGCCGGATCGTTGGGAGCATGGCGACAGGAAAGCCACTCCCCTTCAGGGGAGGGGTTGGGGCCATCCCCGCAATCCAACTATCGTGGTGCCAGCTGGACATCCCCCACCCCCTACCCCTCCCCTGAAGGGGAGGGGCTTAGCGGGCTCCAGCACTCAGTCTTCGACTCCCCCCTCGCCTACGCCCCCCCGCAGGGCCGCGCCGAACCCGCAACCGCGCCCATCCCCGCAGCCCAGCACCCCCTCGGCGTCGCGCGCGGGCAGGTCGCCGCCACCTATATCGTCGCCGAGGCCGCCGACGGCCTCGTCCTGGTCGACCAGCACGCCGCGCACGAGCGGCTCGTCCTCGAACGGATGCGCCGCGCGCTCGATGGCGGGGCGGTCGCGCGGCAGGCGCTGTTGCTGCCCGAAGTGGTCGAGCTGGACGAACCCGCCTGCGACCGGCTGGAGGCGCGCATCCCCGAACTGGCCGAGATGGGCCTCGAACTCGAACGCTTCGGCCCACAGGCGATGCTCGTCCGCGCCACCCCCGCCCTGCTCGGCCAGGGCGACCCCAAGGGCCTCGTCACCGATCTCGCCGACGAACTCGCCGCCTTCGATCAGGCGCTGTCGCTCAAGGAACGGCTCGACCATGTCGCCGCGACCATGGCCTGCCACGGCTCGGTCCGCGCCGGCCGCATCCTCTCGGTCGCGGAAATGAACGCCCTGCTCCGCGAAATGGAGGTCACCCCCCATTCCGGCCAATGCAACCACGGCCGCCCGACCTGGGTGAAGCTGGGCCATGGCGATATCGAGAAGCTGTTCGGGCGGAAGTGACGCCTGTTCCTCTCCATCGAAGATGGGGAGGGGGACCGCCGGCGCAGCCGGTGGTGGAGGGGTATGTCGGATGGCCAAGGGCGAGGATTACCCCTCCCCATCGCTTCGCGACGGTCCCCCTCCCCGAGCAAGCTCGGGGAGGAACTGGATTTACTCTCCCGCGATACCCTTCAGCCGATACAGCGCCTCCAGCGCCTCGCGCGGGCTCAGCGCGTCGGCGTCGATCGAATCCAGCGCCGTCCTGAGCGGATCGGGTGCCGGTTCCGCCGCGATCGCCGCCGCGAACAGGGGGAGGTCGTCCAGCCCCGCCGCGATGCCGCCGGTGGCCTGCCGCCCAGCCTCGAGCCGCTTCAGCACATCCTTCGCCCGCGCCAGCACCAGCGGCGGCAGGCCCGCCAGCCGCGCCACGGCGAGGCCGTAGCTGCGATCGGCGGCACCCGGTGCCACCTCGTGCAGCAGCACCAGATCGCCCTTCCACTCGCGCGCGCGGACATGGTGGAGCGACAGCGCGTCGAGGCGCCCGGCCAGCCGGGTCAGCTCATGATAATGGGTCGCGAACAGGCAGCGACAGCGGTTGCGATCGTGGACTGCCTCCACCACCGCCCAGGCGATGGCCAGCCCGTCATAGGTGGAGGTGCCGCGCCCGACCTCGTCGAGGATGACTAAGCTGCGTGTCGTCGCCTGCGCCAGAATCGCGGCGGTCTCGACCATCTCGACCATGAAGGTCGATCGCCCGCGCGCCAGATTGTCCGACGCGCCGACCCGGCTGAACAGCCGATCGACGATGCCGAGCGTGGCGCGGGACGCCGGCACGAAGCTGCCCGCTTGGGCCAGGATGGCGATGGCGGCATTCTGGCGCAGGAAGGTCGATTTGCCGCCCATGTTGGGGCCAGTGACCAGCCACAGCCGGTCGCCATCCGACAGGTTGCAATCGTTCGCCACGAAGCGCCCGCCGGTGCGTGCCACCGCCTGCTCGACCACGGGATGCCGCCCGCCCTCGATCTCGAGGCAGCTATGTTCGACCAAATTGGGCCGGCACCAGCCCGCCTCCGCCGCGCGTTCGGCGAGCGCGGCGGCCACGTCCAGCCGGGCGAGCGCGTCGGCGGTGGCGGCGATCGCGGCCTTGGCGGCGAGCACCTCCTCGGTCAGCGCCTCCAGATGCGCCGCCTCGGCCGCGAGCGCGTGGGCACCGGCCTGCCCCACGCGGATCGCCACCTCGTGCAGCTCGGGCGCGTTGAAGCGGACCACGCCGGCCAGGGTCTGGCGGTGGGTAAAGCCCGAATCCGGTCGCATCAGCGCATCGGCGCGGTTGGCGGCCACCTCGACATGATAGCCCAGCACGCCATTGTGGCGGATCTTGAGCGTGGCGATCCCGGTCTGCTCGCGATAGCTCGCCTCCAGCGCGGCGATGGCCTTGCGCCCCTGCCCGCCGGCATCGCGCAACGCATCGAGTGCAGCGTCATAGCCCTCGGCGATATAGCCGCCCTGTGCGGCATCGACCGGCGGCACCGGCACCAGCGCGCGCGACAGGCGATCGACCAGCTCGCCATGCCCCAGCAGGCGCGGCGACAGACCCCCGAGCAGCGCGGCGCGATCGGCAAGTTTATCGAGGCTGGCGTGGATCGGATAGCATTGGTCGAGGCCATCACGCAGCTGCCCCAGATCGCGCGGGGAGCCGCGCCCCGCCACGATCCGCCCCAGCGCGCGGGCGATATCGGGCTGGGCGCGCAGCCGGGTGCGCAGCCCCTCGCGCAGGCCACTTTCGTCATGGAACAGGCTCACCAGATCGAGCCGGGCGCCGATCGCCGCCCGGTCGGTCAGCGGCGCGCCGAGATCGGCCGCCAGCATCCGCGCGCCGGCGCCCGTCACCGTGCGGTCGGTCGCGTCGAGCAGGCTGCCCGCGCGCGCGCCATTCTGCGCGCAGACGATCTCCAGGCTTTCGCGGGTCGCCGCGTCGATCATCATATGATCGGCGGTCTCGCGGCGCAGCGGCGGCTGGAGGAACGGCAGGCTCCCCTGCCCGGCGCGATCGAGATAGGCGAGCAGCCCCCCGGTGGCGGCCAGCTCGGCGCGGCTGAACTGGCCCCAGCCGTCCAATGTCGCCACGCCGAACAGCGCCTTCAGCCTCTTCTCGCCGCTCGCGCTGTCGAACCCGCCCGACAGGCTGACGATCGCGCCCTCCAGCCCGTGATCGGCCCCCTCGGCCACGATCGTCTCGGCCGCGCCCAGCCGGGCGAGTTCGGCCGACAAGGTGGCGGGACTGGCCACCGCCATCTCGAACCGGCCGGTGGAGATATCCGCCGCCGCCAGCCCGATCGCGCCGCCCGCCTCGGCCACCGCCACCAGCCAGTTGGCGGCGCGCGCGTCGAGCAATGTCTCTTCCGTCAGCGTCCCCGCCGTCACGATCCGGACGATCGCGCGGGCGACCAATGCCTTCGATCCGCCACGTTTCTTGGCCTCGGCCGGCGTCTCGGTCTGGTCGGCGATGGCGACCCGGTGGCCGCCCTTGATGAGCCGCGCCAGATAGGCTTCGGCGGCGTGCGCCGGCACGCCGCACATGGGGATGCCGTCGCCCCGGCTGGTCAATGCGATGTCGAGGGTCGCCGATGCCGCCTTCGCATCGTCGAAGAACAATTCGAAGAAGTCGCCCATCCGGTAGAACAACAGGCAGTCGGGTGAGGCCGCTTTCAGCGCATGATATTGCGCGAACATCGGCGTCGTACCCGCCGCCTGATCCGCCGATCCTGCCCCACTTCCCGCCATCCGGGCGCTGTAGCGGCTTGTTCCGGGCCTAGCCATGCCCCATGGGAACCGCGACGGTGGATAAGGCCGCAGGGCCGACAGCAGAGTGAGGGATGCCCCGATGAGCGCAGGCTCCAAGGTCCAGTTTTCGGAGCGCGAGGCGCTGCTGTTCCATTCGCAGGGGCGGCCCGGCAAGATCGAGATCATCGCCTCCAAGCCGATGGCGACCCAGCGCGACCTTTCGCTGGCCTATTCGCCCGGCGTCGCCGTGCCGGTGCGCGCTATCGCCGCCGATCCGGCGACCGCTTATGACTATACCGCCAAGGGCAATCTGGTCGCGGTGATCTCCAACGGCACCGCCATCCTCGGCCTCGGCAATCTCGGCGCGCTCGCGTCGAAGCCGGTGATGGAGGGCAAGGCGGTGCTGTTCAAGCGCTTCGCCGACGTCGATTCGATCGATATCGAGCTGGCCACCGAGGATGTCGACAAGTTCATCGCCGCCGTCGAGCTGATGGAGCCGAGCTTCGGCGGCATCAATCTGGAGGACATCAAGGCCCCGGAATGCTTCATCATCGAGCAGACGCTGCGCGAGCGGATGAACATCCCGGTCTTTCATGACGACCAGCACGGCACCGCGATCATCTCGGCCGCCGGCCTCATCAACGCCGCCCACCTCACCGGCCGCCGGCTGGAGGACATGAAGGTGGTCGTCAACGGCGCGGGCGCCGCCTCCATCTCCTGCACCGAACTGGCCAAGGCGCTGGGCGTGAAGCCCGACAATGTCATCATGTGCGATTCCAAGGGTGTCATCTACCAGGGCCGCACCGAGGGCATGAACCAGTGGAAATCGGCCCATGCGGTCGAGACCGACAAGCGCACCCTGGCCGAGGCCATCGAGGGGGCCGACGTGTTCCTCGGCCTCTCGGTCGCCGGCGCGCTGACCGGCGAGATGGTCAAGACGATGGCGGCCAAGCCGATCATCTTCGCCATGGCCAATCCCGATCCCGAGATCACGCCCGACGACGCGCTGGCCGCCGCGCCCGACGCGATCATCGCCACCGGCCGGTCGGATTATCCCAATCAGGTCAACAACGTCCTCGGCTTCCCCTTCATCTTCCGGGGCGCGCTCGACGTGCACGCCACGACCATCAACGAGGAGATGAAGGTCGCCGCCGCGCAGGCGCTGGCGGCGCTGGCCCGGCAGAACGTGCCCGAGGAGGTTGCCGCCGCTTATGGCGGGCAGGCGCCCAGCTTCGGCCCGGATTATATCATCCCCGCGCCGTTCGATCCGCGCCTGATGGAGATCGTGCCCGCCGCCGTGGCGCAGGCGGCGATGGATACGGGCGTCGCGCGCAAGCCGATCCTCGACATGGCGGCCTATCGCCACACGCTGCGCGGCCGCCTCAACCCGACCACCTCGGTCCTCAGCCTCGCCGACGAGACCGCGCGCGCCAACCCCAAGCGCGTGGTGTTCGCCGAAGCCGAGGAGGAAGTGGTGCTGCGCGCCGCGATCCAGTTCCGCGACGGCGGCTACGGCACGCCGGTGCTGGTCGGCCGCGACGACGTGCCCGATCGCCTGCGCGCGCTCGGCATCGACGATCCCGAGAGCTTCGAGCTGCACAACAGCCGCGTCTCGCCGCTGGTGCCGCGCATGGTCGACTATCTCTACGAAAGGCTCCAGCGGCGCGGCTACCTCCGCCGTGAGGTGGAGGCGATGGTCAATCAGGATCGCAACGTCTTCGGTGCCCTGCTCGTGGCGCTCGGCGAGGCGGACGCGATGATCACCGGCGTCACCCGCACCTACGCCCGCTCGCTGCGGCAGGTGCTGCGCGTGATCGATCCGATGAAGGGCCGTCGCCCGTGCGGCATCCACATCATCGTCGGCAAGAATCACACCGTGTTCATGGCGGACACGATGGTCAACGAGCGGCCGACCGGACCCGACCTGGCCGGCATCGCCGAGAGCGCGGCGCAGCTCGCCCGTCGCCTCGGCCACGAGCCGCGTGTCGCCTTCCTGTCCTATTCCACCTTCGGCAATCCGGTCGGCAAGAATCTGGAGAGCATCCGCGAGGCGATCGCCATCCTCGATCAGCGTCAGCCGAATTTCGAATATGAGGGCGAGATGGCGCCCGACGTGGCGCTCAACCCCTCGGTGATGAAATCCTATCCGTTCAGCCGCCTGTCCGGCCCGGCAAACATCCTCGTGATGCCCGGCCTGCAATCGGCCAACATCTCCGCCAAGCTGATGCGCGAGCTGAGCGGCGACACGGTGATCGGCCCGATTCTGGTGGGCATGGACAAGCCCGTCCAGATCGCCTCCATGTCCTCCACCGCATCCGATCTGATGACCCTGGCGGTGCTGGCCGGAGCCGAGATCGCGCGATAGCGTTCGGCGAGGTTGGGGCGCCTAGCGCCGCAACGTCCTCACCAGCTTGCCCAGCTCACGACGGGCCTCGATCGCTAGGCCGTGGGCTGACAATTCGGTGCGCTTCATGTCCACCAGGGTCACCGGGCCGGCGGCCGCCAACGTGTGGAGGCCCTCGATGAAGGGGGCGGCATCCGCCGGCGCCACGATGCGGGGGCCGGGGGTGACGACCACGCCTTCCGGGTCGAGCCGGTCGAACCAGAGCGCGCGCATCGCGCCGCCATAGGTGTCGGTGCAATCCTGTACCGGCAGCATCACCCGCCCGCCGATCACCTGCGCGGTGCCGCCGGGGCGGGCCGAGGCGATCGAGCGGTGGACGGGGTTCATCGGGTGCGGCGTCCACGGGCCGGTCAGGCGATCGGCCCAGGCGATGTGGAGCGCGGTCATCTTGTCCGCCTCGCGGCTGGCGGAGGTGTAGAACAGCCACCAGCGGCTGTCGTGCCACAGGGGCGTCGCGTCCACCGGCACATGATCGAGCGCGATGCGCGTCACCGGCTCCCACTCCCACGGAAAGGCGCGGGCGCGGTAGAGGGTGAGGGCGTTCGAGCGATGCGCCTCGGGCAGCATCCACGTTTCCCCCTCGGCCTCCCAGATCGTCGGGTAAGAGAGGTGCCATGGCTCGACCAGCACGGGGCCGCGTTCGAGCAGGCGGAAATCCCTGTCGTAGATCAGCAGTTCGATCGAGCCGACCCGCACGCGATAATCATAGGTCTCGACGAACACATGCAGCCGGCCGTCGCGCCACAGGCCGAAGGGGTCGGCCAGAAACCGGAAGCTGCCCATCGGCGGCAGCCAGTGGAGCGGCAGCCCCTCGATCGATCCGCGCGCGACGATCTCGGCGAGCGGCGCCGCGACGATCGCGGGGCGCCAGATATCCTTACGCAGGCCCATGCCCAGCTCCGTCGTACCGTACCGCTGC
This sequence comes from Sphingomonas naphthae, assembly GCF_028607085.1. Lineage (NCBI taxonomy): Bacteria > Pseudomonadati > Pseudomonadota > Alphaproteobacteria > Sphingomonadales > Sphingomonadaceae > Sphingomonas > Sphingomonas naphthae. The sequence goes on along the minus strand of NZ_CP117411.1, from coordinate 3,563,996 downwards.
CGTGCTCCTGCGAAAGGCAGGAGCCCAGCGTGGCGAGCGATGCCCTCCGTAACCCTAGGCTCCTGCCTGCGCAGGAGCACGGATTTTATCAGGCGGCGGCGACGCGGCGGTCGGGGCGGCGGCGGTCGATCGCGGTGGGGGCGGTCGGCGCGAGCAAATTGGCCAGCACGCGCGCGGCGCGATCGGCCGAGCGTTCGGCCGTCAGGTCGAAGCTGCGCTCGAACAGGCTGCGCTGCGCCGGCCGATAGCGATCGTGGGTCGCGACGGCACGGTCGAGCGCCTCGCCCAGATTGTCCGGCCCGCCGATCACTTCGCCCGCCTGCCAGTGCAGGTAATTGGCGTCACCGCGATGCGCCACGCCATGGCTGTTGAGGAACAGGCACGGGCGCGGGCGGTGGAGGAATTCGTAAATCTGGCTGGAGACGTCGCCGAGATAGATGTCGGCGGCGCTGGTATAGCTCATGTCGGTCGAGGCGGCGCTGCCGAGATCGACGTGGATGTTGGGCGCGTTGCGCACGACGTCGGCGATCTGGCCGGGGCGATCGATGCGGAATTTGTCGATCGTCAGCACGAAGCTGCGGTGGAACAGCATGACGTGCGGCGCGAAGATCAGATTGTAGCGATCGTCGTTGAGGAAATGCTCCAGCACCGCCTGCCCGTGGCGATACCAGGACGACAGGTGCGGGCTCGGGTGCGGATTGTAGACGACCGTCGGCTTGCCGTTCGCCTGGAAGGGCAGGCGCGCCGGCACGCTCGGCAGCAGATCGAACTTGGGATAGCCGACCGTGCTGATCTTCTCCGCGGCGACACCCGCCTCACGGATCAGCCGCTCGCGGATCTTCGGGCCGGAGCAGAAGACATGATCGAAGCCGGCGCTTGCCTTGTCGAAGCCGATCGCCCGGTCGCCCGCGCCATGGCGGGTGTGGATGATCTTGAGATGATCGAGGCCGTAGCGGCTCTTCAGGATCAGCGAGGTCTTCTCGGCGACGACCAGCGCGTCGAGGCTGCGGAAGAAATCGAGATTGTCGCCGTAGATACACAGCTTGGTTGCCGGCAGCACCCGCTCCAGCGCGCCCGCCAGGAAGCGGGTCGCGCGCCGGGTGAGGCCCAGCTCGACGATCGGCAGGCGCACGCCCGCGACGCTGAGGATCCGCTTCACCTCGGCGGTCAACCGCGCATTGGTGGTGGCGACGACGACCTCGGCGGCGGGCACGCTCTTGTGGAGCGCGATCGCGATCGGCAGCGCATGCGCCACCTGGTGAACCTGGTCGTGATTGAAGAAGAAGCCTGCCCGCATATCGACAGGACGGCACCCCCCCGGAAAACCCACACCCGTTTCACCGCAAAACTTGCATAAAATTCGTGACCCCGTGGATTCGACCTTCGCCGCACCCGGTCCTATCAGGCGGGGATGAGCCCGGTTTCCGCGCCCGATGAAGCACTTGCCCCTCCGCCCGCGAGCCCGCCGGGCGCGCTGAAGCGGATCATGGGCAATCTCGCCCACCTGCTCGGCGGCAAGGCGGCGGCGGGGGTGGTGAGCCTCGTCTACCTCGTGCTGGCCAGCCGCACCCTGGGGGTGAACGATTATGGCGTGCTGGTGCTGGTCAACGCTTATGCGATCCTGATCGGCAGCGTCGTCGCCTTCTCGGGCTTCCACGGCGTGGTGCGCTATGGCGCGCTGGCGCTGGAGGCGGGCGACCGCGAGGGGCTGGCGGCGATCATCCGCCACATGGCGCTGATCGAAATCGGCTGCGGCGTGGCGGCGCTGGTCGTGGCGGCGGCGCTCGCCCCGCTGGTCGGGCCGCGCCTCGGCTGGTCGCCGCAGACGGTGACGGCGGCGATGGTCTACAGCCTGGCGGTGATCGGCACGGTGCGGGCGACGCCGCAGGGGCTGCTCCAGCTCGACAAGCGCTTCGACCTGATCGGCGTGCACCAGACCGTCCAGCCGCTCGTCCGGCTGGTGGGCGCGTTGATCGCCTGGGGGACGGGCGCGGGCCTGATCGGCTTCCTCGCGGCCTGGCTGGTCTCGGCGGTGGCCGAGGGGCTGGCGATGTGGGCGCTGGCGTGGCGGAGCTGGGGGCGGTTGACCGACAACGCCACGCCGCGCGGCCGCTGGCGCGGGGTGGGGGCCGGCAACCAGGGCTTCGGCCGCTTCATCCTGCTCACCAATTTCGACATCACCCTGCGCGAACTGGCGCCGAACCTGACGCCGGTGACGATCGGCTGGGTGCTGGGGCCGGCGGCGGCGGGGCTGTTCGCGCTCGCCCAGCGCGCCTCGGCGGTGTTGCAGCAGCCGGCGGTGCTGCTGGGGCAGGCGAGCTATGCGGTGCTGGCCGAGCTGGCGGCGCGCGGCGAGATGGCGCGGCTGCGCCTCACCGTCTGGCGCGGCGCCGGGCTGATGGCGCTGGCGGGATCGGTGATCCTGCTCGTGCTGGCGGCGGCGGGCGGGCACCTGCTGATGCTGATCGGCGGGCCGAGCTTCGCCGGCGGCGGGCTGCTGCTGGTGCTGGTGGCGGCGGGCCGCGCGGCCAATCTGGCGACCACGCCGATCGCCTCGGCGCTCACCGCCATGGGTCTGGCCGAAAAGTCGGTCGTCGTGGCGCTGGTGGTCAATATCGCCCTCTATCCAGCCCTGCCGCCTTTGCTATGGTGGCTGCCCTCGACCGGGGCCGGGTGGCATGCGGCATTGCAGGGGGCAGTGTCGGCGCTGCTGCTGGCGGCGATGTTCGCCCGGTCCAGTCGCGTTTCGGGATTCCGGCAATGAGTGCGGGCGGGCTCAAGGCGGTGTTTCTGGCGGAGCGGCCCATGCTGCTCCGGCTGCTCTCGTCGCGTCTGGGCGATCCCGATCTGGCGCAGGATCTGTTGCAGGAATTGTGGCTCAAGCTGGAGGCGACCGCCACCGGGCCGCTGGCCGATCCGGCCGCCTATCTGTTCCGCATGGCCAGCAACCTCGCGCTCGATCATCGCCGCTCGACCGCGCGCCGCATCCAGCGCGAACAGGGCTGGAGCGAGGTGCAGCCCAGCCATGCCGAATATGCCACCGCCGAGGATACATTGATCTCGCGCGAGCGGCTGGCCGAGATGGAGCGCGCCATCGCCGCGCTGCCCGAGCGGACATCGGCGATCTTCCGCGCCTATCGCTTCGAGGGGGCCTCGCGCAAAGGGATCGCCGCCGATCTGGAGATCAGCGTGAGCCCGGTCGAGAAGCATTTGCAGCGGGCCTATCGGGCGATTCACATAATTCGTGACGGGGAAGGTGTGGATGCGGCGCGGGCGTGACGTCTGAAAGGTGACAGGGGAATAGAAACGTGGACTCGACCGGCACTTTGGCGATGGAACAGGCGGTGGACTGGCATCTGCGTCTCGCGGATGGCGGGGCCGATGTCTGGCGTTCGTTCGCGCTGTGGCTCGAGGCCGATCCGGCGCACGCCGACGCCTATGACCGCCTGACGATCGAGGAGGAGGCGCTCGCCTCGCCGATGATCGAGCTGCCCGTGGCCCCGCCGGTGGTGAGACCGGTGTGGCGCGGCAAGGCGTGGAAGATGTCGGGCTGGGCCACCGGCATGGCGGCCGCCGCCGCGATCGGCATGGCCGTGCTGCCCACCGCGCAGACCGCGCGGCCCTATGTCGTCGAGACGGCGCCCGGCGTGCAGCGCACCGTGACCCTGGCCGACGGCACGAAGGTGATGCTGAACGGCGCCACCCGCGTGGTGCTGGATCATGCCGATCCGCGCATCGCGACGCTCGAATCGGGCGAGGCGGTGTTCGACGTGCATCATGACGCCGAGCATCCGTTCGAGGTGGTCTCTGGCGGGGTGCGGCTGCGCGACATCGGCACCGTGTTCAACGTCCGCCGTGCCGGCCCGGCGCTCGACGTGGCCGTCGCCGAAGGCGCGGTGATGTTCCAGCCCGATCATGAGGCGGTGCTGCTGAAGCGCGGCGCGACCCTGTCGATGCGCGACGACGACGACAGCATCATGCTCGACAAGATCGATGCCGAGGGCATCGGCGGCTGGCGGGACAATCGCCTGGAATTCCATGCCGTGCCGCTGCGCCGCGTGGCCGAGGATCTGCGCCGCACCGCCGGCATCGACCTCGCCGTCGCGCCGAAGCTGGCCGATACCGCCTTCACCGGATCGCTGCGCACCGATCGCCCCGACGACGAGGTGGTCGCCACGCTGACGGCGCTGGCGGGCGCGCGTGCGACACGCAGTGGACGCGGCTGGACGATTGCGCCACGTAGCGCGGGTGTACCGCAGAGCTGATCTCCGCATTGTTGCGTCCCTGATCGTCCTCGCCGCCGGCCAGCCGGTCGCGGCGCAGGGCGTATCGGCTTTCGACGTGCCGGGCGGACGACTCGAGGTGGCGCTGCAACGGCTGGCGCGGCAGGCCAATATCGATATCGGCGGGGTCGATCTGGTGGTGCCGGGCACGGCGGTGCGCGCGCTGAAAGGGCGAATGCCCGTCGCCCGCGCGCTCGATCGGTTGCTGGCGGGCAGTGGCCTCGCGGCGGTCGCGGTGGGGCCGGGGGCATGGCGGCTGGAGCGCGCGAAGCCCCGCCCGCAGCCTGCCGTCGTCGCCCGCGCCGCGCCCCGGGCTTCGCCCGCGCCCTCCTCCGAAATCGTCGTCACCGCCGGCAAGCGCGAGATGGCGCTGTCGCAGCTCGCCGGCAGCGCGGTGGTGGTCGATCTCGACGGCAGCGATGCCTCGGCGCCGTTCGGGGCGGATGCCACCTCGTGGCTCGTCCGCCAGAGCCCGATCCTGCAACAGACCGAGCTGGGATCGGGCCGCAACAAGCTCTTCATTCGCGGCATCGCCGATTCGAGCTTCACCGGCCCCACCCAGTCGACCGCCAGCACCTATTTCGCCGAGGTGCGAATGGGCTATAACGGCCCCGATCCCAACCTCGCCCTGCTCGACATGCGCCGCGCCGAGATTCTCGAGGGGCCGCAGGGCACGCTTTACGGCGCGGGCTCGCTCGGCGGGGTGATCCGGCTGATGCCGCGCCAGCCGGTGCTGGGCGAGGCCTCGGGCATGATCGAGGGCGGGGTGACCGCCACGCAAGGCGGCGCGCTCGGCAAGGAGGTCGCCGGCGTCGGCAACCTCTCCTTCGGCCCGTCCACCGCCATCCGCCTGCTCGGCTACCGCCAGATCGAGGGCGGCTATATCGACGACGTGGGCCAGCGCGAGCGCAACGTCAACAAGACGCGCACCACCGGCGGCCGCGCCGCGCTCAGGATCGAGCCGCTGGATGGCTGGCGGCTCGATATCGGCGTCATCGGCCAGACGATCACCGCGCCCGATCTGCAATATGGCCAGCTCGGCCTCACGGGCCTCACCCGCCGATCGGCGATCGCCCAGCCGTTCGAGGACGATTACGTCCTGGCGCGCGGCACGCTGGCCAAGCGCTGGTCGGGCGGGCTCAATCTGGTCGTGTCGATGGGCCGGGTGTGGCACGATACCAATCAGCGCTACGAGGCGACCCGCGCGACATCGACGGCGCCCGTCGCCTATGACGAGGATGGCCGCATCCGCATGACCAGCCAAGAGGCGCGGCTGTCGCGCACCAGCGCGGGCGGGCTGAGCTGGGTGATCGGCGCCTCGCGGGTGCGCGACACGACGGCGAAGGCACGCCGCATCGGCTTCCTCGCCACCCCGCGCGACATCGTCGGCGTCACCAACCGCACGCGCGAGCGCGCCCTGTTCGGCGAGGCGACGGTGCCGCTATTCGGGCCGCTCAGCGTCACCGGCGGGCTACGCTATACGACGGCGCGGATGGATGGCGAGCCCGATACGCGCGTCACCAGCGCGATCATCCGGGGCCAGACCAGCAAGCGCGCCGACCCCAGCCTGGGTGCCGCGATCCAGCTCAGCCCGCGCATCAGCGGCTATGCGCGCTACAGCCAGGGCTTCCGCACCGCCGGGCTGGCGGTGGCGCGCGGCGTCGGCCGGGTCGCCAACTACCGATCGGATTCGATCCATGTCGGCGAGGCGGGGGTACGGCTGGCGCGTGGCGGCCAATATGGCCTGTCGGGCTCGGCTGGCATTTCCTATGCGCGCTGGCTGGATATCCAGGCCGATCTGGTCGATCGCTTCGGCTTTCCCTACACCGGCAATCTCGGCAACGGGCGGCTGGCGACGCTGGAATTGCTCGGCAATTGGCTGGGGCGCGGCGGCTGGAACGCCAATGCCGGGCTCGTCCTCACCCGCAGCAAGCTGACCCGGCCGGAGCCCGAATTCGTCGCCGCGACCAACCAGTCGCTGTCCGATACGCCGCGCGTCACCGTCACGCTGTCGGGCGGGTGGAAGCATGACTATGCGAAGGGCCGCACGCTCAGCCTCGATGCCGGCGGGCGCTATGTCGGCCATTCGTCGCTGGGGCTGGGGACGGTGCTGGCGATCCCGCAGGGCGATTATCTCGAAACGCGGGTGGCGGCGCGCTACACGGCCGGCGGAATCGGCTTCTTCGCCGAACTGAGCAACCTGCTCAACGAACGCTCGAACCGCTTCGCGATCGGCAACCCGTTCGGCGTGGCGGCGCGCGACCAATATACGCCGCAGCGGCCGCGCAACATGCGGCTGGGCGCGAGCGCAAGTTTCTAGAGCATCTCCCGCAATCGCGTGACGATCGCCAGCCCGGCCGCCTCGAACTCCGCCGGGCCATAGCGCGCCAGCACCCGCGCCCGCGCCGCCTGGCCCATGGCCCGCAACCGCACCGGATCCGCCAGAGCCGCCGCCAGAGCCTCGGCCAGCGCGCCGACATCGCCCGGCGGCACCAGCCAGCCCGTTTCGCCCGGCACGATCGAATGGCGCATCTCGCCGGTGGCCGATCCGATCACCGGCAGCCCCGCCGCCATCGCCTCGTGCGCGCCCACGCAGAACCCCTCCGAGCGCGACGGCTGGACGTAGAGGTGCAGCCCGGCGAGGAAGGCGGGGGGATCGGTGACATAGCCCGCCAGATCCAGCCGCCCCGTCGCCGCCAGCGCCTCGCGCTCCGCGCCGTCCCCCCCGATGATCGCCCGATAGGGCGTCGTGCCTGATAGGCGGGCCAGCGCCTCTGCGAGCCAGCCATAGCCCTTCACCGGATGCAGCCGGCCGAGCGAGCCGATCCGCACCGGCTCGCCCGCCCGCCACGCCGCCGCTTGAGGCGCATCCGGGTCGGCGCGGAAGATCGACCATTGCATCAGCCGATCGGGCGGCACGCGCAGCCGCTCCGCCGTCAGCCGGGTGATCGCCTCCGAATCGCCGATCCACAGCCGCGACAGGCGCTGCATCCGCCGCAGCAGGAAGAGGTTGGCGGGCTTGAGGAAGGCGGCGTGTTGCCAGCTCACGACGGGGATGCGCCGCCTGAGGCCGACGATTTGCCCCAGCAGGGTCGCGCGGGTCAGCGAGGTCCAGATATGCGTCGGCCGCCATTCGCGGACCTGCGCGTCGAGCCAGCGGAGCGCCGCGCGATGGTCGCGCTCGCCACCGGGCCGCACCCGCACCTCCAGCCCGCTCGCGTCCATCGCCGGCAGCGCGCGGCCATCGCGGCGCGTGAGCGCCAGAACCACCACCTCCGCCCCTGCATCGCGCAGCACGCGCGTGAGCGAGGGCACGGGCAGCGCCGCGCCCCCGCCCTCGACCGAATTGATGACATAGGCGATCCGCATCAGCGCCGCCCGCGCAGCCCCGCGAACAGCCCGAGATACGCCTCGGCCACCGGCCCCATGCGGAACCGCTCGACCTTGGCCGCCAAGGTCGCCGGATCGGTCGGCGGCGTGGCGAGCAGAGCGTCGATCGCGTGCGCCATCGCCTGGGGATCGTCGATCGGCACGACCTGGCCCACCGCCGGGTCATCGACCAGTTCGGCGGCGGCGGGCGTGCAATCGGTCGCCACCACCATCCGCCCCGCCGCCAGCGCCTCGACCAGCACGGCGGCATAGCCCTCGTAGTGCGACGACAGGACGAACAGCCGCGCCCGATCGAACCACGGCCGGGGATCGGCGGCGAAGCCGGGCAGTTCGACCCGATCGGCCACCCCCTCGGCCTCGGCGATCCCGCGCAGTCGATCCTCGTCCGGCCCGGCGCCGACGATCACCAGACGCGCGGCCGGATCGGCGGTGCGGGCGAAGGCGGCGATCAGCGTGGCGAAACCCTTTTCGGGCACGAGCCGGCCGACGCCGAGGATGATCGGCGGACCATCGGGCACCGGCAGCGGGCCGGGGGCGTCATCGTCGATCGCGGGGAGCGAGATGGTGCGGATCAGCGAGCGGCGGAGCAGCTTGCCCGCTTGGCGCTCGGCCACCACCGCCAACGTGACGATCGCATCGGCACCGCGCAGCAACCATCGCATGCGAAGATCGAAGGCGATCTGCTTGATCTTGTTGCGTTGCGGCTTGCGCAGCGCGGCGCTGACCTGCACCACCACCTTCGGCCGCCGCCGTCCGCGCAGCCGGGCCACCGGGCCGACTACCGGCCAGTGGAAATTGCCCGGCACGAAGCAGATATCGACCGGATAGCGCCCGAAATAGCGCGCCGCCGCCCGCGCCAGCGCCACGCGCGATCGTTTCGCCCGGCGGATCGCCGGCCGCGCCTCGACCACCTCGACCCCCTCGTGCAGCAGCGAGGACATGCCGCCCGATCGCGAGCCACAGAAGATCACCACCCGGCACCCCAGATCGGCCCAGCGCTGCGCGAGCCGCGTCGCGATCCGCTCCGTCCCGCCGAGAGAGAAATCGTGGAGGATGATGCCGATCGAAGGGCGATCAGGCATCAAATTCCTCCCCGGCACGGGGAGTTTCGGGTTGGATTGCCCCCGGCAGTTCAAGATCATGCCGGGGGCATGATCGACCCGAAACTGGACCGCCGGCAGAGCCGGTGGTGGAGGGGGCTCGCCACAAGCGCCGCGCTATGGGGTCAGCCCCCTCCGTCAGCCCTGCGGGCTGCCACCTCCCCGTATCGGGGAGGATATTATCGGTCGAAATCATCCCGCCATCGTGCCGCGACGGCACGCCGGGATCAATGCTCGCGCGGGCCGTGGTGCAGTTCGATGGCCATGCGGTTCAGCGCCGTCACCTCGGTGACGAGATCGTCGGGCGCGCCGAGCGCCTGGAACCAGGCGTGATAGGCACCCGACAGCAGGATCGGGAAGGCATCCGGCCAGTGGCTGGTGTCGTCGCCCGCGAGCGCCGCCGGCCAATCGTGGTGGACGATGCGGATGCCGCCCTGCCCCGCCAGCAGCCGGGTCTTGCCCCAGCCCAGCAGGTGCCACACGCCGTTCAACTGCGCTTCCATCTCGACGAGGTTGGTCGGCATGGCGAGCGGGTGGCGCAGCGCGATGCGGCGGCCCAGCGCGGTGAGGAAATTGCGCCCCTGCGATCCGGCGGCGACCTCGGCCAGTTCGTCGAGCAGCGCCACCACCAGCGCCGTCGTCACCGCGAAGGGCGCGTTGGGCGGCGGCAGGGTCGCGGCATGTTCGTGCAGCGCCATCGCGGGCGGCTCGGCCGGCGGCGGATCGAGCGGCGCGTAGGACGAGGCCGGCGGCAGTTCGGGCGTCATCGCCTCGACATGCGGCTCGGGGATGGCGGTCGTCAGCGGCGGGGCGCCGAGTTCGGTGTGCGGCGCCACGTCGGGCGGCAGTTCCGGCTCGGGTGCGCCCTCGCTCTTCTTGGTCGGCTTGTCGTCCCGCGAGGCGAAGATCATCGCGTCGCTCCCAGCGACTGGCGGAGCCGGAGCATGGCCTGCGCCTCGTTATAGCCGCCGAAGGTGTTGAGCCGCAGTTCGCCGCCCACCGCCGTCTGCGGCGAGACGCGATACCAGCCCACGCCCTGGAAGGCGACGCCGAAGCCGCTCTTGCTCGTCCCGTCGTAGCGCGCCAGCACCGCATTGTTGCCCTGGCGGAAGCGCAGCAGCTGCGCCTGGAGCGGATCGGACGTCGGGAAGACGTTCTCGCCATCCTGGCGATAGGTCTGGAAGCCCGGCGTCAGGGTCGCGTCGAGGCTGAGCGGCCCGGAGATCGTGCGGTAGCGCAGCGGGAAGGACACCGCGAGATACTGCTGCGGGCTGAAGTAGCCGCCATGGCCGTAGGAGAAGAAGTTCTGATTGTTATCATAGGTCTGGTAATTGACGTTCGCACCGATCGTGATGCTCGTCGTGTCGCGGCGCCACGCGGTCAGGTAACCGCCGACATTGCCCTCGACCGAGTAATTTTCCCGAACGTTTCGACCATCATAATAGTAATAGTTCACATCGGCATAGAAGCCGCCGCCGGCACCCTTGTCGTAGGAGATGCCGACGCCGCCACCGTTCTTCATCACCTCGCCCCAACGCGCGCCCGTCGCCGGATCGACCGAACCGGCATAGGAGGTGACGCTGTCGGTGACGGGGCGGCGCTCGGCGAAGATGCGCGCGGTCATGTCGCGGCCGAGGCGCGGGGCGAAGCGGGCGCCGCCCTGGATCTCGGTCTTGCCGAAGCCGATTGGGGTGGTGCCGCCATCGAGCTGGAGGCTGCCGGTGTCATAGGCGAGGCGCACGGCCACGCCGCTGTCGTGCTGGCTCGGCGCGCCCGGGTAGACCGGCGTGAAATTGCCGGCCACCGCTTCGGCGGCGGGCAGCGGGTTGGTGCCGAAGCGGGCGAGCGCCGTGCCCGTCGGGCGACCGGCATCGACATAGACCGGCGAGGCGCTCAGCTCGACCCGGCCCGGCCCGAGGCCGGTGGAGGCGGCGATGCGGCCCGAGGCTTCGGTCAGCCGGCCGAGACCGACGTCGCCATCGCGGTAGCGCACGCCCATGCCGCCTTCGACGCGCGGCCCGTTATCCACCGAGAGCGAGGCGATCTCGGCGTTGATGCGGTCCATTTCGGGATCGCCGCCATAGCCGACGGTCGGCTCGGCGTAGGAGAGCGGCGCGCTCGGCGCGTAGCTGGGGGCCGGCGCGTAGGTCGGCGCGGGGGCGTAGTTCGGCGTGCCGTAGTTCAGCTGCGGGCTGACCGGCTGATAGGCCTGCGCCGGCGCGGCATAAGGCTGCTGCACATATTGCTGGACCGGCGCGGTCGCCGTGTAGGTCTGCGTCACCGGCTGCTGGGTGCGCGCCGCCCAATTGGTGCGCGGCTTGGCCTTGGCGACCTTGGCGGTCTTCTTCCACGTCCGGCGCGGCGCGGCCTTCGCCACGGTGCGAGCGGGGGCGCTATACACCGGCTGGGGCGCGGGCTGGCTGTAGACCGGCACCGCATAGCTCGGCGCGGCATAGCTCTGCGTGTAGGCGGGCAGCGAATAGACCGGCGCCGGCTGATAGGTCGGGCGTGGCGCGGCGGCATAGCCCTGGCTCGGCGCGATCGCATAATCGGCATTGCCATAGGTCTGCGTGCCGAAGCCCTGGCGGCTGTACGCCTCGGTCGGGTAGGTCAGCGCCGGCTCGCTGGGCGCGCGATAGGTGGGGTAGGCCTGCTGCTGCGGCTGCGCGTAGCTAGGCGCCGGCTGATAGGCCGGGGCCTGCTGATAGACGGGCGCCTGATATTGCGGCTGATACTGGGGCGCCTGCTGGTAGACCGGCGCGGGCTGGTAGGCCGGCTGGTAGCTCTGCTGCGGCGCATATTGCGCGGGCTGGTAGGCCGGCTGGTAGCTCTGCTGCGGCGCATATTGCGCGGGCTGGTAGGTCGCCCCCGGCAGGCCCTGCGCCACGGCGGGCTGGGCCGCCGCGAAGGGGTTGCTGCCGCTATCCTGATAGGTGGCCTGGCTGATCGGCTGCGGCGTGACCGGCGGCACCATGCCATAGCCGGCGCCGGCCTGAGCGCCCTGATCCGCCATATAGCGCTGGGCATCGGCGTTGCCCGCGTAGGGCAGCGCCGGCGCGGGCTGGTAATAGCCCGGCGGTGCGGTCTGGACGTCCATCGGCGGCTGATAGTCGACGGGCATGTCTTAGCCTTCCAGCACTTGCGTTGCCGCACCGTAATTCAGGGGCGCGGGTGTGTGAATCGGGGCGAAGGAAAAAGGTGAACGCGGCTGTTGATAACCTCCCGGCGCATAGCCGCCGGGCAGGCCGGGCGTGGCCGCGCGCGGGGTCAGCGCGAAGGGATTGATCGGCTGCGGCGCGCTCTGCATCGGCGCGCCGACGAACGGGTTGGTCGGCGAGAGTTGCGCGCCATAGACCATCGTCTGGCGGCCCTTGATGTCGCGTGCCTGCTGCAACCAGCGCAGCGCATTGTTCTGCTTGCCGCGCGCCGTTTCGATCCGCGCCATCAGCAGGAAGATGTCGGGCTCGCCGGGGGCGAGGCGCAGCGCGAGATCGGCGCTTTCGCGCGCCGCCTCGATATGGCCCGCGCCCAGCGCCGCGTCGGTAAAGCCGATGAGGTTGCCCACGTCGTTCGGCCGCTGCTGGCGGACGAGGCCATAGACCGTCTCCGCCTGCGGATAGAGGCGGCCCGCCTGATACAGACGCGCCAGCGCGGCCAGGATGTCCACGTCGCCCGGCGAGGTCTGATAGGCGTTCTGGAGCAGCTCGAACGCGGGGGCGTACTGGCCCTGCAAGCGCATCCGATCGGCCTGGCTGGCGGCGAGCAGCGCGTTGAGGCGCGCCATCGAGCGGCTGTTGTACGGATTCTGCCCCGATTGCGCCGAGATGCGCGAGACGAGCGGCACCGCCACCTGATCCAGCCCCGCCTTGGCGAGCGTGACGACGATGCCCTGATAGCTGTCGGGTTCCGGGATCACCGGCTGCGCGGCGGCGGACTGCGCCAGCGCGACGGCGGTGCGCGTATCACCCAGCGTGTAGAGCGCATCGCACACCGCGCCCGCGCCCGCGATCGACAGCGGCTGCGAGGCGAGCTGGCGGAGCAGGCCCAGAGCCTCGGGCGTGCGGCCGGCGGCGGCGAGCGCCTTGGCCTGCGCGACGGCCGAATTGGCGCGCTGTTCCAGCACGAAGGCGTTCATCTGCGGCGTGCGGCTGGCGGCCGGCACGCGGCTCATCAATTGCTCCGCCGCCTGCGGGCGGTTGACCTGCGACGAATAGAGCGCGGCGGCGTAGAGCGCCTCGGACTGGTTCGACTGCGTCAGCGGGCCGATCACCCCGTCCGCCTGCTGCACCCGATTCTGCGCGACGAGCAGCCGGGCATATTCGTAGCGCAGCCACGGATCGGTCGAGCCCGCCACCATCGCCTGCTGGAAGATCCGCTCGGCGCCCGCATAATCGCCGCGCGAGGCCGCCTGCATCGCCGCGAGGCGCGTCTGGCGGGTCTGGATGTCCATCACCGACTGGCGACCGGCGGCCCCACCCCCGTTGGGGATGGAGGCATACATCTGCATCGCCTCGGCATAGCGACCCTGGCGGGCATAGATGTCGCCGAGCAGCGAGCGGGCGAGCGCGTCCTGCCGCGCGTCGCTGGGGTTGAGCGCCTTGGTCGCCGCCTCGGCCTGCGCGAGACGGTTGCCCGCGCTGGCCGCCTGGGCGACGCGGAGCTGGCCGTAGAACACTGCCGACTGGCGCGCGGCGTTCCACTTCGACCCGCCCGGCCCCTTGCTGGCGCGATCGAGCAATTGGCGCGCTTCGTCGAAGCGACCGCCGCGCAGCCGGACGATGCCCATGCCGCCCAGCGCGTCATAATCATTGCCGTTGATCTTCAGCGCGGCGCGGAAGCGATCCTCGGCATAGGCCAGCTTGCCCTCCTCGATCGCCTTGAAGCCGGCGATGCGATATTCGCCCGCCTGATCGGCCGCGCTGCGGACATAAGGCTTGGGCGGCGTGGGGCGGACGGTGCGCGGACCGGTGTTGCCGCCCGTCGTGGCGGGCGAGGCGCGGCGGCCGCCGGCGACATCGGCGGGCACCGGCGTGCTGTCGTCGCCGATCTGCGGCGTGCCGGCCACCTGCGCGGCGGCGCGATCGCCGAGGCGAGTGCTGGCGTTGCCGCTGGTCTTCGGCCCCTCGCTGATCTGCACCCCCGAATTGGATGGCAGCGCGGGCGGCTTGGAATATTCGACGAGCAGCGCCTTGGCCTGCGCGTTGTTCGGATCGACCGCCAGCGCGCGGCGCAGCGCCGCGATCGCCAGATCGGGCCGGTTCTTGCCCTTCCAATATTGCGCCTGCTTCAGCAGCGCGGCGGTGCCGGCGGCCCCGCCCTTGGCAGCCACCGCCGAGGCGCGCGCCGCCGAACTGGCCGCCGCGGCATCGGCCGCCGCCGCTTCGGAAGCGGCGCCGGCGCGCTGCGCGAGGCCCGGATTCGCACCGACGCCGCCAACAAGGGCGGCCGTCGACAGGAACAGAGCGGAACGGAGGGTCAGGACGCGCGGTGCCATCAACCCTCCTCGTTCCGCGACAGGCGCTTCCGCTCGACCGACTTCAGGTAGAAGTAGACCGGCACCGAGATCAGCAGCGCGATGATGACCGCCAGCACGCCCAGCAGGAACGGATGGCGGCTGAACCAGAATCCAGTCTGGACCAGCACGGGCAGATTGCCGACCCAGTAACCCGGCGTCACGTTGAAGCTGGTCATGCCGTCCGGCGAGCGGACCGAGAAGTCGCCCTGCACCTGCGCGTTAACCTTGGGGTCTTTCAGCGAATAGACCAGCGGCGGCAGATCGGCCGCCGTCTGGCCCACCACCGCCACCACGGTGCGGCTGCTGGTGAAAGGCGAGCGGAAGCTGACATAGCCCGTCACCGACTGGCCGGTGACGAGGAACTGGTTGACCGTCTGCACCTCGTCATGCGGGGTCGAGGACAGGAAGCCGAACAGCCGGTCGATCATCGAGGCGGAGCGGACGCGGATGTTCCCCTCCTGCACCATCAGCTGGCTCTTCTCGAACAGCGGCGCGGTGGCGATATCGCCGACCGTGCCGATCAGCAGGATATCCTTGTCGCGCAGCCGCTCCTCGTCGGCCGCGCGGACGACGCTGACCCCCGTGACCGGCGCGCCGGTGGAATCGCCGAAGCGGCCCATCAGCGCCAGATAGGCCTCGATCCCCGGCAGGCCCGCCTGCGGCGAAAGGACGACCACCGTATCGGTCAGATCGGCCTTCCGAGTGAAGGGGAAGCCGGCGCTGGCGAAGTAAGCGAGGTTGGGCAGGCGGGCATAATGCCAGGCACCCGTCGCGTCGATCGTGCTGTCCGGGTCGACCGAGACGCGCACGTCGGTCGGGATCGTGCCCTGGCACTGCCGTTTGTCGGCCAGCTGGAGATCGTAGAAGAAGGTCAGCCGGTTCTGGCCAAACAAGGCGTAGGTCGGCAGTTCGGCCGAGCGTTCGGACAGGCGCGACGAGACCTGCTCGGTCTTGCCCGTCATGCGATCGACCCAGGTCGTCCCCTCCAGCGGGAAGGTCTGGAGATATTGGCCGTTGAGCGACAGATCGAGCCGCGAGATGCCGCGATCGAGCCACGCCGCCGTCGGATAGCGGTAGCGCGTCGTCAGCTTGGCGCCACCGCGCGGCCAGAAGAACAGGTCGGGGGCGACGCGGAAGGTGGAGGAGAGCGCGCCCGGCGGCAGGCCAGAACCCTGCAACACTTGCGGATCGGTGAACTCGCCGAGGCGAACCACGCGTTTTGTGTTAAGCCAGCGGGGCGCGTCATAGGCTTCGCGCGTCGGAATTTGCGTGTTGGAGACCGAAACGGCCTGCCCGCCGAAGGCCTTCGAGCCGACCGACAGCGCGGCGGCGGCGGCCTTCAGCTGCGCGGCATTGTTGCCGATCACGACCAGCAGCATCGACAGCGGATCGCGCGGGTTGGGGATCAACGCGAGGCCCGAGCCCGAAGCGCGGATCGGCGGCATGCCCGGCAGCTGCTGCCCCGGCGCCATGAACACCACCGCATTGCCCATCGGGATTTCGCCGATGACCGGGGTGAAGGTCGCGCCGCGATAGCTGGCGAGCATGCCGAAATAGGAGGCGACCGAGCCGGCGGCCTCCAGCGTGCCCTCGTCCGGGTTGCCGGCGAACACGAACGGCAGGACGAGGCGCGCGGCCGACAGGCGATCGAAGAAGGGCAGCGGCAGCTGGCCGAGGTCCGGCCTTGTCGGCAGGCGCTGCATCGTCACGTCCAGGAAGGAGCGCGTGTTCGATACATTGGCCCACAGCGAGCTGTGCAGCGGGTCTTCGCAATCCCACTTGTAATGGGCCAGGAAGCGCAGGTTGAGGCGATTGTCACCCGGCACGATCAGCGCCGGATCGACCGGCATCGTCACCGTCAGATTGTTGGCGGTGGCGTGCAGCAGCGGGATCGACTGGACGACCTCGCCATTGATGAGGATCACCATGCGGCTGAGCTGTTCGATCAGCACCGGCGAGTAAGCGAAATTGATCGTCAGCTGCGCCTTCACCGCGACCTCGTCGCGGCGCATGCCGAAGGGGATGCCGACTTCGCCGCGCACCGTGGCGAGGCGCACCGGGCCCTCGATGCCGAAATCCTTGAACGAGGCGCGGATGTCGCGCGTCATGCCGACGGCGACCTTGCTGTAATCGGTCGTGACACCGCGCGCGCCTTCGCCCGCGCCGGGGGCGGCGCCCTGGAGGTTCTGCGACGAGCTTTGCGCCCGCGCCGCGTCGGTCGGCAGCAGCGCCGCCAGCCCCATGAACAGCATCAGCAGCGCGGCGACGCTGTCGCGCAGGCGCATCCGGCGGCGGCGCGGGCCGCGCGACTGGAAGATGGCCGAGCCGGCGGCGCGGAACACGTCCAGCGCCGGCGTCAGGCCGCCGCGCGGGCGATTGACGACCTCGTCCCTGTCGGGCTGCCACGCATCCGCGCGGCCCATCACGACATTGTTGAGCGCGCGCGCCTGCGCGGGATTGAGATCGTTGAAGCTCACCCGCGCGCTGTGGGCCTGCATTGCGATCATCTCCACGGGTAGGGCAGCGCGGCCGGTCGTCGTCTCCATCACCACATCGGTGATCTCGCGCCCCTCGAGCGGGATGCCCGGATCGAAATCGATCGCGAGGCCGCCGAGCGAGGCGTTGGTGGTGTGCGCGTCGACGACATGGCCGTCGGCGAAATAGACCGTCACCGGCAGTACGGTATCGATCCGCACCGACTGGCGTACCTGCCGCGATTCCCGCGCCACCGCGATCGCGGCCGTCAGGATCATCAGGCTGAACAGGGTCCAGGCGGTGTTGAGCAGGAGCGTGCCGAACTGGTTGCCGTAGGTAGCCGGCATCAGCAGCTTCACCACGCCGATGAACAGGCCGAGCGCGAGCAGGCAGGCGGTGAAAACGTGCGGCTTCACGCTGGTGAAGTCGAAATAGCCCTTGTCGAGCAGGCCGCCCTTGTCCGTCACGTTGAACTTGCCCTTGCGCGGGTTGAACAGGGTCAGCACCGTGGGCTTGACCAGATGGAAGCAGAGGATCGTCTCGTAGATTTCCGACCAGAACAGGCGGCGTTCGCCGGCCTGCACGCGGGTCGAGGCGCGCGACGAATTGATGAGGTGCGGCACGGCGTAGGCGAAGATCAGCGACGCGGGCGCGTGGATCACGTTGTAGCCGAACAGCAGGTAGCAGAGCGGCGACGTGAGGAACACGATGCGCGGCAGCGGATACTGGAAGTGCAGCATCGCGTTGAGGTAGCAAAGCCGCTGGCCGAAATGCAGGCCGCGCCCCAGCATCGGATTGTCGATCCGCAGGATCTGCGTCATGCCGCGCGCCCAGCGCGCGCGCTGGCCGATGTGCAGCGCCAGCCGTTCGGTGGCGAGGCCGGCGGCGAGGCGGACGTTGATATAGCCCGACGACCAGCCCTTGCGCTGGATCTTGAGCGCGGTGTGCGCGTCCTCGGTCACGGTCTCGCCCGCGAAGCCGCCCACTTCCATCAGCGCGTCACGCTTCAGGATGGCGCACGATCCGCAGAAGAAGGTCGCGTTCCACAGGTCGTTGCCCGACTGGACCGATCCGTAGAACAGGTCGCCCTCGCTCGGCAGATCCTCGACCATCACCAGATTCCGCTGGGCGGGCTCGGGCGAGTAGAAATGGTGCGGCGTCTGGAGCAGGCCCAGTTTGTTGTCGCGCTGGAACCAGCCGACGGTGAGCTGGAGGAAGGCGCGCGTCGGGATATGGTCCGCGTCGAAGATGCAGAGCAGTTCGCCGCTCGTCTTCTTCATCGCCTCGTTGAGGTTGCCGGCCTTGGCGTGCAGGTTGTTGTCACGGGTGATATAGCCGCAGCCGACGGCGGTAGCGAAATCGCGGAATTCCTCACGCCGCCCGTCATCGAGGATATAGACCGCGAAGCGATCGGCCGGATAATCCATCGCCATCGCCGCGAACACCGTCTCGCGCACGATCGCGAGGCTCTCGTTGTAGGTCGGGATGAACACGTCGACGATCGGCAGATCCTCGTCCGCGCCCTCCAGCTCCACCACGGTGCGCTTGAGCGGCCAGCCGGTCTGGAGGAAGCCCAGCAGCAGGATGACGTAGGCGTAGAATTCGGCGAGATAGAGCCCGATGCCGAGCAGCATGCCGAACAGGCTGTCGAATTCCAGCGTCTGCGTCGTGCGCCAGTAGAGATAGCGCGTCGAGGCCAGGAAGGAGAGGGCGAAGATCATCACCGTCGCCTGGCGCGATTTCCACCGCCCCACGACCAGCGAGGCCAGGATCACCACCAGACCGAAGGCCCATTGCTCCCACAGGTCGAGCGGCACCGCCACCACGAACACGGCCGCGCCGGCCACGATCAGGCCGACGACGATCACCGCCAGCAGATAGAGTCCGCGCTGCATCTTCCCGTTGACGGCTGCTCCGGTCATCTCAGGCCGTCACTTCCTGCGGTTGTTGCGGGGCGGGCGCCGGGGCGGGTTCGCGCGTCTCGAGCGAGGCGGCGACCCGATCGGCCAGCGCCGCGATATCCGCCGCCGCGACCGAGGCCGGGGCGTAATCGAACACCGGCGTCAGCGCGGCGAGCGCCTCGTTGACCGCCTCGTCGGCGCGGATCACCGCGACCAGATCGTCGCCCGCCGCCGAGCGCAGCAGCCGCTCGAACTGGGCGGCGACGGCGCGGCGGTCGTCCATCCGGTTGAGCACATAATGCAGGCGCGGCGCGGTCGCCGAGACCGGCGGCTCGTTCATCAGCATCGGCAGCAGCGCGGCCGAACCGGCGTCCGCCGCCAGCACGCACAGATGGATGAAGGCGCGCCCGGCGAGGCGATCGACCACCGCCTGATCGCCCGAAGGAATGTCCGCGATAACCAGCGGCTGCTTGGCGGGATCGCCCGCCAGCGCGCGCTCGATCTCCTGGATGAGCTGTTCGGTGCCATAGCCCTCGGCACGCTGGGCGAGCGCCACTTCGGCGCGGCGCGGCGCGGCGGGCGCGTCGACACCCTCTTCACCGGACCAGGCGCGATGCTCGGCCGGCGGCGCGGTCGGCGCCTCGCGGCGCAGATGCAGCGCGAGATTGTCGAACGGCGAGAAATCCACCGCGAGCACCTGCCGGCCGCTCCGCGCGATCCACGCCGCGAGATTGGCCGCCAGCGTCGTCGTGCCGACGCCGCCCTTGGGAGAATGAAGGATCAGAAGCGGCATTTCAGCGCTTGCCCGAATAGCTCTGGAGCAGCGACGACAGATCCTGCGTCGCGGCGGGGGATGCCGCGGGGGCCGGCGCGGGCGCCGGGGGCGGCGTCATCGGCGGAACCGGGCGGGGCGGGGCATAGCGGCCGAACAGGCCGGCATCGCCCTGCGCCTCGACAGGCGCGGGGGACGCGGCATGCGGATGGGCGGGCGGCGAGGCGTAGCCGTGGGCCGAGGCGAAGGGCGCGATCGGTGGACGCGCGGCGGCGGCAGCAGCGGCCGCAGCCGCCTGCCGGGCCGCCGCTTCCTGCGCGGCAGCCTGAGCCCGGCGTTCTCCGACGGCGGCCTGATAGACGATATCGAGCAAGGGCCAACCATAATGGCCCTCGTCACGCGCCTGCCGCTCGTCCCAGAAGCTCCGGTACTGAAAGTCGCTCCGGTCCAGCTTCGCGAGCAGATTCCGGGAGTCGTTCCTCAACGCCTGTCCCCCTAAGCGCTTATGCCCTGTCACCGTGGCGGACGTTTACATCCATTCTGGTGGCAATGCAGCAATCGAGACGAAATTTCGGCTCTTTTGCCACACATTCGATGCAGACTCCCTTTTCGAGTCGCGGTCAACAGGATTTTAACGGGCCATGTTGCGGCGCAACATGGCATCGGACCACCAAGCCCTCTAAAGAGTCGTAAAAACAAAGGGATAGGCGACAAATCGCCGATTTGTCCGCCGAGTCGTCAGGAAAATCGATCTGACTGATCGAGCGGATTCCGCGCCAGGCGTGGCGGCAGAGCCATGGGCCACATCCGCCGACGCCAAAGTATGGCTTCACGCCCGTGCGCCAATGTCAATGCCCACATGCGGGGCACGCACGACATCGGCTGCGGATTTTCCAAGGATGTCCGATAGTCTGCACCGGCCGTCCGGCCGACTGGAGCGGGCGAAGGGATTCGAACCCTCGACCCCAACCTTGGCAAGGTTGTGCTCTACCCCTGAGCTACGCCCGCTCTGGCGCCATGAAGCGAAAGGCCCTGCCCTCCGCTTGGGAGCGGCGCTATTAGCGGGGCGTTTCCTGCTCCGCAAGCCCCGATTTTGACTTGGCGATCCGAGGGGCAGGGCCATATGCGCAACGACCGCAATGAGGGAGAATGACGTGGCGACGCTGGGAATGAGTGCGGCCGAGCGCGAGGCGATCGAGGCATTCCGCCGCGACGTGATGGAGCCGTCGATGACGAGCCTCGTCATCCTCGATTTCTGGGCGGAATGGTGCGGCCCCTGCAAGCAGCTCGGCCCCGTGCTCGAAAAGGTCGCCGCCGATTATGCTTCGAAGGGCGTGAAGCTGGTCAAGGTGGACGTCGAGGCGAACAAGATGATCGCCGCGCAATTCCGCGTGCAATCGATCCCCACCGTCTATGCCGTGTTTCAGGGCCAGCTCGTCGCGGACCTGACGTCGGCCCGCACCGAGCGCCAGCTGAGCCAGACACTCGACCAGCTGCTGAAGCAGCTGCCGATCGAGAGCGACGCCACCCGGCAGGAGCAGGAGATCGCCCCGCTGATCGCCATGGGCGAGGAGGTGCTGGCCTCGGGCGATGCCGAGCGCGCGCTCTCCATCTTCACCCAGATCGCCGAGATGGCGCCGGACGACCTGCATGTCGCCGCCGGGCAGGCGCGCGCGCTGGTGATGCTGGGCGCGACCGAGGAAGCCGCCGCGCTGCTGGATTCGCTGCCGCCCGAGGCCGCCAAGGATGCGGCCATCGCCCAGGCGCGCGCCGCCGTCGCCATCGCCGCCGAGGCGGCGCCGGTCGACGATCTCGCCCCGCTGGCCGCGAAGGTCGCGGCCGACCCCGACGATCATGAGGCGGCCTACGAACTGGCGGGCGGCTATGTCGCCGCCGGCGATCGCGACGCGGCGGCCGACGTGCTGCTCGCCAGCATTCAGCGCGACCGGGCGTGGAACGAGGGCGCCGCGCGCCAGCGTCTTCTGAAGCTGTTCGAGGCGATCGGGCTGGAGGATCCGTGGGTCGCCGGCACCCGCCGCCGCCTGTCGGCGATCCTGTTCGGCTGATGGCCGATATCCGCCGGCTCTCGCTGTTCCCGCTCGGCGGCGCGCTGCTGCTGCCGCGCGCCTATCTGCCGCTCCACATCTTCGAGCCGCGCTATCGCGCCATGGTCGAGGATTCGCTGGTGCGCGAGCGGCGCATCGGCATGATCCAGCCACGCGACCCCGCCGACCCCGATCGGCTCTACGATATCGGCTGCATCGGCAAGATCATCGACGTGCAGGCGCTGGAAGACGGCCGCTACAATCTGGTGCTGGAGGGGGTCAGCCGCTTCCGGCTGGTGCAATTGCTCGATCGCCCGACCGCCTTCCTCCAGATCGAGGCCTCCACCGATGGCTTCGAGGAGGATGGAGACGAGCCCGATCCGCTCGCCGCCGTGATCCGCGCCGCGATCGAGCGCGACGCCCGCCGCATGGCCGCCGCGCGTGGCTACGAGATCGACTGGGATCAGGTGGCGCGGCTCGACGACGAGGGCCTCGTCAACGGCATCGCCCAGGTCGCCCCGTTCGACATCGCCGCCAAGCAGGCGCTGCTGGAAGCCGAGGGCCTGCCGGCCCGCGCCGACCTGCTGCTGCAATTGCTGAGCTTCATGGCGCCCGACGCGGAAGACCCGACGCTGCAATAGCGCCGTCAGGGGCCGTAACACCCGGTCCCGTTCGTGCCGAGCGTAGTCGAGGTACGGGCGACCGGACGCATCGCTCGGGGCACGTCCCTCGACTTCGCTCGGGACGAACGATGGGGGTGGTTAAACCAATTCACCCCGCAGCAGCCTGGGCATCGCCCCGCTCTCGCCCCGCGCCTCGGCCATGAACGCCGCCTTCAACGGCGGCGCGCGGCGCACCACGCCCAGCCCGAAGCGCCGCACCGCCGCCGGCAAGCGCCCCGGCATCCCGAACAGATGCGTCAGACTGTCCGTCACCGCCGCGACCAGGAAGCTGTCCACCGCGCGCCAGCGATCGTAGCGCGCCAGCAACTGCGCGTCGCCGAGGTCGAGCCCCAGCCGCGCGCCATCGGCCAGCACTTCGGTGAGCGCGGCGGCATCGCGCAGGCCGAGGTTGAGGCCCTGCCCCGCGATCGGATGGATGCCGTGCGCCGCGTCCCCCACCAGCGCCAGCCGTCGATCGGTGATCCGCGCGGCATGGTGAAAACCGAGCGGATAGCTCGACCGGCCCGAGGCCATCCGCAAGGCCCCCAGCAGCCCGCCCATCCGCGCCTCCGCCTCGGCCAGAAAGGCGCGATCGGGCAGGCCGAGGATGGCGGGCGCGTCGGCGGCCTTCACCGTCCACACCAGCGCCGAGCGATGCCCCTCGGCATCGTCGATCAGCGGCAGGATCGCGAAGGGGCCTGCGGGGTAGAAGATTTCGTGCGCGATCCCGCCGTGCGGTTTCTCGTGGCCGAGCGAGGTGATGATCGCGACATGGTCGTATTTCCACGCCGCCGTGCGGATGCCGGCCGCGTCGCGCGTCGGCGAGCGGCGCCCTTCGGCCCCCACCAGCAGCGCCGCGCCGACCTCGCCGCCATCGGCGAGCGTGACGCGGACCCCGGCCTCGTCGCGCACCACATGCTTCGCGGTGGTGCGGCGGATGGTGATATTGGGCGCCTCGGCGCTCAATTCGTGCAGCACCGTGCGCAGGCGGCGATTCTCGAACATGATGCCCAGCGCTCCGTCGTCGGCGTCGGGCTCGAACATCAGGCCCTTGGGCTGGAGCCCGTCGGTCACGCGGATCGCGCCGATCGGGCAGCCATGCCCAGTCAGTCGATCGGCCACCCCGATCGCCTCGAACATCCGGTAGGAGGCGCTGGAAATCGCCGAGGCACGCCCGTCGAAGCCCTGGCCCAGCACCGTCGCCGGATCGGCCGGATCGACCACGATCGTGCTGATGCCGTGCCGGTCGAGCGCGATGGCGAGCGTCAGCCCGACCAGCCCGCCACCGAGGATGAGGATATCGCTGCGGTCCATCATGACTTCCTAGACCCTGACCGTTCGTCCTGAGCGTCGTCGAAGGACGTGCGCCAAGCGCTGCGTCCGGCCGCACGCCCTTCGACGACGCTCAGGGCGAACGGAACATATACGTCACGCACCACCTTACGCCGCCACGCTCTTGCTGCGGAAGAGGGCGCGATCATCGGTGGTGAAGCCCCGGAACCAGACGACCGCGCCATAGACGCCGAGGATCAGCGGCACGCCGAACGCCAGCTCGACCCATTCGAGGCTGTGCGGCAGGCGGGTCACCGCCCAGCCGACCGCCGACGCCACCAGCGCCGCCCATACCAAGGACCAGCGCCAGCCCGAAATCCGCCCGCCGAGCAACTTCTTCAACAGCAGCGCCTTGGCGACCGATGCCAGCCCCAGCGCCGCCATCAGCGCGATCGCCGGGCCGGCTGCCGCCACCGGATCGTCGCGGAAGGCCATGCGCTCGCCGACCCAGCCGGCGCGCTCGATCGCCGGCAGCGCGCGCCGCGCCAGCTCGACCAGCACCACCGACAGACCCGCCTGAAGCGCGATCATCGCCACCGAGATCGCCAGATTGCGCTTGGGCGCGACATAGATCAGCGCCGCCTCGCTCACCACGGCGGTCGCGGCGATCGCCTCGGCGGCGAGCAGGATCGCGAGCGCGCCGGTGCCGCCGACGAAGCCCGGCCCGACGAGACCCATCACCGCCTTGCCGGGGATGGCCAGCGCCAGCGCGATGCCGAGCTGCGCGGCGATGATCCAGAAGCCCACCTGCCGCACCTGCCGCGCCACCGCCGTCTTGTCCCCGGCGGCCAGATTCTGGGTGATGACCGGCCCCAGGATCGGATCGAAGCTGGTCTTCAATTTCTGCGGCAGCGACGCGACCTGCTGCGCGACATAATAGATGCCCACGATCGGCGCGGAGAAGAACAGGCCGAGCATGGCGATATCCAGCCGGCGCGAGCCCCATTCGATCGCGTCGGCGCCCGCCAGCGGCAGGTTGCGCGTGGCGATGCGATAGAGGCGCACCGGCGCCGGCCGCCAGCCGCGCGGCCAGCCGTAGGAGCGGAACAGCGGCCACAGCGACGCCACGAAGGCCGCGATGGTCGACAGCACATAAGCCAGAATCAGGCCGTCGCGGGTGGAATACCAGGCCAGCACGAAGGCGGCGATGCTGATCGTCCACGGCTCGACCAGCGATCGCGCGCGCACCATCGCGCCGATGTCGCCACGATAGGCCAGCGCCGCCAGCGCGATGTCCGACGCCACCCAGCCGAAGATGGTGAGCGGCAGCAGCCGATCGTAACCGTTGATGATCGAATTGGGGAACATCAACTCCGGCACCGCGATCAGCAACCCGGCGACGAGGATCGAGGTGAGGAAACCCACCAGCAGACCATCCCACACGACATGGGGGTGCGGCCGGCTGGTGGTGGAGAGTTGCTGGGCGAGGCCGCGCTTCAGGCCGACGGTGGCGATCTGCGCCGCGAACTCGACAATGATCGTGGCGTAGGCGAAGCGCCCCAGCGCCTCCGCGCCATACCAGCGCCCGGCGATGAAGAGGAACGGAAGGCGCGCCGCCAGCCGCAGCAGGAAGCCGAAGAAATTCGTCCGCCCGCCCTGCGCGAGCGTCTCGATGTCACCCGGGCCCTTGAGCGGCTCGGCGGGGGCCACGGTCAATGCGCGGCGCCCCAGCTCTTGCCGATGCCGACTTCGACGCCCAGCGGCACGCTGAGCGTGACCGCCGGCTCGGCGGCGCGCGCCATCGTCTCGCGGATCACCTCGGCGGCCGCGGGCGCATCGGCCTCGGGCGCCTCGAACACCAGTTCGTCATGCACCTGAAGCAGCATGCGGACATGGCCGAGGCCCGCCGCCGCCAGCGCCGGCCCCATCCGCACCATCGCCCGCTTGATGATATCCGCGCTGGTGCCCTGGATCGGCGCGTTGATCGCCTGCCGCTCAGCCGCCTGCCGCTCACCCACCGTCTTGGCCTTGATACCGGGAAGATGCGTCTTGCGGCCAAACAGCGTGGTCACATAGCCATGCTCGCGCAGCTCGGCGAGCGTGTCGGCGATATAGCGGTTGATGCCGGGGAACCGCTCGAAATAGCGGTCGATCATCGCCTGCGCCTCGCCGCGATCGACCCCCAGCCGCCCCGCCAGACCCCAGGAGGAGATGCCGTAGAGGATGGCGAAGTTGATCGTCTTGGCGCGCCCGCGCGTGTCGCGATTGACCTCGCCGAACAATTCCTGCGCGGTCAGATTATGGATGTCGTCGCCGCGCGCGAACGCCTGCTGGAGCGCGGGAACGTCCGCCATGTGCGCCGCCAGCCGCAATTCGATCTGAGAATAATCGGCCGAGAGCAGCACGTTGCCGGGCGCGGCTACGAAGGCATCACGGATGCGGCGGCCGGTCTCGGTGCGGATCGGGATGTTCTGGAGGTTCGGGTCGGTCGAGGAAAGCCGCCCGGTCTGCGCCGTCGCCAGCCCGAAGCTGGTGTGCACCCGGCCCGTCTCCGGGTTGATCTGCGCCTGAAGCGCGTCGGT
Source organism: Sphingomonas naphthae (assembly GCF_028607085.1). Lineage (NCBI taxonomy): Bacteria > Pseudomonadati > Pseudomonadota > Alphaproteobacteria > Sphingomonadales > Sphingomonadaceae > Sphingomonas > Sphingomonas naphthae. The sequence goes on along the minus strand of NZ_CP117411.1, from coordinate 3,537,999 downwards.
ATAGGTCGCCTTCAGCTTGGAGAGCTGGCGCCATTCCAGCACCAGCCGCGCGACGGCCACGCCCTCGCCCGCCAGCCGCTCCATCTCGTTCACGTCGGTCGAATAGACGCCGCTCTTGCCCTTGCGCCCGCCCTTCAGGCCCAGCCGCTCGAACAGCACCTCGCCCAATTGCTTGGGGCTGCCGATCGTGAACGGGCCGCCCGCCGCCTCGTGGATCACGCCTTCGAGCCGCTGGATCTCGCCACCGAATTCGGCCGACAGCCGCGCCAGCTCGGCGCGATCGACGAGGATGCCGGCGCGCTCCATCTCGGCGATCACCGGCACCAGCGGCCGATCGACCAGCTCATAGACCCGCGTCGCCTTCTCGCGCGCCAGACGCGGCTTCAGCCGGCGCCACAACCGCAAGGTGACGTCGGCATCCTCGGCGGCATATTCGGTGGCTTGTGGCAGCGCGACCTTGTCGAAGCTGATCTGCGTCTTGCCGGTGCCGCACACCGTCTTGAATTCGATGCAGGCATGATCGAGGTGGCGCTTGGCCAGATCGTCCATGCCATGCCCGCCAAGCCCCGCGTCCAGATCGTAGGACAGCAGCATCGTATCGTCATAGGGCGTCACGTCGACGCCGTGGCGGCGGAACATGATGAGGTCGTATTTCAGATTCTGGCCGATCTTGAGGATCGACGGATCCTCCAGCAGCGGCTTCAGTTTCGCCAGCACCAGCTCGGCGGGCAGCTGCGTCGGCGGCTCGGCGAGCAGGTCGTCGCCCGCCAGCCCGTGGCCGAGCGGGATGTAGCAGGCCTTGCCCGGCGCGGTCGCCAGGCTGATGCCGACCAGCTTCGCCCGCACGCAATCGATCCCGTCGGTCTCGGTATCCACCGCGATCTGCGTGGCCGCATAGGCCGCCGCGATCCAGCGATCGAGCGCCGCCTCGTCGACCACCGTCTCGTAATCCTTGTGGACGAAGGGCGGATCGACCTCCTCGTCGATGCTGGCGGCGGGCGCGGCGGCCGGCTGCGGCCCGCCCAGCTTCGCCAGCAGCGAGCGGAAGCCCATGTCCTCCAGGAAGGCGCGCAGCGGCTCGGGCGGCAGGCCCTTCAGCGCCAGATCGTCGAGCGGCTCGGGCAGGGGCCGGTCGCACACCAGCCGCACCAGCTCACGGCTGAGGCGGGCATTGTCGGCATGGTCGATCAGCGACTGGCGCAGCTTGGGCTTCTTGATCTGCTCGGCCGCCGCCAGCACCGCCTCGACATCGCCATAGGTGCGGACCAGCTCGCTCGCCGTCTTGGGGCCGATGCCGGGCACGCCGGGGACGTTGTCGACACTGTCGCCCATCAGCGCCAGCACGTCGCCCAATTGCTCGGGTGGCACGCCGAACTTCTCGATCACATGCTCGGGGCCGAGGCGGCGGTTGTTCATCGTATCGAGCATGTCGAGGCCCGGTTCGATGAGCTGCATCAGATCCTTGTCGGACGAGACGATCGTGACCTTCCACCCCGCCGCCAGCGCCGCCTTGGCATAGCAGGCGATGATATCGTCGGCCTCCAGCCCGACCTCCTCGATGCAGGGGATCGAGAAAGCGCGCGTCGCGTCGCGGATCAGCGGGAATTGCGGGACCAGATCCTCCGGCGGCGGCGGGCGGTGCGCCTTATACTGATCGTACATATCGTTGCGGAACGTCTTCGACGAGGCATCGAAGATCACCGCCATATGCGTTGGCCCCTCGGCGCGATGCAGTTCGTCGACCAGCTTCCACATCATCGTGGTGAAGCCATAGACCGCGCCCGCCGGCACGCCGTGGCGATTGGTGAGCGGGGGGAGGCGATGATAGGCGCGGAAGATATAGCCCGAGCCATCGACGAGATAGAGGTGGTTGGCGGCCATCCGCCGCGCTGTAGCAGGGCCGGCGGGCCGACGCGAGCGGGCGCTTTGCGGTGAGCCTCCTTCGCGAAATCCCATATTCGTCACCCCGGACTTGTTCCGGGGCCCACCGTGACGCAATCGATACGCTAGCCATCGCCGCAGCGTTCGTGGATCGGTGGATCCCGGCACGAGGCCGGGATGACGTTCTGGGGGGACTATCCGAATGCTCAAGCTCGTCCTGCGGCCACCCACGCTCGGCCACAGCCGCGTCCTCAAACCGCGCCGGTTCGATTGGGCGATCGCGCTTGCCTGGATGCTGCTGCTGTTCTTCGCGGTGATCCTCGCCGCCACCCTGCCCACCCTGCTCAAGCCGCTGGTGCCCAAGGGTAATGCGCGGATCCTCATCTCCGCGCTCGTTGCCGCCGCCTCGCTGCTGGCCTATTGGGCGCTCGTCCATTTCGGCGAGGGGCGGCCGGTGGACGAACTGGCGTGGCGGCCGGGCGGCGGGCTGGAGCTGGCGGCGGGGCTGACCGGCGGGCTGCTGCTGTTCTCGATCACCGCCGCGATCCTCGTCGCCCTCGGCCAGTACAGCCTCGTCTTCCACGCGCCGACCGGCTCGCCCGCCGCGTTCGACGTGTCCGTCCGCGCCGGCGTCATGGAGGAAATCCTGCTGCGCGCGGTGGTGCTGCGGCTGCTGTGGCGCGCGTTCGGCGGCTGGTGGGCGATCGGCCTGTCGGCCTTGCTGTTCGGCGCGCTCCACCTCGGCAATCCGCACGCGACGCTGTTCGCCGGCCTCGCCATCGCGGTCGAGGCCGGGGTGCTGCTCGGCGCGGTCTATGCGCTGACCGGGCGGCTGTGGGCGGCGATCGGCTTCCATGCCGCGTGGAACTTCACCCAAGGGTGGATCTTCGGCGCGCCGGTTTCGGGCGGGGAGCCGATCGGCGGGATCGGCACGATGGCGCTCACCCCCGGCGCGTCCGATCTGCTCTCGGGCGGCGGCTTCGGGCCGGAGGCGTCGCTGGTCGCGCTGATCGTCGCCGGACGCGCGGGGGCGGCGATCCTGTGGCGGGTGCGGGATACGCTTCAGGCGAAGCGATAGCCCGACACCGCCGTTTCCAGCAGCAGCTCGCCATAATCGTGACGGCCCGGCGCATCGGACGCGCCGGCCGCCACCATCAGCGGGATCAGATGCTCCTCGCGCGGGTGCGACAGGCGCCCGGCGGGGGCATCGGCCCAGCCCGCGAACAGCGCCGCGCGCTCCTCCGGCGCCGCCTCCGCCGCCGCCGTCAGCCAGGCATCGAAGGCGCGCGAGGGTTCGGTGAAGCGCGGATCGCGATAGCCGCGCATATTGTGGAAGCTCATGCCCGATCCCACGATCAGCACGCCCTCGTCGCGCAGCGGCGCCAGCGCGCGGCCGGCGGCGATGTGCAGCGCCGGATCGAGGCTCTTGTCGACCGACATGGCGACGACGGGAATGTCGGCATCGGGGAAGGCCACCTTCATCGGCACGAACACGCCATGATCCCAGCCATGCGCGGGATCGACCGCGCCGGGCAGCCCGGCCGCCGTGAGCAGCCCCGCCGCGCGCGCCGCCAGCGCCGGATCGCCCGGCGCGTCGTAGCGCAGTTCATAGGTGTGCTGGGGGAAGCCGTAATAATCGTAGATCAGCGCCGGCCGCTCGGCCCCGGTGAAGGCGAAGCCGCGCGTCTCCCAATGGCCGGTGACGACGAGGATCGCGCGCGGCCGCTCGGGCAGGCTGGCGGCGATGCCGGCGAGATAGGTTTCGAGACCCCGCCACAGACCGGCGGGATCGGGCATGAAGAAGCAGGGGCCGCCCCCATGGGGGATGAACAGGCTCGGCTGGCGAAGAGGTTTCTGGGTCATGGCGACAATCTAGGCATCGGGCGGCGGCACGGCAGGGGGCAAGGTCGCATCGATGCGTTGCTGTCCGGTCTCCGCCCGCCTTATCCCCGCCGCTTTTCGGCGCATGATTGCGATCGCCACACCCATCGGAGATCGACCCTGATCGCTCTGCTCCCGCTGCTCCTCGCCGCCGCCACACCGCCCGCCGCCGCGTCCGATCCCGGTTTCAGCAGCGACGACATCGTCGTCACCGCGCCGGGCAAGCCCTTCCGCGTCGCCGACGGCAAGCTGCGCGCGGCGCAGGCCGCCTTCGCCGAGAACCGCCCCGGCTTCGCCCCGCAAGCGCGGCTGTTGTGGCGGCTGCGCCCGATCGGCGCCAAGGACATGTCCACCTTCCGCCTGACCCTGATGGGGCCGCGCGGGGCCACCATCCCCGTCCCGCTCGACGCCGATCATCGCTTCGAGCTGCCCGCCATCCCCGCCGGCCGCTGGACCTTGGTGGGCAGCAGCGGCGGGGTACGGCTCGGCGCCGACATCCTCTCGCCGGGCACCGCCGAGGCCGATCGCCGGCTGGGCGACCTGCGCCTCGAATGTCGCGTGATCGTGGCGGTGGTGGATATCAATTTCCTGCTGCGCGGGATGTTCAACGCGGCCGGCGGCTGCGCGAGCAGCCGATTTCAGATGTTCCACCCGGCCAGCCACCCGATCGGCGAGGCGTTCGCGCTGTCCGGCCCGCGCCGCCTGCCGCTCGCCATCTCCCCCAAGCGCCGCGCCTACGAGATGCCGCTGGCGAACAAGACGCTGGATAACGACACGCGGGTGAAACTGACCTTCGCGGATTGAATATGCCGCGCGCAGCGCAATTTTGAGTCACGCGGAGACGCGGAGACGCAGAGAGAGAGAAGAAGAGAAAGCGCTCCTCTTTCTTCTCCGCGTCTCCGCGTGAACAAATCCTTCCTGAAGCCCCTTCGCGGCGCTTAAGGCACCAGCACCGTGTCCACCGCCTCGGGCAGCGTCTCGGGGAAATCGAGCGTATAGTGCAGCCCCCGGCTCTCCTGCCGGTGCAGCGCCGATTTCACGATCAGCCCGGCAACCTCGATCAGGTTCCGCAGCTCGATCAGATCGCTCGTGACGCGGTAATTGCCGTAATAATCCGCCACTTCCTTCCGCAGCAGATCGACCCGGTGGAGCGCGCGCTCCAGCCGCTTGGTGGTGCGGACGATGCCGACATAATCCCACATGAAACGGCGGATCTCGCGCCAATTGTGCTGGACGACGATATCCTCGTCCGAATCGGTGACGCGGCTCTCGTCCCACTCGCGGATCGCGGGCGGCTCGGGCAGGCTCTCCCAATTCGCCGCGATATGCCTGGCCGCCGCCTCGCCGAACACGAAACATTCGAGCAGCGAGTTGGAGGCGAGGCGGTTGGCGCCGTGCAGGCCCGATTGCGTCACCTCGCCCGCCGCATAGAGGCCGGGCAGGTCGGTGCGTCCGTCCAGATCGATCATCACCCCGCCGCAGGTATAGTGCATCGCCGGCACCACCGGGATCGGCTCCTTCGTGATGTCGATGCCGAGCGTCAGCAGCTTGGCGTGGATCGTGGGGAAATGGTGGATCACGAAATCGGCCGGCTGGTGGCTGATATCGAGATGGACGTAATCCAGGCCCAACCGCTTGATCTCATGATCGATCGCCCGCGCCACGATGTCGCGCGGGGCCAGTTCGGCGCGCGAGTCGAAATCGGGCATGAAGCGGTGGCCATTCGTCGGCAGCTTCAGATGCCCGCCCTCGCCGCGCATCGCCTCGGTGATCAGGAAGTTCTTCACCTCCAGATTGTAGAGGCAGGTCGGGTGGAACTGGTTGAATTCCATGTTGGAAATGCGGCAGCCCGCCCGCCACGCCATCGCGATGCCGTCGCCCGATGCCCCACGCGGCGCGGTCGAGAATTGATAGACCCGGCCCGCGCCGCCTGTCGCGAGGATCGTCGCCCGCGCGGTGAACAAAGCGACCTTCCCACTCGGCCGGTGCAGCGCATAGACGCCCCACACATGGCCATCGCCCGAATAGCGCACGCCATGCCGGCTGGTGACCAGATCGATCGCCGCCATATCGGTGACGAGGGTGATGTTGGGGTGCGCGGCCGCCGCCCGCTCCAGCGCCTGCTGCACCGCCCAGCCGGTCGCGTCGTCGACATGGACGATGCGGCGATGGCTGTGGCCGCCCTCGCGCGTCAGGTGCCAGCGTTCGGCCGCATCCTCACCGGGGTTGAAGGGCACGCCCAGCTCGGCCAGCCGCTCGATCGCCTTGGGGGCATTTTCGACGACGAATTCCACCGTGCGCCGGTCGTTCAGCCCCGCGCCGGCGACGATCGTATCCTCGATATGGCTGTCGAACGTGTCGCCCGGCTCCAGCACGGCGGCGATCCCCCCCTGCGCCCAGGCGGTCGATCCCTCGGAAAGCCCCCCCTTGGCCAGCACCACCACGCGGAATCGATCGGCCAGGTTGAGCGCCGCCGTCAGCCCTGCCGCGCCCGATCCGATGATGACGATGTCGTAGCGATGGTCGGCCATGGCGGCTCTGGTCTCTCCTGCCCGCCGGGATCAGCCCGCGAGCGGCCCCCGCGTGAGGTTCAGGAACACATCCTCCAGATCGGCCTCGCGGGTCGAGACGTCCACCAGCCCCAGCCCCGCGCCCTGCAACGCCGCCAGCACCTCGCCCGCGTTCACCTTGTCCTTGGAGTAAGTGATGACGAGGGTGCGCGGCCCCTTCAGCTCGATCTTTTCGAAGCAGGGCGCGTCGGGCGCCGTCTCCAGATCGCGATCCACGGTCACTTCCACCGCCTTTTCCTGCGCCATCGCGATCAGGCTGCGGGTCGGCTGGTTGGTGATGAGCTTGCCGTGGTTGATGATCGCGATGCGATCGCACAGCTCCTCGGCTTCCTCCAGATAATGGGTCGTCAGCACCACCGTCGTGCCCGCGTCGTTCAGTTCGCGGACATATTCCCACAGCTGCTGGCGCAATTGCACGTCCACGCCGGCGGTCGGCTCGTCCAGCACCAGCACGGGGGGCGAATGGACCATCGCCTTGGCCACCATCAGCCGCCGCTTCATGCCGCCGGAAAGCGTGCGGCTATAGGCGTCGGCCTTGTCCTCCAGATGCACCGCGCGCAGCAGGTCCATCGACCGCCATTTCGCCTTGGGCACGCCATAGAGGCCGTAATAGATGTCGAGCGTCTCCTTCGGCGTGAAGAAGGGGTCGAACAGGATTTCCTGCGGCACGATCCCGATCGACGCCTTGGCGTTGCGCCGGTCGGCATCGATGTCGAAGCCCCAGATGTCGACCGACCCCGCCGTCTTGGTGACCATGCCCGCCAGGATGTTGATGAGCGTCGACTTGCCCGCGCCGTTCGGCCCGAGCAGCCCGAAGATCTGCCCACGCGGCACATCGAAGCTCACATCGTCGAGCGCGCGCTTGCCCCCGGCGTAGGTCTTGGACAGCGATCGGATGGAAATGGCCGCCTGTGTCATGGTGCCGTCGCATAGGCGCCCCGGTCACGCCTACGCAAGCACGCGATTGCGCGCGAAATGCCGGCTTGCTAACGGATGCCGCCATGAGCAGCACCGCCCCCGAGACGATCCGCACCCCCAAGGCCCGCGTCGCGTGCGACGGGGCCAGCGACATTCCCGGCGGCGCCGCCCTAGGCCACCCCCGCGTCTTCCTCGAGATCGACGAGAAGGGCTATGTCGACTGCGGCTATTGCGACCGCCGCTTCGTGCTGGAAGGCGGCCCGGCAGACGGCGGCCACTAAAACCACCGTTCGTCCCGAGCGTAGTCGAGGGACGTGCCTCAAACGGTGCGCCCAGTCGCACGTCCCTCGACTACGCTCGGGACGAACGGATGTTGAGAGGATGGGCATAGCGGGATGACACCGCCCGCCGCGCACCCTACATCTCCCTTATGAGCTTCACCGATCCCCGCCGCTTCCTCTACCGCGACAGCCTCGATCCCGATGCCGCGCTGCGCCTCACCGCCGATGCGCTGAAGGGCTGCGACGACGGGGAACTCTACCTCCAATATATGGCGTCGGAGAGCTTCGGGTTCGATGACGGGCGGCTGAAAACCGCCGATTTCAATACGCAGGCGGGCTTCGGCCTGCGCGGCGTTTCGGGCGAGACGACCGGTTTCGCCCATGCCAACGAACTCTCCGAAGCGGCCATCCGCCGCGCCGCCGAGACGATGACCCTGCTCGATCCGGCGAAGGGCGCCAAGGCCCCGCCGCCGCGCCGCACCAATGCCGCGCTCTACACCGGCGACGATCCCCTCTCGGCCATCCCCTTCGCCCGCAAGGTGGCGCTCTGCCAGGAGATCGACGCCGCCGCCCGCGCGCGCGATCCCCGCGTCGTGCAGGCGACCGTCGGCCTGTCCGGATCGTGGAGCGTGATCGAGATCGTCCGGCCCGACGGCTTCACCGCCTTCGACGTGCGCCCGCTCGTCCGCCTCAACGTCAGCCTCGTCGTCGAGCAGAACGGGCGGCGCGAGACCGGTTTCTTCGGATTGGGCGGCCGCTACCTCTACGATCGCCTGTTCGATCCCGCGACGTGGAATCGCGCGATCGACGAGGCGCTGGCGCAGGGTCTCGTCAACCTCGAGGCGGTCGCCGCGCCCGCCGGTGAATTCACCGTCGTCTGCGGCCCCGGCTGGCCCGGCGTGCTGCTGCACGAGGCGGTCGGCCACGGGCTGGAGGGCGATTTCAACCGCAAGGGCTCCTCGGCCTTCTCCGGCCGCATCGGCGAGCGGGTTGCCGCGCCCGGCGTGACCGTGGTGGACGACGGCTCCATCGCCGACCGGCGCGGATCGCTGACGATCGACGACGAGGGCACGCCGACCCAGTCCACCACGCTGATCGAGGACGGCATCCTCAAGGGCTATATCCAGGATCGCCTCAACGCGCGCCTGATGGGCGTCGCCCCCACCGGCAACGGCCGCCGCGAGAGCTTCGCCCACGCCCCCATGCCGCGCATGACCAACACCTTCATGCATGGCGGCAAGGACGATCCGGCCGAAATTCTTAGTCGCGTGAAGAAGGGCATCTACGCCAAGAGCTTCGGCGGCGGCCAGGTGGACATCACCAGCGGCAAGTTCGTCTTCTCCTGCACCGAGGCGTACCGGATCGAGAACGGCAAGCTCGGCGCCCCGATCAAGGGCGCCACCCTGATCGGTGACGGCCCGACCGTGCTGACCAAGGTGACCGCGATCGGCAACGATCTTGCGCTCGACGAGGGCGTCGGCATCTGCGGCAAGGGCGGGCAATCGGTGCCGGCGGGCGTCGGCCAGCCGACCCTGATGATCGACGGCCTGACGGTGGGTGGCACGGCGGCGGCGTAAGTGCTGACGCCGCCCCGAAACACCCGGTGCTCCGGCGCAGGCCGGAGCCCAGAGCCCCAAGCGCTGCGCTCGAATAACCCTGGGCTCCGGCCTGCGCCGGAGCACGGCGCCTTTTCGGGGCAACGGGCGCGATGACCCCAATCACCCTCGCCCTCGGCGGCGGCGCGGCGCTCGGCTGGGCGCATATCGGGGTCATCCGCACCCTTCAGGACGCGTATATCCCGATCGGCGCGGTGGCCGGTACGTCGATGGGCGCGATCGTCGGCGCCTGCCTCGCCGCCGAACGGCTCGATCATCTCGAGGAAATCGCCCGCACCGCCAACCGCCGCACCGTGCTCGGCTTCCTCGATCCCGCGCTCAACCGCCATGGGCTGATCGGCGGGCGGCGGGTGGTGCGCGAGATGATCGACCATATCGGGCCGGAGACCCTGCTGGAGAACCTCTCGATCCCCGCCGCGATGGTCGCCGCCGATCTGATGACCGGGGAAGAGGTGCGGCTGACCCATGGCCCGCTGATCCCCGCCGTGCGCGCCTCGATCGCGGTGCCCTCGCTCTTCACGCCGGTGAAGGTGGACGGGCGCTGGCTGATCGACGGCGGCATGGTCGCCAACGTGCCCGTCGCCGCCGCGCGCGCGATCGGCGGGGCGGCGACGCTCGTGGCGGTCGATCTGTTCGCCGATTATGCCGGCCATGCCGCCGCCGCCATGCCCGATGGCCGGCCCCGCAACGCGCTCAAGACCGGGCGCGCCGGCTTCCTCATGCTGATGCGCGCGCAGGGAATGCTCACGGTGCGGTTAAATCCGCCGGACGCGCTGATCACGCCCGCGATCGGCCATATCTCGACCGGCGCCTTCCTCTCGGCCGAGGAACTGATCGAGGCCGGCCGCGTTGCCGCCCAGGCGGCACTGCCCATGATCCGTGCAGCTATCACTGCCCAAAAAAGCGGCAATCCGTCATCATTGCTTAATCACTGAGCGAAACGATTCCGCCTCCGGAATCACATTCCTGATCCTTCCCAGCGACTTATCCGAATGGCACGCATTTTGCGATGCAACATCGGGCGCATAAGAGCAGGGAGGCGAAATGAAACTCGTCATTGCCATCATCAAGCCCTTCAAGCTGGACGAGGTGCGTGAAGCCCTCTCCGCTCTGGGGGTTCAGGGCATGACCGTTACCGAGGTGAAGGGGTTCGGCCGCCAGAAGGGGCAGACCGAAATCTATCGCGGTGCGGAATACAGCACGAACATGGTGCCGAAGATCAAGGTGGAGGTGGCGACGTCCGCCGAACTCGCACCGCGCGTCGTCGAGGCGATCCAGCAGTCGGCGAACACCGGCGCGATCGGCGACGGCAAGATCTTCGTCGTGGATCTGGGCCAGGTGGTCCGCATCCGCACCGGCGAAACCGACGAAACGGCTCTCTGAGCGAAGGGGGAACCATGAAGCTTTCTACCAAGATCGCGACAGGGATCGGGGCGTTCGGCGCCTCCGCCCTCGTCGCCTCGCCGGCCTGGGCGGCTGCCGCCGCCGCGGCCGCGCCCGTTCCGAACAAGGGCGATACCGCCTGGATGATGGTCTCGACCGTGCTGGTCCTGGCGATGATCCTGCCGGGCCTGGCCCTGTTCTACGGCGGCCTCGTCCGCACCAAGAACATGCTGTCGGTGATGACGCAGATCGGCGCCGCCGCCGCCTTCGCCATGCTGATCTGGGTGATCTACGGCTATACGATGGCGTTCGGCCCGGATGCGTCCGATGGCCTGAAGCCATACATCTCGAGCTTCGGCAAGGCGTTCCTCGCCGGCATCACCGCCGATTCCACCGCCGCCACCTTCACCGATGGCGTCGTCATCCCCGAATATGTGTTCGTCTGCTTCCAGATGACCTTCGCCGCGATCACCGTGGCGCTGGTGCTGGGTTCGGTCGTCGAGCGCATCAAATTCTCGGCGGTGATGGTCTTCGCGCTGATCTGGCTCACGATCGTCTATTTCCCCGTCGCGCACATGGTGTGGGCGGCCGGCGGCCTCTTCTTCGAAATGGGCGCGCTGGATTTCGCGGGCGGCACCGTGGTGCACATCAACGCCGGCGTCTCGGCGCTGGTGGCCTGCATCATCCTGGGCAAGCGCATCGGCTATCCGAACGAACTGATGGCGCCGCACTCGCTGACGCTCACGATGGTCGGCACCGGCCTGCTGTGGGTGGGCTGGTTCGGCTTCAACGCCGGCTCGGCGCTGGAAGCCAATGGCTCGGCCGGCCTCGCCATGATCAACACCTTCGTCGCGACCGCCTCGGCCGGCCTCTTCTGGATGCTGTGCGAGAAGGTCATGGGCCACAAGGGTTCGGCGCTGGGCTATTGCTCGGGCATCATCGCCGGTCTCGTCGCGGTGACGCCGGCGGCCGGCAATTCCGGTCCGTTCGGCGCGATCGTGCTGGGCGCCGTCGCCTCGATCATCTGCTTCTTCGCGGTCACCAAGATCAAGCCGATGCTCGGCTATGACGACTCGCTGGACGCCTTCGGCATCCACGGCGTCGGCGGCATCGTCGGCGCGATCGGCACCGGCATCGTCTACGCCCCGTCGCTGGGCGGGCCGGGCGGCGCCGATTTCGCGATCGGTCCGCAGCTGGTGACCCAGGTTCTGGCGGTCGGCGCCACGATCATCTGGGCCGCGATCGGCACGACCATCGCGATCTTCGCCGCCAAGGCCCTGACCGGCCTGCGTGTCAGCCGCGAAGTGGAGACCGACGGTCTCGACATCGGCGAGCACGGCGAGCGCGCCTACAACCTCTGATCCGATTGGGGCGGCGGCCCACAGAAGGCCGCCGCCCCTCACAGGGTTCCTCCTGCGAACGACTGGGCCGGCGACTCACCTCGCCGGCCCTTTTTTGTGGATTGAACGCAATGTGCTCCGGCGCAGGCCGGAGCCCAGGGTTACAGGGCGCGGCGCGTGGAGCTCTGGCTCCTGCCTGCGCAGGAGCACGGGATCTACTTAGCCGATATGCCCGCGGATCGGCCCGAGATCGTAGCCGGCCCCCGCCGCTTTCTCCGCCAGGTCGGCGCCGCTGTCGCCCATCGTGGAGCGCGCCAGTGCCCACAGCAGGGTCGATCGCGTGCCCGATCGGCAGAAGGCCAGCACCGGCCCCTCGGCCTCGCCCAGCACCTGCGCCATCGCGGCAACGGACGCTTCGGAGAAGCCGCCATGGCCGATCGGGATGGCATGATAATCCAGCCCCGCCGCCTCGGCCGCCTCGCGGATCGTGCCGCCTTCGGGCTGGCCGGCCTCCTCGCCATCGGGGCGGTTGTTCACGAGCGTGGTGAAGCCCTGCGCCTTCGCCTCGGCGACATCCGCCGGCAGCAGCTGGCCATAGACCGAGATGGCGTCATCGAGGCGGCGGAACATGCTTGTCTCTCCTGATGGGGTGCGGCGTCCTTAGCCGGAAGTGGATCGTCATTGCGAGCGCAGCGAAGCAATCCAGTTCCGCCGGTTGCATCGGTCGAGAGGCTGGATTGCTTCGCTGCGCTCGCAATGACGATTAAGCCTCAAAAACTCCGGATCGCTTCCAGAAACGGCTGGCCATACGCGGCCAGCTTGCGTTCCCCCACACCCCCCAGCCGGCCCAGTTCCGCCAGGGTGCGCGGTTTCGCCGCCGCCATGTCGCGCAAGGTGGCGTCGTGGAAGATCACATAGGGCGGCACGCCCTGATCCTTCGCCAGCACCCGTCGCACCGCGCGCAGCGCCTCGAACAAGGGATCGTGCGGCCATTCCTGCGTGGCCCCCCGCTCGCGCCGCGCCTTCCGCTCGCGTTTGGGCGGCACCACCAGGGGCACCGTCGCCTCGCCCTTCAGGATCGCGCGCGCCGCTGGACCGAAGGACAGCCCACCATGCTCGTCCGCGCGCAGCGCATCGCGCGCCAGCAGCGCCCGCGCCACCGGCTTCACCAGCGCCTGCTCGCCCGCGTCGGCGATGCCGAACACCGAGAGCGTGTGGTGCCCGAGCGTCCGCACCTTCTCATTGTCGTTGCCCGCCAGCACGTCGGCGAGATGGCCCACGCCATAGCGCATCTCGGTGCGGAAGGCCGCCGACAGCAGCTTCTGCGCCACGACGGTCGCGTCCACCGTTGCCGGCGGGCTCAGACAATTGTCGCAATTGCCGCAGCGTTCGGCGGGATGCTCGCCGAAATGGCGCAGCAGGATCGCGCGGCGGCATTCCGCCGTCTCGACCAGCGCCGCCAGCGCGTTGAGCCGCTGCCGCTCGCCCGGCCGCCGCGCCTCCTCCATCTCGGTATCGATCCGCCGCCGCGCGCGGGCGAAATCGTCGGCGCCCCAGAACATCAGCGCCAGCGCCGGATCACCATCGCGCCCCGCGCGCCCCGTTTCCTGATAATAGGCCTCGATCGATCGCGGCAGGCCGGCATGGGCCACGAAGCGCACGTCGGGCTTGTCGATCCCCATGCCGAAGGCGATCGTCGCCACCATCACCATATCCTCGCTCGCGACGAATGCCTTCTGATTGGCGGCGCGCACGGCGGGATCGAGCCCGGCATGATAGGCCCGCGTCGGCCGGCCGCCGGCCCCGAGACTCGCCGCCAGCCGCTCGGTCTCGGCGCGGCTCTGCGCGTAGACGATGCCTGCGCCCGGCGTCTCCGCCACGAAGGCGGCGAGCTGTTTCGGCAGGCCATCCCTCGGCGCGATCGAATAACGGATATTGGGCCGATCGAACCCCGCCAGGATCAAGCCCTCGTCGGGAATACCCAGCTGGCGCAGGATGTCGCCGCGCGTCTGCGAATCCGCCGTCGCCGTCAGCGCCAGCCGGGGGACATCGGGAAACGCGTCGAGCAGCCCTTTGAGCAGGCGATAATCGGGCCGGAAATCATGCCCCCATTCGGACACGCAATGCGCCTCGTCGATCGCGATCAGGCTCAGCGGCACCGCCGCCAGCATCCGGCGGAACCCGTCGCTGTTGACCCGTTCGGGCGCGGCATAGAGCAGGTCCAGTTCTCCGCTACGGAAGCGGCGGATGGTCTCTTCGCGATCGCTGTCCGCAGAAGTCAGCGTCGCCGCGCGGATGCCCGCCGCCTCGGCCGATCGCACCTGATCGTGCATCAGCGCGATCAGCGGCGAGATCACCAGCCCGGTCCCCTCGCGGCAGAGCGCCGGAATCTGATAGGTCAGCGACTTGCCCGCGCCGGTGGGCATCACGGCCAAGGTATGCTCGCCCGCCATCACCCGCCCGATCACGTCGGGCTGGCGCCCCCGGAAGCTGTGGTAGCCGAAGGTCGAGCGGAGGGTATCGAGCGGATCGCGCATGGCCCGCGCGTCATGCCCTCAACGGAGCTGAAAGCGAACCTTCTTGGTGCCGAAATCGACGATGACGCGACGGAAGGAGCGCAGCACGTCCATTCCCAGCAACATCGCCGGCCGCCCGATCAGCCCGAACTGGCGGAACGTCTCGACATCGGCGAAGGCCGCCGGCGCGCTGACGACGGTCACGCCGCCCAGCCGGATCGTCGGGAGCTGCGACGCCTGCGCCTCCAGCACGTTGCCGACCACGTCGAGCAGCATCACCGTCTTGACCGGCTGGCGCCGCAACCGCCGCTCCAGCCGGTTCTTCAACGCCATATTGCCGAGCGAGCCGGACGCGCCGGTATCCAGCACCACATAGATCGGCTCGCCATCGATATCGGCATCGACCAGCACCAGCTCGCCATAGCGCCGCCGCGCGACGACGACGATCTCCTCGCCCGAGGTGGAGGCCGGGCGGGAGGCGCCCTTGCGGATGGTCATCCGGTCGGCGATCAGGTCCATCTCGACCTGGCGGTTGGCCAGCACGTCGATGCCCAGCATCCCCGCCGCGCCGATATTCGCCTCGTCCAGCAGGGGCGCCACCACCGGCCCGGCGATGAGCTTGCCCAGCCCCAGTTCGTCGATCCGCACCACCTCGACCTCGCGCACGCCACCGGTGCTGACCAGCCGCCGCTTGCCCGATGCCGTCAGACCGAGCTCCGCCGCGAGCCGGCGCGAGATTACGCTGCGCGTCGCCCCGGTATCGACGATGAAGCGATAGGGCCCCTTGCCGTTGACCGTGACCTGCGTCGTCATCCGCAGATCGACCGATTGCAGCACCAGCGCCAGATCGGCCGGATCGAGCCCCTCGGCGGTGTCGGGCGAGGCGACGGGCGTTTCGACGGGTGGCGGTGTCGTGGGGGTTGGAGGGGGGACGACAGCCGCCGTGGCCGCCTGCGCCAGCAGTGCGGCGATGATCGCGATCATCCTCTCCGGGCTTGTCATTGGCCGACACCCCTCCGGCGCCGACCCTACGCCCGTTCGCGCACTTCCCCCAGCGCCTTCTGCGAACGACCGTGCGGGGTCGACGGACGGCGGGAAAGCCTCCCACACCGTTCTCTGAGTAGCCCCTTCGACTGCCTGCCAAGGCAGGCGCTCAGGACAGGTATTGAGCTCGTCGAAATGGCGTATCGAAGGACGGGGCGAGGCTGCACCTATCCTTCGACACGTGCCTTCGACTGCGCTCAGTCCCTACTCAGGACGAACGGAGAAAGGAGACGCCCCCTACTCCGCCGCTTCCTCCAGCACCTCGCGCTCGGTCTGCTGGCGGTTCCACATTTCCGCATACAACCCGTCCGCCTCCAGCAGCGCGGCGTGGCTGCCACGCTCGGCCACCCGGCCGCCGTCCAGCACGACGATCTCGTCGGCGTCGACGATCGTGGAGAGGCGGTGGGCGATGACGATGGTGGTGCGGCGTTCGGAGACGGCCGAGAGCGTCGCCTGAATCTCCGCCTCGGTGCGGCTGTCGAGCGCGCTGGTGGCTTCGTCGAGGATCAGGATCGGCGGATTCTTGAGCAGGGTGCGGGCGATCGCGACCCGCTGCTTCTCGCCGCCGGACAGTTTCAGGCCCCGCTCGCCGACGCGGGTTTCATAACCGTCGGGCAGCGACAGGATGAAATCGTGGATCGCGGCGCCTTGCGCGGCGGCCTGAATCTCGGCCTGGCTCGCGCCCTCCCGGCCATAGCCGATATTGTAGCCGATCGTGTCGTTGAACAGCACCGTATCCTGCGGGACGATGCCGATCGCGTGGCGCAGCGAGGCCTGCGTGACGCCGGCAATATCCTGCCCGTCGACCAGCAGGCGCCCGCCGGTGACGTCGTAGAAGCGGAACAGCAACCGCGCGAGCGTGGACTTGCCCGCGCCCGATGGCCCCACCACCGCCAGCGTCCTGCCCGCCGGCACGCTGATGTCGATCCCGCGCAAAATCTGCCGCTCGGGATCATAGGCGAAGCGCACCGCCTCGAACCGGACCGCGCCGCCCTCCACCCGCAGCGGCAGGGCGCCGGGCGCGTCGGTCACCTCGGCGGGGGTGTCGGTCAGGTCGAACATCGCGCCCATGTCGATCAGCCCCTGCCGGATCGTGCGATAGACCATGCCGAGCAGGTCGAGCGGCCGGAACAGCTGCGACAGCAGGGTCGAGACGAACACCACGTCGCCCGGCGTGAAGCGCCCCTGCCCCCAGCCATGCGCCACCAGCGCCATGCCGAACGCCATCATCACGCCGGTGATGAGCGCCTGGCCGATGTTGAGCCACGCCAGCGACGTCTCGTTCTTCACCGCCGCCGCCGCATAGACCCGCACCGCGCGATCGTAGCGTCTGGCCTCGCGCTCCTCCGCGCCGAAATATTTGACCGTCTCGAAATTGAGCAGCGAATCCACCGCATGGGCGACCGCGCCGGTGTCGAGATCGTTCATCTTCGCCCGCAGCGCGTTGCGCCAGTCGGTCACGATCCGCGTGAAGACGATATAGGCCGCGACCATCGCCACCGTCGCCGCGACCAGCCAGCCGCCGAAGCGGGTCGCGAAGATGCCCAGCACCAGCACCAGTTCCAGGATGGTCGGCGCGATGTTGAAGAGGAGGAAATAGAGCATCGTATCGATGCTCTTGGTGCCGCGCTCGATCACCTTGGTGACGGCGCCGGTGCGCCGCTCGAGATGGAAGCGCAGCGACAGGCCGTGGAGGTGGCGGAAGACGTTGGCCGCCAGCCGGTGGGTCGCATCCTGCCCGACCCGCTCGAACACGGCGTTGCGCAGATTGTCGAACAGCGTCGTCGAGAAGCGCGCGGCGGCATAGCCGATCACGATCGCCACGACATACCAGGCGGCCGAGCGATCGCCCGCCGACATGGCGTCCACCGCCGCCTTCATCGCATAGCTGACGGCATAGACCTGGATCAGCTTGGACAGCAGCACGAAGCCCATCGCGCCGGTGATGCGCGCCTTCAGCCTCGGCTGATCCGCCGGCCACAGATAAGGCAGGAAGCGGCGCATCGTGGGCAGCATCGGCGGCTCGGCACGCCGGTCGCTGGTCACGGAAGTATCGGGAGGCATCGCCCCTAGATAGGCGCGTCGCAAAGATTCGCCACCATCACGGTTCGCCGATGGAACGGCTCGCTTGGTCGTCGGTTCTATCGTCGGTGCTGGTCGGGAGGGCCGAAATGGAACCGCTCATCTACGTCATGGCGATCCTGGGATGCGGCGACGCGGGCGATACCTGCACGGCCGTGCGCACCCTGCCCACCACTTATGCCACCGCCGAACGCTGCGCCGCCGCGAGCGATGCCGCGCTGCGCGACAGCGTGGACGTGGATTATCCGGTCGTCACCGTGGAATGCCGCCGCCAGCCCGCGACCCGGCTGGCCGTCGCCTCGCGCTAAAATCCGGATTGTCACCCCGGCCGTGTGCCGGGGTCCACCTGACCCCAATCGCACTGACATGAAGGCAATGCTGCGCCCGGCTGCACCGTGGACCCCGGAACAAGTCCGGGGTGACGGCTTAAGATTGGCAACCCACACGCGCCCATCAAACATCGATATTGAACCTTTTTCGTTTCGCGCGTTAACCAATCGGGCATGTTGCATTGCCGTGAAGGGAGCCTGCGTTGCGAAGCATCCTCGGTCTGATCCTCGGCGCGCTGATCGCGGGCGCCATCATCTACCTCACCGTGTGGACCGGCCAGTCGCACCTGTCGCAGCCGGTGGCGGATTTCGGCGTATCGGCCAACGAGGCGGCGAGCGATCCGCTGGCGATGATCCCGTTCCGCATCAAGCTGCTGCTGTGCCTCGGCTTCTTCGCCGGCGCCTTCATCGGCGCGCTGGTCGCCGATTTCGTCTCCGGGCGCGGCTTCATCGGCTGGATCATTGCCGGGCTGGTGGTCCTGTTCGCCCTGCTGTTCGGCGTGAAGATCCCGCATCCGACCTGGATGGCGGTGCTGTGCGTCGGGCTGCCGCTGCTGGGCGGCTACGTCGCCCGCAAGATCAGCAACGCCCCTCTGTAAACCCAACGAAAAAGGCCGGCGGCTCCTTCGAGCGCGCCGGCCTTTTCGTATCCCGATGCCCTGAACCTTACTGGTTCATGGAATCGAAGAAATCCTCGTTGGTCTTCGAATCCTTCATCTTGTCGAGCAGGAATTCCATCGCGTCGATGGTGCCCATCTGCATCAGGATGCGGCGCAGCACCCACATCTTGGAGAGCTTGGCCTTGTCGACCAGCAGCTCTTCCTTGCGGGTGCCGGACTTGCCGACGTCCATCGCCGGGAAGATGCGCTTGTCGGCCACCTTGCGGTCGAGGATGATTTCCGAGTTACCGGTGCCCTTGAACTCCTCGAAGATCACCTCGTCCATGCGGCTGCCGGTATCGATCAGCGCGGTGGCGATGATCGAGAGCGAGCCGCCTTCCTCGATGTTGCGCGCCGCGCCGAAGAAGCGCTTCGGGCGCTGGAGGGCGTTGGCGTCGACACCACCGGTCAGCACCTTGCCCGAGGAGGGGACGACGGTGTTGTAGGCGCGGCCGAGGCGGGTGATCGAATCGAGCAGGATCACCACGTCCTTCTTGTGCTCGACGAGGCGCTTGGCCTTTTCGATGACCATTTCGGCGACCTGGACGTGGCGCTGCGCGGGCTCGTCGAAGGTGGAGGAGACGACCTCGCCCTTCACGGAACGCTGCATGTCGGTCACTTCCTCGGGCCGCTCGTCGATCAGCAGCACGATCAGGAACACTTCGGGGTGATTGTCGGTGATCGCCCGCGCCATATTCTGGAGCAGCACCGTCTTGCCGACGCGGGGCGGCGCCACGATCAGCGATCGCTGGCCCTTGCCCTGCGGCGCGATGATGTCGATCACGCGCGAGGACTTGTCCTTGATCGTCGGATCATGGTTGTCGAGCGTCAGCTTCTGTTCGGGATAGAGCGGCGTCAGATTGTCGAAATTGACGCGGTGGCGCACCACGCTCGGATCGTCGAAATTGATCGAGCTGATCCGCACGAGCGAGAAATAGCGTTCGCCATCCTTGGGATCGCGGATCTCGCCCTCGACCGTGTCGCCCGTCCGCAGGCCGAATTTCCGCACCTGATTGGGGCTGACGTAGATGTCGTCCGGCCCGGCGAGGTAATTGGCCTGGGGGGACCGCAGGAAGCCGAAGCCGTCGGGCAGCACCTCGATCGTGCCCTCGCCCATGATCTGGTCGCCGTTTTCGGCCTGCACCTTCAGGATCGCGAACATCAGATCCTGCTTGCGCAGGGTCGACGCGCTCTCGACGCCCAGCTCCTCGGCCATCGCGACCAGGTCGGCGGGGGTCTTCTTCTTCAGGTCTTTCAGATGCATTCGGGCGTTCCTGGGCGGGGGATTTGATCGACAGCCGTGGCGTTTTAGGCCGGTCGTGATGAGGCTGGATGATGGGCCGGGCCGCGCGAACGGCGGTGGTCTTGGCCCCGAGCTAGGGTGCGGGAGGGGTCAAGTCAACCCGCTGTGGTCATTCCCCATGCCCGTTCATCCCTAGCGAAGTCGAGGGCCTTTCCCGACCGAGCGAAGCCGAGGGCGGGTCGCCCGGCCATCCGCATCTCGGCTTCGCTCGATGCTGGCGATCCCTCGACTGCGCTCGGGATGAACGGCTTAGGTGAGTTGGACGGGCTTAGAACGGTTTCACGATCACCAGAATGACGATGATGACCGCCGCCACGCCCGGAATCTCGTTCATCATCCGAAGCGTCCGGTCGCTTTCCGGGCGATAGCCCGTCGCCAGCTTCTTGCCGTAGCTTACCGCCCAGCCGTGGAAGCCCGACAGCAGGAACACCACCAGCAGCTTGGCGTGCAGCCACCCCAGGCCGGCCGCGCCCGAGAACAGCCCGATATTGGCCGCCAGGATCAGCCCGAACACCCACACCAGCACCATCGAGGGGGTGAGGATGATGTTGCGCAGCCGCCGCTCGCGATCGATCCACTGGCGGTCCTCGGCCGAGCCCGGCGTTACCGGCTGGTGGTAGATGTAGAAACGCGGCAGCATGAACAGCCCCGCCATCCAGAAGATGACGAAGGTGATGTGCGCCGCCTTGACCCACAGATAGGTCACGCCGAGAAACCCTTCCATTCCAAGCCCTCAGCCCCGCTTGCGGACCCGCGCCAGAGCGCGCTCGACATGCGCGATCGGCGTGTCGGGGACGATCCCGTGCCCCAGATTGAACACATGCGGCCGCGCAGGGAAAGCCCCCAGGATGCGATCGACCGCTCGATCCAGCGCATCCCCGCCCGCGACCAGCGCGAGCGGATCGAGATTGCCCTGCACCGGGAGCCCATCCGGCAACGCGCCGTCGGCCCAGACCGGATCGACCGTCTCGTCCAGCCCGACAGCGTCGACCCGCGTTTCGCGCGCATAGGCGGGCAGCTTGGCGCCCGCGCCCTTGGGGAAACCGATGATCGGCGTATCGGGATGGCGCGCGCGCAGCCGATCGACGATCGCCACCGTCGGCGCGATCACCCACCGTTCGAATTCGGCGGGCGCCAGGCTGCCCGACCAGCTGTCGAACAGCTGCACCGCATGGACGCCCGCCTCGATCTGGCCCGAGAGATACTCGACCGTGGCGGCCACGATCGCGTCGATGATCGCCTGGAAGCGCGCCGGATCGCCATAGGCCAGCCGCCGCGCCGGCCCCTGCTCCTTCGATCCCTGCCCCGCCACCATATAGGTCGCGACCGTCCAGGGGGAGCCGGCGAAGCCCAGCAGGGTCGTCTCGGCCGGCAGCGCCGCCGCCACCCGCCGCACCGTGCCATAGACCGGATCGAGCCGGTCCATCGCCGGCACGAACGACGCCAGATCCACGTCGGCGAGCTTGGGCGCGAGACGCGGGCCCTCGCCCACTTCGAACCACAGATCCTGCCCCAGCGCATAGGGGATGACGAGAATGTCGGAGAAGAGGATCGCGCCGTCGAAGCCGAAGCGGCGGATCGGCTGGAGCGTCACCTCGGCGGCGGCCGCGCTATCCTCGACCAGCGCCAGGAACCCGCCCTTTTCGGCGCGCAGCTCGCGATATTCGGGCAGATAGCGCCCGGCCTGCCGCATGAACCACACCGGCGGGGTCACCCGAACCTCTCCCCGCAACGTCGCGAGCAAGGGACGGTCGGGGGTCTCGATACCGCTCGGCAAGGGCGTTCCTTCTACTCTTAGAGTCTAGAATCTTAGATGATTGATGGAGTCAGTAGGGCGGCGGGAGCCGGGGTTTATTCGGCTCGGGCGAACTTGCCAACAACTTGACTCGGGGAGGGCCCACGCATCCCCGCCGAGTCCCGCGCGCTTCCCCCATAATCCACAGGCTGGGGAAAAAGCCGGTCGGCTGTGGATGCATGCGCGGATGGCGCGCGCATCATGGGAATGAATCGCTCGGCTTCCGCTCGGGGATCGCTTGCGCTACCGATTCGCCGATGCTTTTCCACAGACTTGTCCGGGAGGGTTGATGCGCCTTCACCTCCATCTCCTGTCGGATTCGACCGGCGAGACGCTCGAGGCCATCGCCAAGGCGGGCCTCGCCCAGTTCGAGCATGTCGAGCCGATCAAACATTATTGGCCGATGGTCCGTTCCGAAGGCCATCTGGAGCGGGTGCTGAAGGAGATCGCGCAGCGGCCCGGCCTCATCATCTACACGCTCGTCAATTCGGATGTGCGCCGCAAGCTGGAGGCGAGCTGCGGCCAGGCGGGCATCCCCTGCGTCTCGGCGCTCGATCCGGTGATCGGCGCGCTCTCGCGGATGCTGGGGCAGGAGGCGCAGGTGAAGCCCGGCCGCCAGCATATCCTCGACGCGGCCTATTTCGCGCGGGTTGACGCGATCCAGTTCACCATCGCCCATGACGATGGCGTCGCGGCCGAGGATTGGGAGGAGGCCGACGTGGTGCTGGCGGGCGTGTCGCGCTCGTCCAAGACGCCGACGAGCATCTATCTCGCCAACCGCGGCTACAAGACGGCGAACATTCCGCTGGTGATCGAATCCCCGCCGCCGGCCTCGCTCTACACGCTCAAGAATCCGCTGGTGGTGGGGCTGACGACCAGCCCCGATCGCCTCATCCAGATCCGCCGCAACCGGCTTCTGTCGCTCAACCAGATGCCCGAGACGGCGTACGTGGATCAGGATGCGGTAGCGGCCGAACTGGCTTTCGCGCGGCGGATCTTCGCCGATCGCGGCTGGCCGGTGATCGACGTCACCCGCCGCTCGATCGAGGAGACGGCGGCGGCGATCATCAAGCTCATTTCCGAGCACAAGCCCCAGCCGGCCGAAAATTGATGCTGATCCTCGCGTCCCAATCGGCATCGCGCCGGGCGATGCTGACGGCGGCCGGCGTGCCGCACGAAGCGAAGGTCGCGGGGGTCGACGAGGCGGCCGTCAAGGCGTCGCTGCTGGCCGACGGGCTCGACGCGCGCGCGCTGGCCGATGCGCTGGCCGAGCTGAAGGCGCTGCGCCTGTCGCTGCGTTTCCCCGAGGCGCTGGTGCTGGGCTGCGATTCCACCGTCGCCGCGCCCGATGGCGCCTTGCTCGACAAGGCCGAGAGCTGGGAGGAGGCGCGGAGCCAGCTTCAGGGGCTGCGCGGCGGCACGCATCGCCTGTGGAGTGCGGCGGTGGTGTGCCGGGCGGGTGCGCCGATCTGGCGCCATGTCGATGGCGCCAAACTGACGATGCGGCCCTTCTCCGATGCGTTTCTTGAGTCCTATCTCGACGCCGAATGGCCCGCGATCGGCGGCTGTGTCGGCGGCTATCGGTTGGAGGGGCTCGGCGCGCAGCTGTTCGCCAAGATCGAGGGCAGCCATTTCACTATCCTCGGCCTGCCGCTGCTGCCTTTGCTCGACTGGCTTCGTATCCAAGGTGTAATCGTAACGTGACCCGACTTTATGCCGAGGTGATCGGCGATCCGATCGCCCACAGCAAATCCCCGCTGATCCACAATTTCTGGCTGGCCGAAGCCGGGATCGACGCCGATTACCGCCGCTGCCACGTCACGCCCGACGAGCTACCCGCTTATATCGAAGCGCGCCGCGCCGATCCCGGCTGGCGCGGCTGCAACGTGACCATCCCCCACAAGCGCGCGGTGCTGGGGCTGCTCGACGCGGTCGATCCGCTCGCGGCGCGGATCGGCGCGGTCAATACGATCGTGCGCGGCGCGGACGGGCGGCTGACCGGCCACAATACCGACGCGGCGGGCTTCATGGAGGCGCTCCAGCCCGATCTCGCCAGGCCCTCGCTGCTCAAAATGGCGCGGCTGATCGGCACCGGCGGCGCCGCGCGGGCGATCGCCCATGCGCTGAAGGACGCGGGCTTCCTCGTCGTCATTCTCGGCCGCGATCTCGACAAGGCGCGCGCCCTGCTGGCCGAGATCGGCGAGAGCGACGAGACGCTCGCCGCCCCGCTCGGCACCTTAGCCACCCCCAGCGATTTCGTGTGGGACGATCGCGGTGGCGTGCTCGATCTGGTGGTCAACGCCACCTCGCTCGGCATGACCGGCTATCCGCCGCTGCCGCTCGATCCGACGCACCTGCCGCCCGGCGCGATCGTCTATGACGTGGTCTACGCCCCGCTCGAAACGGAATTGCTCGCCACCGCGCGCGCCGGCGGCCACCGCACGATCGATGGCCTGTCGATGCTGGTGGGGCAGGCCGCAGAAGCCTTCGCGCTCTTCTTCGGCACGCCGGCGCCGCGCGGTCGCGACCCCGAATTGCGCGCCCTGCTGAAGGCATGACGATCCGCATCGGCCTCACCGGATCGATCGGCATGGGCAAATCGACCATCGCCGCGATGTTCCGGCGGCTGGGCGTGCCGGTGTTCGATTCCGATGCCGAGGTCCATGCGCTGCAAGGCCCCGGCGGCGCGCTGGTCGGCGCGATCGAGCGGCTGTTTCCGGGCACCACCGGCCCCAACGGTGTCGATCGCGCGGCGCTGGGCCGGGCGGTGCTGGGCGATCGCGCCGCGCTGCGCCGGCTGGAACGGCTGATCCACCCCGCCGTCCGCCGCCGCCGCGCGCTCTTCCTGCGCCGCCACGCCGCCCGGCCGATGGTGGTGCTCGACATCCCCCTGCTGTTCGAGCGGACCGGCTGGCGGCAGGTCGATTCGATCCTCGTCGTCTCCGCCCCAGCCTGGATGCAGCGCCGCCGCGTGCTGGCGAGACCGGGCATGACCGGCGGCCGACTCGCCCGCATCCGCGCGCTGCAAGTACGCGATTCGGTGAAGCGCGCCCGCGCCGACGCGGTGATCGATACCGCGCGGCCGAAAAGCGCCAGTTTCGCGATCATCCGCCGCATGGTCACTTGCATGCGGGGCGGCTGAGTCCGATAGTCGCCAAACTGTCATGCGCGAGATCGTCTTCGATACCGAGACCACGGGCATCGGCCCCGAATATGGTCACCGACTGGTCGAGATCGGCTGCATCGAGCTGGTCAACCGGGTCGAGACCGGCCGCACCTTCCACGCTTACTTCTGCCCCGACCGCGACATGCCGGCAGAGGCGGAGGCGGTCCACGGCCTCTCGCACAAATTCCTGTCGGACAAGCCGCGCTTCCACGAGACATGCGAGGATCTGCTCGCTTTCCTCGGCGACAGCCAGCTGGTCGCGCACAATGCCGCCTTCGACTTCGGCTTCCTCAATCACGAGCTGGGGCTGTGCGGGCGGCAGGCGGTGTCGCTGACCCGCATGATCGACACGATCGCCATCGCCCGCACCCGCCACCCCGGCGCCAAGCACAGCCTCGACGCGCTCTGCTCGCGCTACGGCATCGATCGCAGCCACCGGGTGAAGCATGGCGCCCTGCTCGACGCGCAGCTGCTGGCGCAGCTCTATGTCGAGCTGACCGGCGGGCGGCAGATCGGCCTTTCGCTGGCGATGGACGTGGCCGTCCCGCTCACGGCCGAGGAGACCCGCATCGTCGGCGGCATCGCCCGGCCGGTGCGCGTGCCCCGCCCCCACGCGCCCAGCGCCGGGGAGCGCGCGCGCCACGCCGCTTTCGTGGCCACGCTGACCGATCCGCTGTGGCCGAAGATGGGAGAACCCTCCGCCGCCCTCGTTGGTTGACCGTATGACCGACGGGGCATAAGCCGCCTCGCCTCCCCGGCCTGACCCCCAGGCCGAGCGAACACAAGAAGAGGAGATGGGAACGATGGACATCCGGGTTTCGGGACATCAGGTCGATACCGGCGATGCGCTGCGCGCCCATGTCGAGGAGCGCCTCCAGGCGCTGGCCGACAAGCATTTCTCGCGGAGCATTTCGGCCCATGTGACCTTCGGCCAAGGGCCGCACGCGATGTTCACCTGCGACATCATCGCGCATGTGATGCAGGGCGTGATCCTGAAGGGCCACGGCCAGGGGCAGGAGGCGCATCCCGCCTTCGATCAGGCCGCCAGCCGCATCGAAACCCAGCTGCGCCGTTACATGGCCCGCCTGAAGGATCGCCAGTCGGGCGCCGCCGCGGCCGCCGCATTGGTCGATGCCGACGCCGGCTACACCGTCTTCCAGCCCGCGCCGGAGGAAGAGGAAGTCACCGCCGACAATCCCGTCATCATCGCCGAGACCCGTGTCGACATCCCCGATGCCAGCGTCTCCGATGCGGTGATGATGCTCGATCTGCGCAACACCAACGCGCTGCTGTTCCGCAATTCGGGCACCGGCACGTTCAACATGGTCTATCGCCGCCCGGACGGGTCGATCGGCTGGGTCGAGCCGCAACGCGCCGCCTGATGGGCTGAATCGCGGCGGGCGGCGTCTTATGGAAGACGTCGCCCGCGTGGTGCGTATTTCGTCATGAAGTTTTGATCTGCCTTGGCCTATAGGGCCGGGGCAGGCGCATGTATGGACGTGGTTGATGGACGGGCTGGCCGATATTCTCTCGCATGAGGCGGTGATCGCCTCGCTCAGCGTTCCCAACAAGAAGAGCCTCTTCCAGAATCTGGCGACGGCGGCGGGCCGGATCGTGCCGGTCGATCCGCGCCATGTCGTCGAGCGGCTGGTCGAGCGCGAGCGGCTGGGTTCGACCGGCTTCGGCGGCGGCATCGCCATCCCGCATGGCAAGATCGAGGGGCTGACCCAGGTCGTCGGCCTGTTCGCCCGCCTGACCCAGCCGATCGACTTCGCCGCGATCGACGACCTGCCGGTCGATATCGTCTTTCTCCTGCTCTCCCCGCCCGATGCCGGGGTGGAGCATCTGAAGGCCCTCGCCCGCGTCAGCCGCCGTCTGCGTGACCGGACCCTGGTGGCCAAGCTGCGCGGCGCCGGATCGCCCGACGCGCTCTACGCGCTGCTGGTCGGCAACGAGGCGCGCGACGCTGCCTGATTTCGGCGGCGAGGGGTCGGCGCCGCGCGCCGCCGCCGGCCTGCTCGTCTCCGCTCTGGTCCGGAGCGTCGCCGCCGAGGGTGGGAACGGCATGGTTCTCGCCAAGGGCGACGCCACCTCCGGCGCAATCCTGATCGTCATTCTCGAACGCGGTGCCCTCCGGGGCCTTCACGAGCGGATACCGGGGGCAGGGGGCTACACCCTCGCGCCGACCGGCCCCGCCGATCCGGCGGCCCCCGGCGCCCTCACGGACTATCTCGCGCGCCGCCGCCGCTCCGATCCCGATCTGTGGGTGGTAGAACTGGATGGCGACGGCGACATGCCGCTGCGTGTCGCGGCGGAGCTGTTGGGCTGAACCCTTTTACCCGTTCGTCCTGAGCGTAGTCGAAGGACGTGCCCCGAGCGATGTACCGTCCAGTCGCCCGTGCTTCGACTTCGCTCAGCACGAACGGTGAAGGTGTAGGTAAATCAACCGAATCCCTTCCCCTCGTTCCTGATTTGTCCTAATCTCCCGCCATGGCCACCGCCCCCGCCTGTTTCGATGACGCGCCCCTCGTCGCCGCCGATGTCGCGCGCGGTGTCGCGCGTCTCCTCTTCCGGCAGGACTTCACCGCGCTGTGCGAAGTGCCCCTCGGCAACGGCCGCCGCGCCGATCTGATGGCGATCGACGCCAGGGGCTGCATCACCATCATCGAGATCAAGGTCTCGCGCGCCGATCTGCGCGGCGACATGAAGTGGCCCGACTATCTCGATTATTGCGACCGCTTCTACTGGGCGCTGCCGGCCGCCTTCGATCACGCCCTCGTCGACGATCCCTGGTTCCAGCCCGACATCGCCGGCCTGATCGTCGCCGACCGCTACGACGCCGCCCTCGTCCGCGAGGCCGCCCATCGGCCGATTCCCGGCGCCCGCCGCAAGGCCGAGACGCTCCGCTTCGCGCGCTGTGCCGCCCGTCGTCTGCTTGGCGGCCTCGATCCGGGGCTGGCGGGGCTCGACTGACTCGCGCGATTTCCCCGGAAGGCGAGTTGCGCTAGGCAGGCGCCATGATCGACCTCTGGAACCACATCGTCGCCGATTTCTCCAACCTCGGCTCGCCGGCGGCGCTGTCGGCGTTCGTGCAGGTGTTGATGATCGATGTGATGCTGGCGGGCGACAACGCGATCGTTGTCGGCGCGCTCGCCGCCGGCCTGCCCGCCGAGCAGCGCCGCAAGGTCATCCTGATCGGCATCCTCGCCGCGCTCGTCCTGCGCATCGTCTTCGCGCTGGCGGTCAGCCAGTTGCTCCAGATCGTCGGCCTCGTCTTCGCCGGCGGCCTGCTGCTGGTGTGGGTGGCGTGGAAAATGTGGCGCGAGCTGCGCTCGTCCTCGGTCGACGGCCCCGGCGAGCATGACGGCCTCAAGCCCGCCAAGAGCTTCGCCGCCGCCGCCTGGGCGGTCGCGGTGGCCGACGTCAGCATGAGCCTCGACAATGTCCTCGCGGTCGCCGGTGCGGCGCGCGAGCACCCCGGCATCCTCGTCATCGGCCTGTTGCTGTCGGTCGCGCTGATGGGCGTGGCCGCGAACCTGCTGGCCCGCGTGATCGAACGCTACCGCTGGATCGCCTATATCGGTCTTGCCGTGATCCTGTACGTCGCGGGCAAAATGATCTGGGAAGGGTGGGGGGACATCAGCCGCTTCATCGGCTGAGCTTGTTCGCGCGGAGACGCGGAGACGCGGAAAGAAAGAGACTGCGACGTGGCTCCGAACGGTCCGGGAGCCACGTCCCGAACAATCTTCTCTTACGTCTCTCCGCGCCTCCGCGTCTCCGCGCGAACAAACTACCCGATATGCGCCGCGAAGAACGCCTCGGTCCGCGCATCCGCCGCCTGCGCCGCTGTCTCATCCCGCCGCGACCCGCTGGTCGTCGCGAAGCCATGATCCACCCCGGCATATTCGTGGATCGTCACATGCTGGTTCGGATCGAGCACCGCACGGATCTTCGCCACCGTTTCGGCCGGGATGAAATGATCCTTCTCGGCGAAGTGCAGCATCAGCGGATTGGCGATCGCATGCGCCTCCTCCAGCAGCCCGTCGATCCCCGCGCCATAATAGCCGACGCAGGCGGCGGCGTCGGTGCGCGTCGCCGACAGATAGGCCATCCGCCCGCCGAGGCAGTAGCCGACCACGCCGACCTTGCCGCCGCCGCTCTTCTCGCGCGCGACGCGGATCGTCGCCTCCAGATCCTCGACGCCCTTGTTGGGGTTGAACTTCTTCCGCACCTCGAAGGCTTCGGCCATCTGCTCGGGCTGGTCGGGATCGACGTCGTAGCCCGGCGCGAACCGCCAGAACATGTCCGGCGCGATCGACAGATAGCCGAGCGACGCCCAATAATCGCATTTGGCGCGGATGCCGGGGTTCACCCCGAAAATCTCCTGATGGACGATGATCGCCCCGCGCGGCGCGCCCTCCGGTTCGGCCAAATAAGCGGCAAAGCGCCCGCTCGCGTCCAACGCGTCGATCTCGATCATCTGGCCCAACACACGGCTCCTTGGAATGAGGGGAAGGCGATGGATTTTGCCGCAAGGGAGGGCTAGCGTCCAGTCACGGACATATGGGGTGCCTTCATGAAGATGACGATGGATGTCGAATGCACGCCGGAGGAAGCCCGCCGCGTGATGGGCCTGCCCGACCTGACCCCGATCCACGACGCCTATCTCGAAAAGATGCGCAAGCTCGTTGAGGACGGCATCACGCCCGACACGATGGAGAGCATGATGCGCGCCTGGGCGCCGATGGGCGACACGGGCATGGCGATGTGGCGCCAGCTGATGGACCGCATGACGGGATCGATGAGCAAGAGCTGAGGCGCGCGCCTTGCCGGCCGACACGATTTTCGCGCTGTCGAGCGGCGCGCCGCCGGCGGCCATCGCCATCATGCGGGTCAGCGGGCCGGGGGCGGGCGATGTGCCCAAGGCGCTCGGTGCCCGCCGACCGCCGCCGCGCGAGGCGCGGCTGGCGCGACTGGCCGATCCCACGACGGGCGAAACGCTCGATCGCGCCCTGATCCTGTGGTTTCCCGGCCCGAACAGCGCGACCGGCGAAGATCTGCTTGAGCTGCACCTGCACGGCGGCCGGGCGGTGGTCGCGGCGGTCCAGCGCGTGTTGGCCGGCCTGCCCGGGCTGCGTCCTGCGGAGCCGGGGGAATTTACCCGCCGTGCCATGCTGAACGGCCGCCTCGATCTTGCCGAGGCCGAGGGGCTCGCCGATCTCCTGTCCGCCGAGACCGAAATCCAGCGCCGCAACGCCATCCGCGTTGCCGAGGGTGGTCTGAGCCGCGCCGTCGAGATCTGGCGACGCCATATTCTCGACCATGCCGCCACGATCGAGGCGGTGATCGACTATGGCGACGAGGTCGGCGACGACATCGATATCGCGCCGCTGCAAGCGCGCGTCGGCGCGGATGCGGAAGCGCTGCGCGCCTTGTTGGCATCGCCCCCCGCCGAAAGGTTGCGCGATGGCCTGCGCGTTGTCCTGGCTGGCCCTCCCAATGCCGGTAAATCGAGCCTGATGAACGCCTTGGCGGGCCGCGAGGCCGCGATCGTGTCGCCGATCGCCGGCACCACCCGTGATCGGGTCGAGGCGGCACTTGTGATCGACGGCTTTCCCATCCTCCTCACGGACACGGCTGGCCTGCGCGAAGAGGGCGACGATCCTATCGAAGCGATCGGTATCCGTCGCGCGCAGGACGCCATGGACGAGGCGGATGTCGTGTTGTGGCTTGGCCCGGAGGAGGACGCGATCGATCGACCCGGCCTGATTCGCGTCGCCGCGAAGTCCGATCTTGCCACCGCGCCCGACGGTCGCCTCGCCGTGTCGGTCGTAAGCGGTGAGGGGCTCGGGGCCCTTCGCGCCCGGCTGGTAGCCGCCGCACAGGCGCAATTCTCCGGCGACCTGATCGCCCTCAATCAGCGTCAGCGGACTCTGGTCGCCGATGCGGCCGAAAGTCTTCAATTCGCCTCGGCCGAGCCCGACATATTGCTGGTGGCCGAACATTTGCGACAATCATGCAGCGCGCTCGACGCCTTGACCGGCCGGGCTGGCGTCGAAGATATGCTGGACAGCCTCTTCGGTCGCTTCTGCCTCGGCAAGTGATGTTCCACGTGGAACTTGCTGTCGAGGGGCCCGGCCCGTAAAAGGCGGCATGGGTTATGATATCCTCGTTGTCGGCGGCGGCCACGCCGGATGCGAAGCTGCGGCCGTCGCGGCGCGTATGGGCGCCCGTGTCGCATTGGTCACCAGCGATGCGTCCGCGATCGGCGCAATGTCCTGCAACCCCGCTATCGGTGGCTTGGGCAAGGGCCATCTCGTCCGCGAAGTCGATGTGTTTGATGGTCTGATCGCGCGGGCGGCTGACGAGGCGGCGATCCATTATCGCATGCTCAACCGCAGCCGTGGCGCCGCCGTCCGTGGTCCGCGCGTGCAGGCCGATCGCGGGCGCTACAAGGCAGCGGTCCAGCGCATGCTGGCCGAGCAGCAGGGGCTGGATGTCATCGAGGCCCATGTGATCGGCCTGCATCTGGATCATGATGCCGTCGGCGGCTTGCTGCTTGCCGACGGATCACGGCTGACCGCGGGCGCGGTCGTCCTGTGCACCGGCACCTTTCTCGGCGGCCGCCTGTTCCGGGGAGAGGAGCGGATGATCGGCGGCAGGATCGGCGCTCGCCCGGCTAACCGCCTCGCCGGCCAGCTTCGTGCGCTCGACCTGCCGATGGCGCGCCTGAAGACGGGGACGCCGCCGCGCATCGACGGCCGTACGATCGACTGGAGCGCGCTCGACCGTCAGGAAAGCGACGTCGACGATTGGCGGATGTCGGTGCTCGGGGGCGGCCGTAGCGCACCGCAAGTCTCCTGCGGCATCACCCGCACCAATGCGAAGACCCACGACATCATTCGCGCGGGCCTCGATCGATCGCCGTTGCGGACCGGCGCGATCGATGGCCGCGGCCCCCGCTATTGCCCCTCGATCGAGGACAAGGTCGACCGCTTCGGCGACCGTGACGGGCATCAGATCTTCCTGGAGCCGGAAGCGCTGGATGATCCGTTGATCTATCCCAATGGCATTTCGACCTCGCTCCCGGTCGATGTCCAGCAGGAGTTCGTCAACTCGATTCAGGGCCTGGAGCGGGCGGTGATCGCCGTTCCCGGTTATGCGGTGGAATATGACTATATCGATCCGCGCGCGCTCAACGCCGACCTGTCGGTTCGCGTGCTGAAGGGATTGTTCTTTGCCGGCCAGATCAACGGCACGACGGGCTATGAGGAGGCAGCGGCGCAGGGCCTCGCCGCTGGACTCGGTGCGGCCGCTGCACTGGGCGGCGTGGCCAGGCCGTTCGATCGGAAATCGTCATACATAGGCGTGATGATCGACGATCTCGTTCTGCAAGGCGTTTCCGAACCCTATCGTATGCTCACGTCACGGGCCGAGCATCGCTTGCACCTGCGGAGCGATAACGCCCACGCGCGTCTCGGGGAGGATGCGCTCGCATGCGGTGCTATGGGGCGTGACCGACAGAGTTGGTTCGAGGCACACCGTGCCGAGAAAGCCGAGGCGGCGAACCTCTTTGCCCGATCCGTCCGCGCATCCGCGCTCCGAGCCATCGGTATGGGCGTAACAGGGCAGGATGCGGAAGCACGACCGCTTGATCTTTGGGCGCGGCACCCAGGGGTTACGGGAGATGGTGTGCGACGTCTGGACCCCGCGTTCGGGGCCATATCGCGCGACGTCTTGGATGAGTTGGTCGAGGACAGGCGGTATGACAGCTATGCAGCGCGGCAAGCGCGCGATCTCGAAGCGGTAGACCGGCAGGAGGGGCTGCCGCTTGCGAATGTCAATTTCTCGGGGATTGGCGGCCTTTCCAGGGAGATGTGCGAAAGGCTCTCCGCCGCGCGGCCGGCGACTCTTGGTGCGGCCGCCCGTATCCGGGGGGTTACCCCGGCGGCGATAACGGCCATTCTGTTCCACGTGAAACGCACGCGAGAGGCGGCGTGATCGATCTGGATAGCGCGGCTCAAGAGAAGATCGCCGCTTACACCGGGCTGGTCACGGCCGAATCGGAGCGACAGAATCTGGTGTCACGTTCGACGCTGGAGGACTTTGCCAACCGGCACGTCGCCGATTCGCTCCAGCTTCTCCCCTTGGCTACACCGGGCCTTTGGGTCGATGTCGGTTCTGGGGCCGGCCTTCCGGGCATCCTGCTGGCCATCGCGGAGCCGACCCGGCCGGTCGTCATGGTCGAGCCGCGCGCCCGCCGGGTCGAATTCCTGCGCTTCGCCATCTCGCAATTGGGGCTGACGAACGCCACAGTCGTTGCCGGGAAAGTAGAGCAGCTGCGCGATATCCGCGCGGCTGTCATCAGCGCGCGCGCCGTGGCGACATTGGACAAATTGTTCGAATGGTGCGGCGCGATCGCCGAACCATCCACAGTTTGGTTGTTGCCCAAGGGCCGCACCGCCGCATCCGAACTGGAAAGCGTCAAGGCGACATGGCAGGGTGACTTCCGGTTGGTCCGCAGCGTGACCGACGCCGAGGCGGCGATTGTCGTGGCCCGGAATGTGCGGCGCAGGAGCAAGGCGCGATGATGCGGATTGCGGTAGCCAACCAGAAGGGCGGGGTCGGCAAGACCACCACGGCGATCAACCTCGCCACGGCGCTGGCTGCCGTCGGGCGGCGCGTGTTGCTGATCGACTTCGATCCGCAGGGCAATGCCTCCACGGGGCTGGGCGTCGCGCACGACGCCCGCGACGTCTCGAGCTACGAACTGGTTACCGGCGGCTGCACCCTTATCGAATCGGCCGTGCCGACGAACATTCCCAAGCTCGATATCGTCCCCGCCAAGCCCGACCTGTCTGGCGCCGAGGTCGAACTGGTCGGCGCCGACCGGCGCGTCTATCGGCTGGACGAGGCGCTCAACCAGGCGCCGCTCGGCCGTTGGGATGTTTGTCTGATCGATTGCCCTCCCTCACTCGGCCTGTTGACCGTCAACGCGCTAGTCTCGGCCCACGCGGTGATCGTGCCGCTGCAATGCGAGTTTTTCGCGTTGGAGGGGCTCAGCCAGCTTCTCCAGACGGTCGAGCGGGTGCGCGGGCGGTTCAACGCTGGCCTGTCGATCCTGGGTGTCGCGCTCACCATGTACGATCGCCGCAATCGTCTGTCGGAAGCGGTGGCGCAGGATGTGCGCTCCGTGCTGGGCGATGTCGTGTTCCAGACGGTGATCCCGCGCAACGTCCGCCTGTCCGAAGCGCCGAGCCATGGGCTGCCGGCGCTGATCTACGACCATCGCTGCCCTGGATCGGAGGCCTATATGGCGCTTGCCCGCGAACTCATCGGCCGCTTGCCGGCCCCGGCGAAAGCGGCATGAGCCTCGCGTCCAAGCGCGGCGTCGGGCTCGGCCGTGGCCTTTCGGCCTTGCTCGACGATATGCCGCGAGGTGCCGTCACGGATGAGGCCGGTGTGTCGGTCGAGGGTCTGCGCACCGTCTCGCTCGCCGATATCGCCCCGCATCCCGGCCAGCCGCGCCGCCACTTCGACGAGACCGCGCTGGACGAACTGGCGCAGTCGATCGCCGAAAAGGGCATCCTCCAGCCGATCATCGTCCGCCCGCATGGTAGCGGCTACCAGATCATCGCCGGCGAGCGGCGCTGGCGAGCGGCGCAGCGCGCGCAACTCCACGAGATCCCGGTCATCGTCCGCGATCTTGATGAGACGGCGACGTTCGAGCTGGCGCTGATCGAGAATATCCAGCGGCAGGATCTCAATGCGATCGAGGAGGCCGATGCCTATCGCCGCCTCATCAGCGAGTTCGGCCATACGCAGGAGGCGCTCGGCAAGCTGGTTGGCAAGTCGCGCAGCCATGTCGCCAACCTCATGCGGCTGCTCGATCTGCCTGAGCCGGTGCGCCATGCCGTCGCCGAGGGGCGGCTGACGATGGGCCACGCCCGCGCGCTGGTGACGGCGAGCGATCCGGTCGGCCTGGCGGCTGACATCGAGAAGCGCGGGCTTTCGGTGCGCGATGCCGAGAAGCTGGCCAAGGGCGCCAGGCCGCAGACGCCCAAGGGTGACGCGCCGATCGAATATAAGAGCATCGATGCCGATATCGACGCGCTGCAACGCCACCTCGCCGACCTGATCGGCCTCAAGGTGACGATCCAGCATCAGGGGCGGGCGGGCAATGTGGTGCTGAGCTACGCCAGCCTCGACCAGCTCGACCTGATCTGCCAGCGCCTGAGCGGCGAGCGCTTCTGATCGCTCAGCGCGGGCGGGTCCACAGCCCGACCCGTGGCCGGTCGGGATAAAGCGCCCGGCGACCAAGCGTTTGTAACCCGGCCTTGATGACCCATGCGAGCTTTTCCTCGCCGCTTGTCACCACCCGGTTGAGCAGGGCATCGGCCCCCCGCCAGCGAACCCGCCGCGCGATATCGCCGTATATGCCCGCCGCCGACAACACCGCCCAGGCCGGCCGCCGCGCCAGCGCGGGCGTTCCGCGCCGGGCGCTGCGCTCATAATGTTCGGCCATCGCCCCCAGCCGCTGGCCGAGCGCGCCGACCGCGTCTGCATTGGCCGGATCGAGGATCGCGGCGACATCGGCGATGCCCGCCTCCGCCAGCCAGTCGGCCGGCAGATAGCAGCGGCCGAAGGCGGCATCCTCGCCGATGTCGCGGGCGATGTTCGCCAGCTGGAATGCCAGACCCAGATCGCAGGCGCGATCCAGGGTCAGCTGATCGGCGGGGTCGACGCCCATCACGATCGCCATCATCACGCCGACCGAACCGGCAACATGATAGCAATAGCGCAGCATATCGGCTTCGGATTGCGGCTGAAATCCCTCTGTATCCAGCACGAAGCCTTCCACCAGATCCCAGGCGTAGCGCGCCGGCAGATCGCATTCCGCCACCACCTGCGCCAGCGCGTCGAACGCCGGATCGCCGGTCGCGCCGCCCGCCAGCGCGGTCGTGGTGCGTTCCCGGATCTCGGCCAGCCGCGCGTGGGGATCGGCGACGACGTGGCGCTCCATGCCCAGATCCTGCCCATCCGCCAGATCGTCGCAGGCGCGGCACCAGGCGTAGAGCATCCACGCCCGCTCGCGGGTCGCGCGATCGAACAGGCGGCTCGCCATGGCGAAGCTCTTCGATCCGCGCGCGATACTGTCGCGGGCCTGCGCGACCAGCCACGTCCGATCGGGCAGGGGGGTCAACGCTCGCTGGGGTCGATCCATTTCGTCACCATCGGCGGCCGATAGTCCCGCATCCGCGCGATCAACCGCGTGGAATCGTTCTCGTCGATCAGCAGCTCGCGATGGCCCGCGCGGAGGAAGCCGGCGGCCACCACACTATCGAGAAAGCCCAGCAGCGGCCGGTAAAAGCCGGCCACGTCGAGCAGGGCGACCGGCTTGGCATGGTCGCCGAGCTGGCCCCAGGTCCAAACCTCGAACAATTCCTCGAACGTGCCGATCCCGCCCGGCAGCGCGACGAAGCCGTCGGCCAGATCGGCCATTTTCGCCTTCCGCTCGTGCATCGAAGTGGTGATGTGCAATTCGCTCAGCCCATGATGCGCCAGCTCGCGATCCTTCAGCGCGCGCGGCAGCACGCCGATCACCTCGCCGCCGGCCGCCAGCGCCGCATCGGCGACGATCCCCATTAGCCCCACGGAGGCGCCGCCATAGACCAGCCCCAGCCTGGCCGCCGCGATCGCCGTGCCGAGCGCGCCGGCCGCCTCGGCATAGGCCGGATCGAAGCCGGGGCTCGACCCGCAGAAGACGCAGATCCGCTTCACGCCGCGCCCCTCACAGTGCCGACTTGCGTGGGATCGCCGGGCCGGCCTGCAAATCCTCCAGCATCAGCTTGGCGGTCGCCTTGGCTGATCCGACGACGCCGGGGATGCCCGCGCCCGGATGCGTGCCCGCGCCGACGAAATAGAGATTGTCGATCGCATCGTCGCGATTGTGCACGCGAAACCAGGCCGATTGCGTCAGGATCGGCTCGAGGCTGAAGGCCGATCCCTGGAAGGCCGCCAGATCGCTCGCGAAATCGCTCGGCGCATATTCGAAGCGGGTGACGATCCGATCCTTGAGGTCCGGGATGTTGAGCCGCCGCGCCACCTCGTCGAGGATGCGATCGGCATAGGCCGGTCCCACCGCGTCCCAGTCGATCGGCAGCTTGCCGAGATGCGGCACCGGGGCCAGCGCGTAGAAGGTCGAATGCCCCTCGGGCGCCATCTGCGGGTCGCTGGCGGTCGGGTGGTGCAGGTAGAGCGAGAAGTCGTTCGACAGCACGCCCGTATCGTAGATCGCTTCCAGCAGCGGGCCGTAGCGCGGGCCGAACAGGATCATGTGGTGCGGGATTTCCGGGAACGTGCCCTTCACCCCGAAATGCACGACGAACAGGGAGGGCGAGAAACGCTTCTTCTGCAATCCCTTGGCGACCCGTTTGCCGTGGCGGTTCTCGCTCAGCAGGTCGCGATAGCTGTGGACGATATCGGCGTTGGAGCAGACCGCGTCGAAACCCTCGCGCCAGCCGCTTTCGGTCCGCACCCCGGTCACCCGGTCGCCCAGCGTCTCGATCTCCGCCACCTTGTCGCCCAGCCGCAGCGTGCCGCCCAGCCGTTCGAACTGCGTCACCAGCCCGGCCACCAGCGCATTGGTGCCGCCCTTGGCGAACCATACGCCGCCATCCTTCTCCAGCTTGTGGATCAGCGCGTAGATGGCGCTCGTCGTCATCGGATTGCCGCCGACGAGCAATGTGTGGAAGCTCAGCGCCTGCCGCAATTTTTCGTTTTTCACGAAGCTCGACACGATCGAATAGACCGATCGCCACGCCTGATATTTCGCGAGATGCGGGCCGGCCTTCAGCATCGACGCGAAATCGAGGAAGGCGACATGGCCGAGCTTTTCATAGCCCTCGGCATAGACGCCGGCCGAGTAATCGAGGAAGCGGCGGTATCCGGCCACGTCACCCGGCTCCAGCCGCTGGATTTCGGCGAACAACGCGGGATCGTCGTTGGAATAATCGAAATTGGTGCCGTCGGGCCAGTTGAGCCGGTAGAAGGGCATGACGGGCATCAGGGTCACGTCCTCGCTCATATTGTGGCCGCTCAGGGACCACAGTTCGGCGAGGCAGGCGGGATCGGTGATGACGGTGGGACCGGCGTCGAAGGTGAAGCCGTCGCGCTGCCAGTGATAGGCGCGCCCCCCGGCCTTGTCGCGCGCCTCGATCACCGTCGTCGCCACGCCCGCCGCCTGGAGGCGGATCGCGAGCGCCAGCCCGCCGAACCCCGCGCCGATGACTGCCGCCTTCTTCATCTGTCCCCCTTGCCACCACCCGCTTTGGGCCCCAACCCGGCCAGCGCGCCCAATGCGCGACCGATCGGCACGGGTGGCTTGCCCGCGAGAATACGGGCCTTGTCGGCCCAGGTCGATTGCCCCGCGTAGAAACGCCCGATCAGGCCGGGGGCGAGGCGATAGAAACGCTCCAGCACGCGATAGCGCTCCGTGGGTTCGGCGGCGCGGAACAGCATCGTATCGAGCAGGCGGTAGAAAGCCCGGTCTTTCCAGGCGGTCAGCGCATGATCCCGCAAGGTGGTGTGAAGCGCGGCGCTCGACAGATCGGGCAGAGCGGCGATGCGCGCGGCGGTGCGGACGGCATCGGGCAGCGAATAGCCGGTGGTCGGGTGGAACAGCCCGCCGCGCATCCCCGCCTTGGCCACGCCGGGCGAGCCGGGATCCCATAATTCGGCGCCATCGCCGGAGACCACGACCGGCAGAACGCCGCTTTCAGAGCGGGTTACGGCTGTCACCTGCCAGCCATGCGCAGCCGCATAAGCCGCGATGCGTCCCGTCAGCGCAGTTTCGTCGAGCGCGGGATCGTCGCTGTAATAGGTATCCTCGACGAACAGGCGATCGGGGCCGAAGGGCAGGACGTAGACGAAGCGATAGCCGTCGATCTGCGGCACGGTCGCGTCCATCACGATCGGCCGGGTCAGGCCATGCGGCGCGGCCAGCACCAGTTCCTGCCCGACGAACTTCTGCCAGCCGCAATCGAGCCCGGACAGGTCGGCCGCGCCGCGCGCGTCGATCACGCCCTTCGCCGCGATCCGCTCGCCGCCGTCGAGCGTGATGCCGCCGGGGTCGATCGCCGCCACTTTCGCGCCGAGCCTCACCCGATCGCCCAGCCGCGCGCGCAGCACCGCATCGAAATGCTCGCTCTCGATCGAGCGATAGGGCGACGCGAGCGTTCGGCTGTGCGCGGGGAAGCGCACGTCATAAGCGTCCCACCGATGGCCGACGAGCGGCGCCACCAGCGCGCGTTCGGCGGGTGCCATATCGCTTTCGAAGAAGGACCAGACGTGATTGCCGCCGAGATGGTCGTCGCCCTCGACCAGCAGCAGCCGCGCCTCGGGCCGGCGCTCGGCCAGCGCCAGTGCGATCAGCCCACCGGCCAGCCCGCCGCCGGCGATGAGGATGTCGACGGGGTCGGAAGCGGCCATCCCCGGCCGCTTAGCAAGCGCCGCGCGGCGGGGATACTCTTTCCACCCGCGATCGGCCGCGTCGCTCATCGTTCGTCATTGCGAGCGCAGCGAAGCAATCCAGTACCGCCCTTGTCGCGTGCCGCGCGGCTGGATCGCGTCGCTGCGCCCGCGATGACGAGGGAAGGCGTTGTGCCCGTGACCCGTCGCATCCGGCGCGCTACAGATGGCCCCGTGACCCTCGCCATCCTCCTCTCCGCGCTGGCGATGACCCTGATCGTCGGGGTGCGTTACCTGCTCGCCTCGGCCGGCTTCGCCCTCGCCACCCGCGTGCGCCAGCCGGGGCTCTACCGGGGGCTCGACCGGCAGATCCGCCGCGAGATCAGCTGGTCGCTCGCCTCGGCCGCCATCTACGGCATCCCCGCTGGCATCGTCGCCTGGGGCTGGCAGGCGCGCGGGTGGACGCTCGTCTATCGCGATGTCCATGCCTATCCGATCTGGTGGCTGCCGCTGTCGGTGCTGGCCTATCTCGCCGCGCACGACACATGGTTCTACTGGACGCACCGCTGGATGCATGCGCCGCGCCCGTTCCGCATCGCCCATGCCGTCCACCACGCCAGCCGGCCGCCGACAGCCTGGGCGGCGATGGCGTTCCATCCGTGGGAGGCGCTGACCGGCGCTGTGGTCATCCCGACACTGGTTTTCGTGATTCCGATCCATATCGGCGCTCTGGCTGTCGTGCTGACGATCATGACGCTAATGGGGGTGACCAACCATATGGGGTGGGAGCTGTTTCCCCGCTGGCTGGTCGAGGGGCGCGCCGGGCGCTGGCTCATCACCGCCAGCCACCACCAGCGCCACCATCAGGAGTATCGCTGCAATTATGGCCTCTACTTCCGCGTCTGGGATCGGCTCTGTGGCACCGACAAGGGGCTCGGGCGGTTCGATCGCGGGGGTTAGGATGCGGCTGGCGACATTCCTTCTCGCGCTGGTGTTGGTCGGCGCTTCGCCCGACGGCCGGGTCGATCTCGATATCGAGGGGCTGCGATCGAAGGCCGGGCTGGTGCAGGTCTGCATGACGATGCGCGCCGACCTGCTGACCACCTGCGAAAAAGACCCCGCCGCGCGCCGCGCGACCATCCCGGCGGCGGCCGGCGCGCTCAGCTTCGCCGATCTGCCCTCGGGCGCCTATGCCATTGCGCTGTTCCACGACGAGAATGGCAATGGCAAGCTCGATACCCGGCTGGGCATCCCGCTGGAGGGCGTCGGTTTCTCGCGCAATCCGAAACTGTGGTTCGGCCCGCCGCGCTTCTCGGCGGCGCAGTTCCGGGTGACGGGCGGGGCGGTGAACGAGGCGGTGAAGCTGAAATATTTTTTCTGAGGGGCCTCACACCCGATCCGTTCATCCTGAGTAGGGACTGAGCTTGGCGAAGGCCCGTATCGAAGGATCTGCGGGCGTGCTTCGATACGCCACTTCGACAAGCTCAGTGGCTACTCAGCATGAGCGGCTTTGGTGGAAGGCGAGCGCCACGCCGCACGATCGCCCCACCGATCCCCAAACCCCGCCCGCACAAAGATTTGCCCCCGCCGCCCGCGCGCGCTACCATCGCGCCGTCCCCGGGGGGCCGCGTACAGGCGGCTGAGAGGCGAGGCGATCCTCGCGACCCGTCGAACCTGATCCGGTTGACACCGGCGGAGGGAGGGCGCGCTCACACCGCACCCCTCGTCCGTGCTCGAAACGAGGAAACGGCGTGATCCACACGCTCGACGTGCTGACCCTGCGACTGGCCGAGGCGATCGGCCTGTACCTGATCCTCGCGGGCCTTTCCGGTCTGCGCCTGCCGACGCGCTGGCAGGAGATCGTCGCCGACATCGCCGCCTCGGCCG
Source organism: Sphingomonas naphthae (assembly GCF_028607085.1). Taxonomy (NCBI): domain Bacteria; kingdom Pseudomonadati; phylum Pseudomonadota; class Alphaproteobacteria; order Sphingomonadales; family Sphingomonadaceae; genus Sphingomonas; species Sphingomonas naphthae. Next base: position 3,496,879 of record NZ_CP117411.1, on the reverse strand, counting down.
CCGTCGCCGATCTGTTCGGCGTGGCCTGCTTCGTCGTCGGCACCGCGATCCTGATACCGCACCACCATCTCAGCGATCCGCTGGCGATCATCGTCACGCTATGCGGCTGGCTCGCCTTGTTCGAGGCGGCCCTGTTCTTCGTGTTTCCCGACTGGATCAGCCCGATCCTCACCGCCGCCGCCCGCCATACCCGCCCGTGGGCGGTCGTGGCGCTGGTCGCCGGTCTCCTCCTCTTCCTCGCCGGCCTCACGGGCCGCGCCGAAGCATTCATCTGAAGGAACAGCCCATGGCCGATATCCCCGCCCGCACCGAGATGAAGGTTACCACCGGCCCGATCCGCGGCAGCCGCAAGATCCATGTCGAGGGGCCCGGCGGCATCCGGGTCGCCATGCGCGAGATCGCGCTGGAGCCCTCCTCCGGCGAGGCGCCGGTGCGCGTCTATGATTGCTCCGGCCCCTATACCGACGGCAACGCCCGCATCGACATCATGGCCGGCCTGCCCGAACTGCGCCGCGACTGGATTCGCGGCCGGGGCGACGTCGAGGAGGTCGACCAGCGCGAGGTGAAGCCCGAGGACAACGGCCAGCTCGGCCCCGATCGCTCGGGCGGCGTTCCGCCCTTCCCGCAGGTGCGTGGCCGCGTGCTGCGCGCCAAGCCGGGCGCCAACGTCAGCCAGATGCATTATGCTAGGGCCGGCATCATCACGCCCGAGATGGAATATGTCGCCATCCGCGAGAATGTCGGCCGCGCCGCGCTCCGCGAAAAGCTCGTCCGCGACGGGCAGGATTTCGGCGCCGCCATCCCCGATTACGTCACCCCCGAATTCGTGCGCGACGAAGTGGCGCGCGGCCGGGCGATCATCCCCTCCAACATCAACCACCCCGAATCCGAGCCGATGGCGATCGGCCGCAACTTCCTGGTGAAGATCAACGCCAACATCGGCAATTCGGCCGTCGCGTCGGACGTGGCGAACGAGGTCGACAAGATGGTCTGGTCGATCCGCTGGGGCGCGGACACGGTGATGGACCTCTCCACCGGCCGCAACATCCACGACACGCGCGAATGGATCCTGCGCAACAGCCCCGTGCCGATCGGCACCGTGCCGATCTATCAGGCGCTGGAAAAGGTCGGCGGCGTGGCCGAGGATCTGACGTGGGAGATCTTCCGCGACACGCTGATCGAGCAGGCCGAACAGGGCGTCGATTATTTCACCATCCACGCCGGCGTCCGCCTCGCCTACATCCCGATGACGGCCAAGCGGGTGACGGGCATCGTCTCGCGCGGCGGATCGATCATGGCGAAATGGTGCCTCAGCCACCACAAGGAGAGCTTCCTCTACGAACGGTTCGAGGAAATCTGCGAGATCATGAAGGCCTATGACGTGGCCTTCTCGCTCGGTGACGGTCTCCGCCCCGGCTCCATCGCCGACGCCAACGACGAGGCGCAGTTCAGCGAGCTGCACACCCTGGGCGAGCTGACCCAGATCGCGTGGAAGCACGACATCCAGGTCATGATCGAAGGACCCGGCCATGTGCCGATGCACAAGATCAAGGCCAATATGGACAAGCAGCTCGAGGCGTGCGGCGAGGCCCCCTTCTACACGCTCGGGCCGCTGACGACCGATATCGCCCCCGGTTACGATCACATCACCAGCGCGATCGGCGCGGCGATGATCGGCTGGTTCGGCACGGCGATGCTCTGCTACGTCACCCCCAAGGAGCATCTGGGCCTGCCCGATCGCGATGACGTAAAGGTCGGCGTGGTCACCTACAAGCTGGCGGCCCACGCCGCCGATCTCGCCAAGGGCCACCCGGCCGCGAAACTGCGCGACGATGCTTTGTCCCGCGCCCGCTTCGAATTCCGCTGGCGCGACCAGTTCAACCTGTCGCTCGATCCCGACACGGCCGAACAATATCACGACCAGACCCTGCCGGCCGAAGGCGCCAAGACGGCGCACTTCTGCTCGATGTGCGGCCCCAAATTCTGCTCGATGAAGATCACGGCGGAGGTACGCGAATTCGCGGCCAAGCAGAACGCGGAGGCCGACACCTTCCTGGCCGCCACCAGTTCCTCCCCTGCCCTGGCAGGGGAGGGGGACCGTTCGGCGAAGCCGAATGGTGGAGGGGCCTTCACCCCCGCAGCGACCGTCGATGCGGAAGCGGGCATGGCCGAGATGAGCGAGAAGTTCAGGGAGAAGGGCGGAGAGATTTATCTGCCAGCGGCCGAGTGATTGATTCTTCCCAATATTGCGCCATAACTTTGAGACGATGTGAGGGGGCACGTCATCTCAATGGCAATTCCGCAATTCAATCAACACGGCTTGCTGCCTGAAGGTGTGCACGACTGCACATTCCTTGAGGCACAGGCTTTTCTATGTTCGAATGAGCATCGGAGCGCCATATGGGCAAGGCTTCAGCGATTTTTGGATTGGGCAGCAGCTTTCCCTAGGCCGGCCGCATTCCTGATTGACGGTAGTTACGTCACGGACAAGCCGCTGCCTAACGATGTCGACGTGATCGTGGATGTTACTAGCTGCTCAACTGAACAGCAAAAGCAATGGTTTGCAGTTTGGGCAGAGCAGCACGAATTTGCAAAATTAACATTTTCAGTCGATTTTTATCCATTTGCGATTGGTCTGGGAAGTGATTTCTCTGCATTTTTTCAGTATGTTAGGATTGAGGAAGCACTTCGCCGCGGCATTGCACCAACAGTCCGCAAAGGTATTTTGAAGGTGGCACGATGACGGTGTGGGCCGATCAGGTGCGATTGCAAGTTCGCCTGATCATTGATCAGATTGCAAATATACGCGCCCGTTCATTGGATAATGATGGTACAATGGGCGTTGCGCTCGAATCATATTATAAGATGTTGGACGATTTATACGACCGTGATCTCAGGCTTGCTGAAGTAAGAGATAAGTCAGATTTGGTTTTACGAGTTGAGGGCGTAGCCTTTGATGGTGATCCTAATTTGCAACTTGTTACATCTATATTTAGTAATGTGACATCTCAAGTCACGGGTTTAACAAAAGCGATACTTGGTGTTTGGGCGGATGGGAGAGTCACACCTAAATCTGTCGATCTCGGCCTAAGTGGGATAGCGCGAGGTAGCCTATATTTCGGATTAAAAGCGCAGATAGACAGCAATAAATATCCTGTCCTTGGAGAGATTGACACCCTTTTTGACTCAACACGTCGTGCTCTAAAAATTATAGACGACGTGGCGCATACTATAGAACATGACTCTGATAAAGTTTCCTTAGAAGAAGTTTCGGAGATTATTGTTGATCCAAAAATACGCGATGCGGCATTAGTTGCGGTTCAAAGAATATCGCCTACAGGACGCAGGGGTATAGATGCTGTATCGGTATCGGGAACGGAAGGCGCACCGGCAGAACTAACTAATGAGCATCGCAAGGCAATACGGCAAAGCCTGGATAGGCCAGTTATAAGAGGAGAGGAAATCGAATTTATCGGACAGGTCCGAGAAATTGATTTGGATTCTCGCAGATTCGATTTGCGAGGAATAGCAGATGAGCAGGTTCGAGACGTGAGATGTGCATATCGAACAGTTGATATTAGTCCTAGAAATTTATTAGGTGCTACTGTTCGGGCTCGGGGGCTCGTAGAGCGTACAAATGATGAAATTCCGAGGCTGATGTCTGTCACGTCTTTATCAATTATCCGAGAAGCGCCTGAGCATCTCATTTAAATAAGACAAATTCTGACGATATAATGATTTTTTTGGAAAAAGCGGTTGGTCATCACGGCTAGCAGAACTGTCCTAATTAAATCGGAGTGATCCTCATGCCCCGTCTCCCCGTCGCGCTCGCCCTCGCCGCGCTCGTCGCTTCGCCGGTTTTCGCCGCGCCGCCGTGCAAGGATGCCAAGGGCAAGTTCGTGAAATGCCCGCCCGCCGCCGCCGTGGTGAAGGGCAAGGACGGCAAGTGCCGTGTCGCCGCCGGCCCCAACAAGGGCAAGTTCACCAAATGCCCCTGAGCGACTCCCGCCCCGGCCGCGCCGCGATGATCGATCGGCGCGCGGGGCGCGCGGGGTGATCCAGTCGCTCGCGCATGTCGCCCTGGTCGTGCGCGATTATGACGAGGCGATCGCCTTCTACGTCGGCACGCTGGGCTTCACCCTCGTCGAGGACAGCTACCAGCCGGCGCAGGACAAGCGCTGGGTGGTCGTCGCGCCGCCCGGCGCGCCCGACGGCGCCACGACGCTCCTCCTCGCCCGCGCCGCCACGCCCGAACAGGCGCGCTTCATCGGCGATCAGGCGGGCGGCCGCGTCTTCCTGTTCCTCGCCACCGACGATCTGGCGCGCGATCATGCGGCGATGGTGGCCGCCGGCATCCGCTTCGTCTGCGAACCCGCCGTCATGCCCTATGGCACCGTCGCCGTGTTCGAGGATCTCTACGGCAACCGCTGGGATCTGGTGCAATATGGCTGAGGCCCGGGCGCGTCCCCGCTGACCGTGCTCCGGCGAAAGCCGGAACCCCGGGTTACGGAGCGCGCCGGACGTGGCCGTGCACATCACCGCGGGCCCGACGCCTGCCGGCCGCGCAACGACCTTGCATTTGTTCATCATATGTTCTATATGCCAACCGAACTCACGAGAGAGGATCGGCGATGGATCATCGGTGCGATCGGCTGTTTCTGGCGTTGCGTCCCGGCACGGGCGAGGCGGCCGCGATCGGGCGGCTCGTCGCCGACCATCGCGTTGCCGGCCGGGCGGTGCGGGCCGAACATTGGCATGTCACATTGGGCCTGATCGGCGATTTCGCCGGCCTTTGTCCGCGCTTCGTGGCCATGCTGCTGCACAGTCTCGGCCGCGCCGCGTTCGGGGCGTGCCGTCTGGTCTTCGACCAGCTCGTCAGCGGGCGGCAGTCCGTACTGTTGAACGCGAGCGAGCCGATTGCCGGGGTGGAGCGGCTGCAACGCGGCCTGGGCCGCGCCCTCGGCCGCGAGGGTGTCCCCTTCCCCGACCCTCGCGATGTCCGGCCGCATATCACGCTGGCCTATCACGGGCGCGGCACTCTGCGGCCCGAAGAGCGCGCGGTGCGCGATCCGATCCTGCCGATCAGCTGGCAGGCGCGCGAGCTGGTGCTGATCCACAGCCATATCGGCCACCAGCGCCATGATGTGCTGGGGCGGTGGCCGTTGGTGACGGCGGATGGGTGAGGCGGTTGCGTTCGGTGTCACGCCGCATCGTGCTCCGGCGAAGGCGGCAGGCGGTGCGCTTTGTAACCCTGGGCTCCGGCCTTCGCCGGAGCACGTGGCGGATGTGGGAGAGGGCATCGTATCTACGGCCTCACCTAAAACCATCCGGTAGGGTGCGAACTTCGTGAACTTCGGCGCCCGCGCTCTAGCGGCGCGGCCCGTCGCGGCCCAGCACGCCGTCCAGCCAGCGCTGGTCGAGCGGTTGGGGTTGGCCGCGGGCGCCGTCCTGGTCGCGCTGGAAGTCGCGGCCATAGTCCCGGCCCTGGGGATCGCGGCCCTGCGGGTCGCGCGGCTGGCCCTGCGGGGGTGGCGGGGCGATCGGCGGGCCATCGGGATAGCCCTGCCCCTGTGGCGGCCCCGCGGGATTGCCCTGGCCATCGATCAGCCCGCCGATCGGGTCGCTGGCATAATCGCCGCCGCCGCTGCCCTCGCTGCCCGGATCGCCATAATAGGCTTCCGCGTCGGGCTCGAGCTGCCAGTCGGGCAGCACCACTTCGGTCTGGAAATTCTCGACCGGGCGTTTGCTCGTCGCCGGGCCCATGAAGGCCGCGAAGGCCTGCGCCGGGGCGCGGCCGCCCTGCAGGCCGGGGATGGCGCGCGCGTCGTCGCGGCCCATCCACACGCCGGTCGTGATGCCGCTGGAGAAGCCGAGGAACCAGCCGTCCTTGTTGGCGGTGGTCGTGCCGGTCTTGCCCGCGACCGGGCGGCCGATCTGCGCCGCGCGGCCGGTGCCGGTGTTGACGGCGGTCTGGAGCAGGTCGGTCATCTCGTCGGCCACATAGGGCGCCACGAGAACGCGGCTGTTGTCCGCCTGATGCTCGTACAGGATCACGCCGTCGGGCGTCGTGACCTTCAGGATGCCATAGGGCTCGACCGCGACGCCGCGCGCGGCCACGCTGGCGAAGGCGCGCGTCATGTCGATCAGCCGCACGTCGGACGAGCCCAGCACCATCGAGGGGTGGACGTTGATCGGCGTGCTGATGCCGAAGCGGCGCGCCATGTCCGCCACCGCCTGGAAGCCGACCTTCTGCCCGATCTGCGCCGCGACCGTGTTGATCGAGAAAGCGAAGGCGGTGCGCAGGTCCATCTGGCCCGAGAAGCGCCCCGAACTGTTGCGCGGGCTCCAGCCGCCGATCGTGACGGGCTGATCGACCACGCCGTCGGACGGCTTCATGCCGTTTTCCAGCGCGGTCAGATAGACGAACAGCTTGAAGGCCGAACCCGGCTGGCGGACGGCCTGTGTCGCGCGATTGTAGATCGAGCTGACATAATCCTTGCCGCCGACCATCGCCTTGACCCCGCCGTCGCGGTCGAGCGCGACCAGCGCACCCTGCGCGCCATCGGGGGTATTGCCCCGGATCGCGGCGTCGGCGGCGCGCTGCATGCCGGTGTCGAGCGTGGTCCACACGTCGATCGGCGCCGAGCGTTCGTCCACCAGCGCGTCGAGCTGCGCCAGCGCCCAGTCGGTGAAATAGCGCACGCTGTTCTGCGCGGTGGCGGGGGCCAGGCGCACGTCGGCCGGATCGGCGGCGGCGGCCTGCGAGGGGGAGATGTAGCCCGTCTCGACCATCAGCCCCAGCACCACGCCGGCGCGCCCGATCGCGGCCTGCGCGTCGGCGGTGGGCGAATAATGCGACGGCGCCTTCACCAGCCCCGCGATGATCGCCGATTCGGCGAGGCTCAGCTCGCTGGCGCTATGGCCGAAGAATTTCCGGCTGGCCCCGTCGATGCCGTAGGAGCCGCCGCCGAAATAGACGCGGTTGAGATACAGCTCCAGGATCTGCTGCTTGGTGAACTTGCGCTCCATCGCCAGCGCCAGCAGGATCTCGCGCGCCTTGCGGCCGAAATCATAGGCGCTCGTCAGGAAGATGTTGCGCGCCAGCTGCTGGGTGATGGTCGAGGCACCCTCGATCCGCCGCCCCTGCCCGCGATTGATGAAGGCGCGATACGTGCCGCGCGCCATGCCGATCGGGTCGATGCCGGGGTGCATGTAATAGCGTCGGTCCTCCACCGCGACCATCGCGTCGACCATGTTCTTCGGGATGGCGCCATAAGGCAGCCACTCGCCATAGCTGGGGCCGAGCGCCACCAGCACGGAGCCATCGGCGGCGCGCACGCGCACCATCTGGCCGTTGGGGCTGGATTTCAGCTCGTTGAAGCCGGGCAGCGACGCCATCGTCACGCCGACGGCGATGGCCAGCGCGATGAACGCGCCGAGGATCGCGAAGCCGGCAATCTTGAGGAGGGTCATCCAGCGTCTGCGCGGCTTGGGTGCGGGGGCGGGCGGCTGGCGCCGCGCGGGCTTTTTTGGGGGAGCGGCCATCGGTTGCTCCCGCCCGTTACCTGTTCCCGCGCCACCTCACAAGCCGCGCTCGACGAATGGTGGCGGGGAGGGGCAATGTATATGACCTCATCCCAATCCGTTCATCCCGAGCGAAGTCGAGGGACTGGTCAGCATCGAGCGAAGCCGAGATGTGGATGGCAGACACGATCTCGGCTCCGCTCGGTCGGCTAGTCCCTCGACTGCGCTCGGGATGAACGGGGAGGTTAGGCAGTATCAGTTCGCGCGCTTGTCGAAGTCCAGCGAGGCGCTGTTCATGCAATAGCGCAGCCCCTCCGGCCCCGGCCCATCGGGAAAGACATGGCCGAGATGCCCGTCGCAGGTGGCGCAGCGCACCTCGACGCGGCGCATCCCGTGCGTCGTATCGACATGCTCGGTCACCGCATCGGCCGCGAAAGGGTGGGTGAAGCTCGGCCAGCCCGAACCCGAATCATATTTGGTCGCGCTGTCGAACAGCACCGCACCGCAGCCGGCGCAGCGATAGGTGCCGTCGTCGTGATTGTCCCAATAGCGGCCGGTGAAGGCGCGCTCCGTGCCCGCTTCGCGCAGCACGTGAAACTGTTCGGGGTCGAGCCGCTCGCGCCACTCGGTTTCGGGGAGGTCCATCTTCGCCATCAGGGGAATGTGGGTGTCCGGCACGGCCGGGTCAATGGGCGCTCAGCCGATCCGCGTGGCGCGCGCGAAGAGGCCGGCGAGCGCGGGGGCGGCGGCGATCAGGCGAACGAGCGGGGCGGCGATGGCGGGCCGCTCGGCGAGGTGACGCAGCCCCTCGGCCAGCGCGATCGGGCGGCGGGCGCGGGCGGCGAAGGCGCGCTGCCAGCCGGGCGCGGCCCCGGCGCCGCCCGACTGCCACGCTTGTGCCGCCGATTCTCCGCTGGCCAGGGCGATGGCGATACCGTCGCCCGCCAGCGACGCGATCACCGCCGCCTGATCGCCCAGCCGGAACAGGCCGGGGCGGGTGTCGGCGCCGCGCCAGCCGTAGGGCACGCCGGCGATCGACACCCACGGGCCTCCACCCCCGGCCAGCCGCGCGGCGAGCTGCGGCGCCTCCCCGGCCAGCGCCGCCACCAGCCCGTCGATCCCGCCCGCCGTCGCCAGCCGGGCCGGATCGATCGACAGGCAGAGGTTGGCGCGCCCGTCTTCCTGCAACAGCAGCCCGGCATAGCCGCCGCGCAGCAGATGCAGTTCGATCACCCCCTCCAGCCCCGCCCCGCCGTGGAGCGCGCGGCGCAGGCCGACGCTGGGGTGCGGTGCGTGGGGGCGGGTTTGCCCCCGCAGATCATGCTTGCCGGTGGCGAGGAACAGGCTGTCACTCTCGATCGGATCGCCCTCGGCGAGGTGGAGGGTGCGGCCCTCGATCCGGCGGATGGCGGTGCCGCGCCGCACCTCGACACCCAGCGTGACCGCATGCGCGCGCAGCGCCTCGTCGAGCCGGGCGCGCGACAGGCCGGCGGCGGGGTGGGGCAGGCGCGCCTCGGCGATGCGCCCGCCCGCGATCAGCCGCACCCGATCGATCCGCGTGGCACCGAGCGCGGCGACGTCGATCCCCAGCCGCTCCAGCCGGGCGAGCGCGTCCCAGCCGAGAAAGGCGCCGCAGACCAGATCGTGCGGGCCATTGCTGCGCTCGATCACCAGCGAGGTCTGCCCGCCCATCGCCAGGGTGATCGCGGCGGCGGTGCCCGCCGGCCCGCCGCCGGCGATCAGCGGCGGCGTTCGACGCACAAGCGAAACGGAAAGCGGCGGACGACCTGCGCCTCGGTCACGCCGGCGTCGGCCAGCAGCGGCGCCCATTCGGCGGCGCGATAGCCGCGCGCGATCGAGAGGCGCCCGTCGGCGCGGACGATCGGGTGCCAGCGCATCGCCGTCGCCAGCAGCGGGAAACCCATGTGCGCGAACCACAGCCGATGCACGTCGTTGACCATCCAGCCGACCCGCGCCTCGCGCTCCATGAAGGCAAGGAAGTCGGTCAGCTCGGCGGCGCTCATGTGATGCGCGACGAGGCTGGAGACGACGACATCGAAGCCCGGCTGGTCGCGATAGTCACCGGTGACGTAGCGGATCGGCATGGTCGCCGGGGTCGCCGCCTCGGCCACGGCGCGCGATCCGGGGTTGAGATCGACGCCGACCAGTTCGCAGGCGATCCCGCGCTTGCCCGCCCAGCGCGCGATGGCGCGCAGCATGTCGCCCTGCCCGAAGCCCACGTCGAGCAGGCGGACATGCCGCCGCCCCGCCAGCGCCCGATCGAGGAAGGCGAGTGTCGGCCGCGCCGCCCATGTCAGCCGATTGACCTGCGCCAGATCGCGCAGCACCGCCGCATAGGTTTCGGGCGGCAGCGCCGGATCGTCCATCTGCTCCTCGGCGGTGGCGCGCACCGCCAGGCTCATACTGCGCTCCGAAAACGGAAACCCTCGGCGGCCAAACCGGGGCCGAAGGCGAGGGCGATGCCGTCGCGCACCGGCCGGTCCAGCATCCGTTCCAGCACGAACATCAGGGTCGCCGACGACATATTGCCATAGCGCGTCAGCACCTCGCGCGAGGCGGCCAGCGCCTCGGCCGGCAAGGAGAGGCTGCGCTCGACCGCGTCGAGGATCGATCGCCCGCCGGCATGGACCGCCCAGCCATCGATCGCGCGGCCCCCGGTCAGCCGTTCGCCCAGCGGCCCTTCCAGCGCGGCGGCGATGCGGCCGGGCACCTCGCCCGACAGATGCATCGCGAAGCCCTGATCGCCGATCGTCCAGCGGATCAGATCGTGGCTCTGCTCCAGCGCGGCGGCGAACGGCGCCTCGATCGCGAGGCCGCGCGGCTCGGCGGTCACCAGCGCCGCCGCCGCGCCGTCGCCGAACTGGAGTTGGCCGAGCAGCGGCTCGATATTGCTGTCGTCCTGAAGGTGGAGGCTGCACAATTCGACCGTCACGACCAACACGCGGGCGGCGGGCTCGGAGCGGACGATATGGTGCGCCGTGCGCAGCGCCGCGACCGCCGCGTAGCAGCCCATGAAACCGATCAACGTCCGCTCGACGGTCACGTCCAGCCCGAGCTGCTCGGCGAGCAATTGATCGATCCCCGGCGCGACGAAGCCGGTGCAGCTGGCCACCACCAGATGGGTCAGCCCCAGCAGCGCCACCTGCGCCGCCAGCTGGGCCACGGCGCGCGCGGCGAGGCGCGGCGCCTCCTCGGCATAGATGGCCATGCGCGTCGCGGTGGAGGGCAGGGCATCGCCGCCGTAGAAACCCCCCGCCGCCATCCCGCCGCCCAGCACTGACCAGCGCGCGCCGATGCCCGATCGCTCCGCCATGCGGCGGAACAGCGCCCGCTGGCGAGTATCGGCGATGCGGGCGCTGGCCCAGTCGATGAAGGTGCCGTGGACCTCGTTATCGGGAATGGCGGTGCCGATCGCGGCGATATGGGCGGTCGCCGGTGCGGCCATTCAGGCGGGCTCTGGCGCGGAGAGGGCGATCGTCATCGTGAAGCGGCGGCTTTCGCCCGGCGCGATCGTCACGATGCCGGGTTTGTCGACGATGTCGCCTGCATAGGCTTGCGGATCGGCGATGCCCTGCCACGGCTCGATGCACAGATAGGGTGCGCCGGGCTTGGTCCACAGGGCCAGGGTCGGAAGATCGTCGAACGTCACGTCGAGGCCCTCAACGCCCGGCGCGCCGAAATGGAGCCGGCGGCTGCGTACGGAATCGAGGATCAGCGCATCGTCCACGAACAGGCTGTCGTCGAGCGCCAGCGTGTCGCCCACGATCGGCGTCGGCAGGCGATCGGGGCGGAGCAGGCCCTCGCCATCGATGCGGCGCACCGGATCGGGCTCGGCCTCGGCGAAGCGGATGCGGTGGGCGGCGCGCGACCCGTCGTAGGGCAGCGGCCAGCGCAGCGCGGGGTGATAGCCGAAGCTCGCCGGCATCGGCCGCGCGTCGGCGTTGGTGACGACCGCCTCCATCGTCAGCGTGGCGGCGGCGATCGTGTAGATCAGGTCGAGCGTGAAGGCGAAGGGCCAGACGGCACGCGTCGCCTCGCTGTCGGTGAGCCGCAGCGCCACCATGTCCGCCGCGAGCGCCGCGACGGCGAAGTCGCTGTGGCGGGCGAAGCCGTGTTTGGGCATTGGATGGGCCACGCCATCGATGCGATAGACGCCGCCGTTCAGCACGCCGATCACCGGGAACAGGATCGGCGCCCGGCCGGTCCACCAGGCCGGATCGCCATCCCACAGCAGATCGCGCCCCTGCCCGTCGCGCAGCGCGCGCAGTTCGGCGCCGAAGGGGGATATTTCGGCGGAGAGCCGGCTGCTGGCGATGCGGATATTCTCGCTCACGGCCGGCCCTCCAAAACGGTCAGACGTCGAGATTGGCGACCGACAGCGCATTGTCCTGAATGAACTCGCGGCGTGGCTCCACCACGTCGCCCATCAGGCGGGTGAAGATCTCGTCGGCCACGTCGGCCTGGTCGATCTCCACCTTCAGCATGGCGCGGTTCGATGGGTCGAGCGTGGTTTCCCAAAGCTGCTCGGCGTTCATCTCGCCCAGGCCCTTGTAGCGGCTGATCGCGGTGCCCTTGCGCCCGGCGGCGAACACCGCCTCGAGCAGCTCGGACGGGCGGGTGATGGCGGTGCCGCGCAGCGGGGCGGCATCCTCCTCGTCCGCGTCGCCCGCGCGCGCGGCGTGGAGCCGGCTGGTGGCGCGATAGGTCTCGGCCTGTTCGGTCGCGAGCGCATGCAGCTTGCGCGCCTCGGCCGATCCGACGAACGCCGCGTCGATCACATGATGATCGGTCACGCCGCGCCACAGCCGGCGCAGGTGGTAACCGCCCTCCCCGGTCTGATCGACGGTCCACTGCGCCTCGCCGTCGCCGGCGTTGAGCCACAAAGTCACCTTGTCGCCCACGCCGGTGCGGCCGGCCGGATCGGGATCGAGCCCGCCCGCCAGCGCCAGCGCCTCGATCACCGCGCTGTCGTAGCGGCGCGGCACATAGGCCATCAGCGTGCGCATCCGCCGCGCATGATCGAGCAGCTGGCGCAGATCCTCGCCACCGCGCTGCCCGTCCGGCCCGTCCAGCACCATCGAGGCCGAGCCGTTGACGATCAGATATTCGTCGAGCGCGGCATCGTCCTTCAGATAGGTTTCGGACTTGCCCTTGGCGATCTTGTAGAGCGGCGGCTGGGCGATGAAGAGGTGGCCCGCATCGATGATCGGCTTCATGTGCCGGTAGAAGAAGGTCAGCAGAAGCGTGCGGATGTGCGCGCCGTCCACGTCGGCGTCCGTCATGATGACGATCTTGTGGTAACGCAGCTTCTCCAGGTTGAAATCGTCGCGGCCGATGCCGGTGCCGATCGCCTGGATCAGCGTGCCGACTTCCTTGGAGGAGAGCATCCGGTCGAACCGCGCGCGCTCGACGTTGAGGATCTTGCCCTTCAGCGGCAGGATCGCCTGGATGTTGCGGTCGCGGCCCTGCTTGGCCGATCCACCGGCCGAGTCACCCTCGACGAGGAACAGCTCGCACTTGCTGGGGTCGCGCTCCTGGCAGTCGGCCAGCTTGCCGGGCAGGCTGGCGATGTCCATCACGCCCTTGCGCCGGGTCAGGTCGCGCGCCTTGCGGGCGGCCTCGCGCGCGGCGGCGGCGTCGATCGTCTTCTGGATGATCGCGCGGGCGTAGGCGGGATTTTCCTCCAGCCAGTCGGCCAGCTTGTCGGCCATCAAGGCTTCCAGCGGCTGGCGCACTTCGGACGAGACGAGCTTGTCCTTGGTCTGGCTCGAGAACTTCGGATCGGGCAGCTTGACCGAGACGATCGCGGTCAGCCCCTCGCGCATGTCGTCGCCGGTCAGGGTCACCTTCTCCTTCTTCAGGAGCCCCGACTTGTCGGCATAGGCGTTGAGCGTGCGGGTCAGCGCCGCGCGGAAGGCGGCGAGATGCGTGCCGCCGTCGCGCTGCGGGATATTGTTGGTGAAGCACAAGGTGCTCTCGTGGAAGCTGTCGTTCCACTCCAGCGCCACTTCGATGCCGACGTCGTCGCGCTGGCCGGTGATCGCCACCGGCTCGGGCATCAGCGACACCTTGGTGCGATCGAGATATTTCACGAAGGCGGCGATCCCGCCCTCGTAATACAGCTCCACTTCCTTGCGCTCGGTATGGCGCGCGTCGGCCAGCACGAGGCGGACGCCGGAATTGAGGAACGCCAGCTCGCGGAAGCGATGCTCCAATTTGTCGAAGTCGAATTCGGTGATCTTGAACGTCTCGGCCGAGGGCATGAACGTCACCCGCGTGCCGCGCTTGTCGCCGCACTCGCCGACCACCTTGAGGGGCGCCACCGCATCGCCGCGCATGAAGCGCATGTAATGCTCCTCACCGTTCCGCCAGATCGTGAGATCGAGGAAGTCGCTGAGCGCGTTGACGACGCTGACGCCCACGCCGTGCAGGCCGCCCGAGACCTTGTAGGCGTTGGCGTCGTTGGTGTTGTCGAACTTACCGCCGGCATGCAGCTGGGTCATGATGACCTCGGCCGCCGACACGCCCTCTTCCTTGTGGATGCCGGTCGGGATGCCGCGGCCGTTATCCTCCACCGAAACCGAGCCGTCCGGGTTGAGCGTGATCAGCACCCGGTCGCAATGGCCCGCCAGCGCCTCGTCGATCGCATTGTCCGATACCTCGAACACCATATGGTGGAGGCCCGAACCATCGTCGGTATCGCCGATATACATGCCCGGCCGCTTGCGGACCGCGTCGAGGCCCTTGAGAACCTTGATGCTCTCGGCGCCATATTCATTGTTCTGGGGGGTGCTTGCCATGCCCATCATATAGGGAGTCGCGCGGGCGAACCCAAGAAAATTAGGTGTCGCGCGGCACCGGGAAATAGTGGGCGTAGGGCTCCGCTTCACGCGCCATCCGGGCGACGGCGGGGTGAGCGCGCAGCCTAGCAAGATAGGCGGTCAGCGCGGGATGGCGCTTCCCGATCGGCAATACGAGGTCGGCGTAATGAAGCGCCGGCGCGGCCGAGCAATCGGCGATCGTGAAGGTCTCGCCGGCCGCCCATGCGCTACCCGCCAACTGCGTCTCGGCGATGCCGTAAGCCGTCAGCAGCTGGGCGCGGGCCTGGCCGACGCCATAGGGGTCGCGCGATCCTTCGGGGCGAAGATAGTCCCCGACGATCTTCTGCATCGGCAGCGACACATCCCAGTCGAAGAAGCGATCCCAGCGCCGCGCCGCCAGCGCCGCCGCCGGATCGGCCGGGATCAGGCGCGGGCCGTCGGCGGGGAGGCGGTCGAGATGCTCGATGATGATCGAGGTTTCGGGCAGGCCGACATCGCCTTCCTGCCACACCGGAAAGCGCGCGAACGGCCACAGCGCCGCCAGCGCCGCGCGCTGGTTGGCGTCGGACAGATCGACGATGTTGGGCTCGAAATCGATCGCCCGCACGTAGAGCGCGACCAGCACCTTCTGGCAGAAACTGGAGAAGGGGTGGAAGTGGAGGATCGGTCTCATCGCATCGCCTTTTTGCCGACCCGGATCGAGGCCACGCCACCCAGCAGCAAAAGCAGCGCCGCGACCCCGGCCGCCATCAGCCCGAGCCGGTTGCCCGTCGCCCCCGCCGTCGCCGCGATCCCGCCCAGCGCCCACAGCAGGGCGAGGCCGAACCACAGGTTGGCCGATCGCACCACCGTCACCGCGCCGAGCAGCCCGAGCAGGATGGCGAGGAAAGCGACCCACGCCTCGGGCGCCATCGCCGGCAGCGGCACCTCGGCGACATTGCCCAGCCAGCTCGTCATGTTGAGCACGCTCGCCGCCATCACCCAGCCGCCGAACAGGCCGACCGGCAGCGCGACCAGATATTGATCGGGATCGCGCGCGCCGATCAGCCCCACCTTGCGCACCGCCACCAGCAGGCAGGCGAGCAAAGCGAAGATCACCAGCACCGACCAGCCCTTGCTCCCCTGCAACTGGAAGACCAGCGGCCAGAGCGTGTTGAGCGCCAGCGCCCCCACCATCCACCAGCCGATCCGCGCGATGCGGGGCGAGGCGCGGTTGGCGGGCAGCGCCTGCCACACGGCGTAGGCGATCGTCGCCAGATAGATCGGCCCCCAGATGGCGAAGGCCCAGCCGGGCGGGGTCAGCAGGCTCGGCGCCTCGGCCGATCGAGTCCCGATCGTCTCGCCCACCCCCGCCAGCGGCAGGAAGGTCGCGGCGATCTGCGCGAGCGCGAGGATCAGGGTGAGGAGGATGCGGGGCATATCGGGACGAACCATGCCACGCCGAACGCGAGAGGGCGAGGTGGGGTCCGTGAGGAATGCCTGGCCGCACCATACGCCGTTCGTCCCGAGCGTAATCGAGGGACGTGCGACCGGACGGCAGCGCTTGGGGCGCGTCCCTCGACTACGCTCGGGAGGAACGGGTCGAGTTGGTCATGCGGGGCGGACCACGCCATCCTCCACATGGAACCGGCTCGCCCCGGTCCCCGCTTCGGCGAACAGGCTCTCCTCCGTCCCCGTCATCCACACCTGCCCGCCGGCCTCGCCCAGCCGCCCGAACAAGGCCGCCCGTCGCCTCGGATCGAGGTGCGCCGCCACCTCGTCGAGCAGCATCACCGGCCGGCTGCCCCGCGCCTCCGCCACCAGATCGGCATGGGCCAGCACGATGCCGAGCAGCAGCGCCTTCTGCTCGCCCGTCGAACACAGCCCCGCCGGCTGGCCCTTGTCGAGATGCGTCACGGCCAGATCGGAGCGGTGCGGCCCCACGAGCGTTCGGCCTGCCGCCGCGTCGCGGCCCCGCCCCCGGCGCAGCTCGCCCGCCAGATCGCCCCCCGGCTGCCAGCCCTCGATCGCGAAGCCCGCCCGCGCGAACGGCCCGGCGGGCTGCGCGGCGAGGCGCGCGGCCAGCGCCGTCACGGTGCGCGCCCGCGCCGCCGCCAGCGCCTCGCCATGTTCGGCCATCCCTGCCTCCAGCGCGGTCAGCCAGGCGGGGTCGGCGCTGTCGGGATCGGCAAGCAATTTGTTGCGCGCGCGCATGGCCGCCTCGTAGCGGGCGGCGTGGGTGGCGTGGCCGGGTTCGTTCGCCAGCACCAGCCGGTCGAGGAAGCGCCGCCGCCCGCCCGCGCTCTCGGCGAACAGCCGGTCCATCGCCGGGGTCAGCCACAGCACCGCCAGCCAGTCGGACAGCGCCGCCGCCGCCGCGCCCGCCCCGTTGATCCGCACCTGCCGCCGCTCGGGCGCGGTGGCCAGCGTGCCGGTGCCGAGGTCCACGTCCCCGATCCGCGCCGCCACCCCGAACCCGCCGGGCCCGTCGCCCCGCGCCATCTCCGACAGCGCCGCCCCGCGCAGGCCCCGGCCGGGCGTCAGCAGCGACACCGCCTCCAGCACATTGGTCTTGCCCGCCCCATTCTCCCCCGTCAGCACGACGAAGCCGGCGCCGGGCGCGACCAGCGCGGTGGCGTAGGACCGGAAATCGGTGAGGGCGAGGCGGGTCAGCATGGCTTGGTCGCCGCCCGCGCGGACGGGAGTGGTCGAGATTACCCGATCACACCCGCATCGGCATCAGCACATACAATGCCGGGGCCGTGTCGCTCTCGCGGATCAGGGTCGGGGCGGCGGCGTCGGCGAGGTGGACCTCGACGGTGTCGCCTTCGATCTGGCCGAGGATTTCGAGCAGATAGCGCGCGTTGAAGCCGATCTCGAAGCCGGCGGAGGTATATTCGCCCGGCACTTCCTCGGCCGCCGTGCCATTCTCCGGGCTCGTCACCGAAAGCGTGATCTTGTCGCGCTCCAGCGCCATCTTCACCGCGCGGGTCTTTTCGCTGGCGATGGTGGCGACGCGGTCGACACCGTCCTTGAAACTCTTCGGGTCGAGCCGCAGCAGCTTGTCGTTCGCGGTGGGGATGACGCGCGAATAATCGGGGAAGGTGCCGTCGATCAGCTTGGAGGTGAGGATCGCCGAGCCCAGGCCAAAGCGTATCTTGGTGCCCGACAGCGATACCTCGACCGAGCCATCGACCTCGTCGAGCAGCTTGCGCAGCTCGGCCACGCACTTCCGCGGGATGATGACGTCAGGCATGCCCTCCGCCCCCTCGGGCCGCGCCACGGTGACGCGGGCCAGGCGGTGGCCGTCGGTCGCTGCGGCCTTCAGCAGCGGCGTCGCCTCGTCGGAGACGTGGATGAAGATGCCGTTGAGATAATAGCGCGTCTCTTCGGTCGAGATGGCGAAGCGCGTCTTGTCGATGATCTGCTTCAGCGTCTCGGCCGGCAGCTCGAACTTCGTCGGCAGGTCGCCCTCGGCGATCACCGGGAAATCGTCGCGCGGCAGGGTGCCCAGGTTGAAGCGGGCGCGGCCGGCGGTGACCAGCATCTTGCCGTCGGCGGCGGTGATCTCGACCTGCGAGCCCTCGGGCAGCTTGCGGGCGATATCGAACAGGGTGTGGGCCGAAACCGTGGTGGCGCCGGCCGTGTCCACCGCCGCCTCGATCGTGTCGACGATCTGGAGATCGAGATCGGTCGCCATCAGGCGCAGGCCGCCGGCGCTCGTCGCCTCGATCAGCACGTTGGACAGGATCGGGATGGTGTTGCGCCGCTCGACCACCGATTGGACATGGCTCAGGCTGCGCAGCAGTGTCGCCCGTTCGATCGTCGCCTTCATTGAACCCGCCCCGAATGCCGTTGGCCGACCGTTATAGCGATGGTGCGCCCTTGGAAAAGGGGGTTGGCGCCGATCGGGCGAATCGGGGCGATTTGCCTGTGGATGGTCACGTAGGTCACGCCCGGCGGGGTGGCTTTCGATGCGGGCGGCGAAGGGGCGATGCACGGCATGGGCCGGGCAAGAGCAAAGGAAATCCTACTTTGCAAGAGGGGTTCGCACGCACCATCCTGTGCTCCTGCGCAGGCAGGAGCCCAGAGTCCACGCGCCGCGCTCGAAACACCCTAGGCTCCGGCCTTCGCCGGAGCACAAGCGAGATAATCTCAGCGCGTCGCCACCGCGTACAGCGCGATCGCCGCCGCGTTGGAGATGTTCAGGCTCTCCACCTTGTCGCTGATCGGCAGGCGGGCCAGTTCGTCGCAATGCGCCTCGGTATTCTGGCGCATCCCCTCGCCCTCGGCGCCCAGCACCAGCGCGATGCGGGCGGTGCCGATCGCCTCGTTCAGCAGGCGCGGGCCCTTGCCGGTCAGGCCGATCCGCCAGAAGCCCGCCTCGCCGATCTCGTCGAGCGCGCGGGAGAGATTGACCACCCGCACCCACGGCACGGTCTCCAAGGTGCCCGAGGCGGATTTGGCCAGCGCGCCCGATTCCGGTGGGGCGTGGCGATCCTGGGTGATGATGCCGAGCGCGTCGAAGGCGGCGGCCGAGCGCAGCACCGCGCCGACATTGTGCGGATCGGTCACCTGATCCAGCACCACCAGCGGGCGATGATCGCCCTCGCCCACGGCATCGGCCAGCAGATCGCCCAGCCAGATATCCTCCAGCGGATCGACCTCGGCGACGAGGCCCTGGTGGGGCGCGTCGCCCGGCACCAGCCGGCCGAGATCGGCGACCTCGGCGATGGTGACGGGAATGTCGGGCGGGATGCCCAGCACCGATAGCGCCTCGCGCGTGCCCCACACCCGGCGCACAGTGCGCGCGGGGTTGAGCAAAGCGGCGGTGACGGCGTGGCGGCCCCAGAAGCGGGGCTTGCCGGAGGCGGGGGCGGAGGGGCGGTGGCCGCGTTTCATTCGCGCGCTCTACGCGGGGGACGGGGGGCGGCGCAACCGCCGCCGTCGCCGCATGCCGTTGACATGGGGCCGCCGCTTCGCCATGAGGCCGCCTCGCTCCGGGGCCCTCATGGGCAGGTGGCCGAGTGGTTAAAGGCAGCAGACTGTAAATCTGCCCGTGTTATGCGTACGCTGGTTCGAATCCAGCCCTGCCCACCACGCCCCGGAGCGAATTTCCAACGCGCAGCGGGATCACCGCATCGGCCGGGCCGGCCCCGCCACCGGCGCGCTCGGCTTGGCGTCGGTCAGCATCTTCAGCACGATGCTGGCGCGGGGGTCGTCGCGGGCATAGTCGATCGCGGTCTTGCCGGTCACCCGGTCGGCGATCTTGGGGTCGCCGCCGGCCGAAAGCAGGTAGCGCACCATCGCCATGTCGCGCTTCTGCGTCGCCAGGATCAGCGGAGTCTCGCCGCCGTTGGTCGGCAGGTTCACCGCCGCGCCATTGTCGACCAGCAGCTGCGCGCCCTCCATGAAGCCCAGCCGCGCCGCGATGGTGAGCGGCGTGTCGCCATTGTTGTCGCGCAGCTCGGTCTTGCCCTTGCGCTGGAGCATCAGCGCCATCCACGGAATGTCGCGGCCCTTGGTGGCGATGATGAGGCCGGTCTCGCCGGTGGAATAGTCGCGGGTGTTGACCACGCCGGTGCCGGGCTTGTCGAGCATCGGGATCGCCTTGTTGGCATCGCGCTCGCGCACCGCCTTCAGGAAATTATAGCCTTCCGACATCATCTGCGCGGCCACCGGCGGGGCGGCGGCGAACAGCATCAGGGCGGCCAGAGCAGTGCGGGCCTTGGCCCCGGCGAAACGCTTACCCATATTGTCGCTCATGCCCCTTGTTCGATCCCGGTTCGCCCCATCGGCGTGGGGCCGCTTGCGCGCGATCGAATAGCAAAGCATGGCTGGCGGCACCATGAACAATGGCATCCTGAAACCCTTCCTGCTCGCCATCGCGCTGGCGCTGCCGCTGGCCGCCTGCCAGCGCACCGCCAAGCCGCCTCCGCTGGAGGGCGCCACGATCGGCGGCCCCTTCACCCTGACCGATCAGGATGGGAAGCGCGTGTCCGACACGGCCTTCATCGGCCGCTATCGCCTGATCTATTTCGGCTACACCTTCTGCCCGGACGTATGCCCTACCTCGCTCCAGCATCTGGCCAAGGGGCTGAAGGCGTTCGAGGCGGATGATCCGAAGCGCGGCGCGCAGGTCCAGCCGATCCTTATCAGCATCGATCCCGCGCGCGACACGCCGGCGGTGCTGAAGCCCTATGTCCAGGCGTTCCACCCCCGGCTGATCGGGCTGACCGGCAGCGAGGCCGAGATCGCCGACGTCGCCAAGCGCTATGCCGTCTATTTCAAGAAGCAGCAGGCCGAAGGATCGAGCGGCTATCTGATGGATCATATGAGCCAGGCGATGCTGTTCGGCCCGAAGGGCGAGCCGCTGGCGCTGATCCCGCAGGACGAGGGCGCCGAGGCGGTGGAAAAGGCGCTCGACCGATGGGTGCGCTGACGCCCCCGCCGCGCTTCTGGGAGACCAAGCGCCTCGACCAGATGAGCCGCGCCGAATGGGAATCGCTGTGCGACGGCTGCGGCAAATGCTGCCTCCACAAATTGGAGGATGAGGATACGGGCGAGCTGCATCCCACCAACGTGGCGTGCAAATTGCTCGATCGGCGCAACGGCCAGTGCATGGATTACAAGCGCCGCCGGATGTTCGTGCCCGAATGCGTGCGGCTGACGCCCGCCAAGCTGCGGACGCTCGACTGGCTGCCCTCGACCTGCGCCTATCGCCTGCTCGACGAGGGGCAGCCGCTGGCGGACTGGCATCCGCTTATCAGCGGCGATCCGGAATCGGTCCACAAGGCCGGCATTTCGGTGCGCGGCTGGACGGTGTCCGAGGTGGAGGCGGGCGATCTCGAGGATCATGTCGTCGATCGCATCCTCTGATCTGACGTTCGCGGGCGGGGGCCATGTCCGCGATCTGGTCGTGCGGCGCATGGCGCAGGCGCGGCGGATGCGCCTGTCGGTCGATCCCCGCGACGGGGCGGTGACCCTGGTGCTGCCCAGGCGCGCGGCGCTGCGGCCGGCGCTGGCCTGGGCCGAGGGGCAGCGCGGCTGGATCGAGGCCGCGCTGGCGGCGATCCCCGCGACCCTGCCGCTGGGTCCGGGCGCGACCCTGCCGGTGCGCGGCCGGATGCTGACGATCGACTGGGCGGCGGCGCGCCCGCGCACGGTGCGGATCGAGGGGGATCGGCTGGTGACCGGCGGGCCGCTGGAGTCGATCGGCCCGCGCATCCTGCGCTGGCTGCGGGCGGAGGCGCTGGCCGAGCTGACGGTGCTGACCCATGCCTATTGCGACAAGGCGGGCGTGGCGCGCGGGCCGGTCGGCGTCGGCGATCCGCGCAGTCGCTGGGGCAGCTGCTCGTCGAGCGGCGGCATCCGCTATTCGTGGCGACTGATCCTGGCGCCGCCGGCGGTGCTGGAGGCGACCGTGGCGCATGAGGTGGGGCATCGGCTCCACATGGATCATTCGCGGGCCTTCCACGCGGCGGTCGCGCGGTTGCTCGGGCGCGAGCCGGTGGCGGAACGGGCGTGGCTGCGCGCGCATGGCGTGGAATTGCACGCGGTGGGGCGGGTTTGAACGCAGTTGCATAACAACCGTTCGTCCTGAGCGTCGTCGAAGGACGGGCCCCAAGCGCGTGGCTCTCCACGTCCTTCGACTACGCTCGGGACGAACGGGGGGCCTGGTTCACCGCTCCCGCCAATACGCAAACACCTCGCCCTGCAACCGCGCCACCAGCGCCCGCGCCTCCGGCCCGGTCCACTCCCCCTCATGCCCCAGCAGGAAGGCGTGGCCGCCGCTCCACCAGCCCTGACCCGGCAGGCTATCCGACTCCCGCACCACCAGCACCGCCATCTCGGGTTCGCCGCGCGCCACGCCCTCGCGATCGATCGCGTCGAGCGTGCGGCACAGGGCGCGCATCTTGGGGCGGGTGAAGCGGAAGCCGAGTTCGCGCAGGAAGGCGGAGTAGCTGATCGCCTGCCCCGCCCGCGCCGCCTCGATCAGGATGGCGCGGACGCGGGTCATGTCGGCGATGGCGCCGGGGCCGCCCGTGAAATCCTCGATATCGATGCCGCCGTCCATGCGCCCTGTCCTACAGCAGATGCTTTGCGCTAACCAAGCCCGGCGAATCGGGAGACGGAGCATGGCAGGCGACATCCGCGTGGGCATCGGCGGCTGGACCTACGAACCGTGGCGCGGCACCTTCTACCCGCCCAAGCTGCGCCAGGCCGACGAGCTGGATTTCGCCTCGCGCGCGGTGACGGCGATCGAGATCAACGGCACCTTCTACGGCCGGCAGAAGCCCGAGAGCTTCGAGAAATGGGCCAAGGCCGTGCCCGATGGCTTCAAATTCTCGCTCAAGGCGTCGCGCTATTGCGTCAACCGCAAGGTGCTGGCCGAGGCGGGGGAATCGATCGGCAATTTTCTCGGACAAGGCATCGTCCGGCTGGAGGACCGGCTGGGGCCGATCCTGTGGCAATTCGCCGGCACCAAGCAATTCGATCGCGAGGATTTCGCGAGATTCCTCGCCCTGCTGCCGGAGACATATGAGGGGCTGGCGCTGCGCCACGTCGTCGAGCCGCGCCACGAGAGTTTTCGCGATCCCGCGTTGGTCGATCTGTGCCGCGATCATGGGGTGGCGATCGTGGTGGCGGATTCGCCCGATTACCCCCAGTTCGCCGACGTCACCGCCGACTTCGTCTACGCCCGCCTCCAGGATGCGAGCGAGGCCGAGCCGACCGGCTACGCCCCCGACGCGCTCGATCGCTGGGCGAAAGTGGCGAAAAGCTGGGCGGGCGGGCACCAGCCGGAGGGGCTGTCGTACATCGCCGCAAAGGGCCCGGCGGTGGCGGCGCGCGACGTGTTTGTCTTCATGATCAACGGCGCCAAGGTGCGCGCCCCGGCGGCGGCGCAGGCGTTGATCGAGCGGTTGTGAGGTAACATGCCGGCTACAACCACCGGGCAGATCGAGCCCGCTACGCTGTATCTCGGTAATCGGCCGGCGCTGCTGATAGCGGACGAGACGACTCTGAACACTGAGCTCGCCGACATCGATAATATGTACGACGGGGGCATTGTGATCCTCGGGAGAAGTCCACGGCACTGGATCAAAGCCGTCCGTAAGTCCGATCTCTGGTCGGTGTCCTTCCGCGCCGGCCCATTCTGGACCTTGAGCGGCTTCGCGGCTGGTGAAACGGATTATAGCAGCCGCATGGTGGAGCGGAGCCGCGTATCAGGTTCACGGCTCAAGGCGGCGCTGACCGCCCCGCCACCGGAAAACGCGCTAACCGCCAAGGATGTGGCGGGGCTGTTCGTTGCGTATTTGCTCGGGACGAAATTCCCCATTCCTCCCGGTATTGGGGGCGCTTGAGGGGGATTATCGGCTCATGTGGGTGCGAGCCAAAAAAGCCCGGCCGCAGGGGGTGCGGCCGGGCAGATGGGTTTGCGGATGGGGTCCGCGGCCGGCCTAGGGAACCGGTTTTCTCGATCTAATTAGTAGAGAAGATTTTGCCTAGGGGCTATCGCTATCCGGGCGACAAGATTCGCTTTGCCGCGGCGGCCTCAGCCCGTCTGAAACCGCGCCAGCGCCGCCGCCACCGCGCGATCCTTGGCGCGCAGCGCGCGATCGCAGCCCCAGCTCTTCAGCCATTCCGCGATGCGCAGCGCCTGCCAGCGGCGGTGCGCCAGCCCGCTCACCTCGGTCGGCAACACCTCCGTCGCGCGGATCGAGGAGCCGGATTGCATCTCCAGCACGGGGAAGGGGTAGAGCGCGTAGATCGGCAGGCCGTTGTGCCAGTAACGGTCCATCTCGTCGTCGATCGGGCGCGACACGCTGGTGGCCGCCGCGAGCAACGTCGCGGCGCCATGCCGCGAGAGCATGTAGCATTGGGTGCCGTAAGGCGGGCGGCGGAAGCGGATCAGCCAGCGGTGGCCGACCAGCGCGATCCGCCGCGAGGCGACCGAGAAGCGCGCGTAGAGGCGGAGATAGTCGATCCCCGTGGCGGTCATCAGCGCGGGCAGCCCCGCGAAATCGAAGCCGGGATCGAGCAGCACGTCATCCTCGATGACGAGGACGTGGCTGAGCGCCGCATCGGCGATCAGCGCGGCCCACGCCGCATGATGGCTGCCGAAACACCCCCGTTCGGCGGGCGTGAGCGGCCGGCCGCGATGCCGCATCGCCGCCGTCGCGTCATAGGGCGCGGCGGCGGGCTCCGATCGCGCGCCGTCGAGGAAGCGCCACGGCCAGTCGGTGCGCTCCAGCATCGCCGTGATGCGGGCGCGGCGCTCGCCGGCGTCGGCCAGGCTCACCACCAGGATCGTCCAGCCCGTTGCCGGTGTCTCAGCGGTCATGAAATCGGCCCTTTCCGCCAGAATCGTTACGGGTGCTTGCAGCGCGCAATTGTCCCGCTACCACGGAAACCTTGCCGAAGGATGGATCATGGCCGCCCAGCTCCCGATCGTGAAGATCAGCGACAATTTCCCCTGGGAGCCGATCCTGCGCCAGACGCCGGGCGGCGGCGGCATCTGGCGCGGCATCGAATTTCGCGTGAACGACCCCGCCTGCACCGAATGCGACGCCTGGGTGGTGCTCGACGGGCTGGATGCGGCCGAGACGGCGACGGTGCGATCGGGCCGGGTGTCGCTCATCACGATGGAGCCGCCCCTCGCCCGCGAATATCACGGCCGCTACCTCGCCCAGTTCGATACGGTGCTCACCTGCCAGACGGCGATCCGCCATCCGGGGCGCATCCTGGGCGTGCAGGGCCTGCCGTGGCACGCGGGAATCGATCGCGGCGTGGGCGGCGATATCGACGGCGCCGGGCGGCGGCGGCTGCGCGGCTATGACGATCTCGTCGCGATGGAGCCCGCGCCCAAGAAGGATGCCATCTCGGTCATCACGTCCAAGGCGGGCTTCCTGCCGGGCCATGTCGCCCGCCTGCGCTTCATCGAGGCGCTGACGACGCGGCTGAAGGACAAGGTGGAATTGTTCGGCCGCGGCGTGCGACCGATCGGCGACAAGTTGGAAGCCCTGTCGGGCTACAAATATCACCTCGTGCTGGAGAACAGCCGCCTGCCGCATTACTGGACCGAGAAACTGGCCGATGCCTATCTCGGCCATGCCTATCCCTTCTATTCGGGCTGCACCAACATCGGCGACTATTTCGCCGACGACGTGATGACCACGATCGACATCGCCGACCCGACCCGCGCTATCGACGCCATCGAACGCGCGCTGGCGGAACAGGCCTACGACCGGACGATGGACGCGCGGGCGGCGGCGCGGGACGACGTGCTGGGCCGCTACAACCTCTTCTCGATCGCCGCCGATCTGGTCGAGCAGACCCCGGCGACCGGATCGCGCAAGGTGACGCTGACCCCCAACCCGCCGATGTCCTTCGGCTACAAGGCGCGGCGCAAGCTGCGGCGCGTGGTCGAGCGGGTGCGATAGGGCGGTTAGACGGCGGGCATTTCTTCTGTGCGCGCCTGCGCCCTAAATGCCGGGGCCGGAGAGCCGCGCCCCAGCCATTTGCGGGCGATCCAGGCGCGAACCGGTTCATCGTAATAGCGCAAGCCAATCCATGCCAGTGTGAGGGTGGCTGCCGCCACGCCGGCGGCCCACAAACCCATGGCTGTCGGATCGGGGCTATCGGGAAAGGCCATATGGTCAAGGAGGTTCAAGAGTGGCTGGTGCAGGACGTACAGCGGGTAGCTGAGTGCGCCAACCAGGGCCCAGGCGCGGATCATCGCCGTTCCGCTCGGCGCGCAGGAACCGATCATCACGATCAGCGGGAAAATCGTGACGTCCACCATGATATCGTAAAGAACGCCGATAGGCCCAGTTCGCGGGACTGGCGCCCATAGTACGACGAGCAGCAGCACCGTGCTCGTCAGCGCCGCCCGGTTCGAGGTTGTCGTCGTGAATAGACCATAGCGATAGATCAGCACACCGATCAGAAAAGGCGCCAGCGCCTTCGGCACGGCGAACGGGAAAGTGTCGCTGAACGCGATGCCGAAGATGACTGTCTGATTGATCCACGCAGCGGCAGCGTAGAGTGCAAAACTTGTAATCGTAACCGCAAGCAATCCGCGGCGGCCAAGCCGATAGAGGCCGGCCGCGTACATGACGTTGGCGATTAGCTCGAAGAACAGCGACCATAAAGGGCCGTTCACGGGAAACGCCGCAACACCCGGTCGAGGTACTGGCAACAGGAGCAGCGCGAACGGAATGACGGCCGACAACTGAAGGGCGCTGATGTCGCCTATCGTGAGGTACCGGACGACCAGCCAGCCCAGGCCGAGCGCCGAACCGAGCAGAATCAACGGGTACAGCCGTGCCGCGCGCACGGCCAGGAACCGGCCGAGGCTCATCCGCGCCTGCAACCGGTCGTCATAGGCGAAGGCTATGACGAACCCGGAGAGCATGAAGAAAAAATCGACGGCCAGATAGGCATGTTCGGGCCAGTTTCGATAGGGCGTCACGGCCAGCAGATGATGCATGAGGATTGTCAGCGCGGCAAAACCCCGCAATCCATCCAAACCAACGAAATGCAGCTTCGATTGCACGGCGCACCCGACGACAGACGTTTTCCCGACACACCCACGCAATGCAGGGGTCGAAGATTATTGCCAGCACGCGCGCAGAACATTGAAGCGTTTTGTAAGCAATTTTATATATTTCGTTCGATGCTGGTACTGATATTAATCAGTATTCATAAAATACTGATTAAGTTTACGTAAAGCATCGATATTCCACTTGCTGTCGGCACGACCACGATTGTAGGCGGCACACATAGTCCGCCGGTTCGATCATCAACGAGAGACAGGCGGATCGCCGCGATCGGCCGACCGCCATTCGTGATCGTGGAAGGCGCATGGTTCGCGGGACGGCCGTGTTCCCCGACCTGGCTTGCCTGAAGGGCTACGGGAGCGGGAGGCTTGCCAGATGTTTGAGATCGTACCGATTGACGACGTGGCCGCTCTGGTGGCAGTGAGCCAAAGCATCGGTGCGGCGCTGGGAAGCGCCCTGTAAAACGATGCCGTCAGAAACGACCCAAGTCTCTGATTTCGCGGGTATAGCTCAATGGTAGAGCACTAGCCTTCCAAGCTTGTGATGCGGGTTCGATCCCCGCTACCCGCTCCAGCCTTCCACCCGTTATTCACCGCTTCTTATGCCGTTCGTCCTGAGCGTAGTCGAAGGACGTGCGACTGGACGATGCCGCTTGGGGCACGTCCTTCGACTTCGCTCAGGACGAACGGATTGGGTGGGATGAGGCCTAGAAGCTCATCTCGTCGTAGATCCGGCCGAGATCGCCGCCCCACGCGCCGTGATAGCGGTCGAGCAGGACTTCGGCGGGCGTCTTGCCGCTGGCGACGATCTCCCGCAGCGGGCCGAGGAAGCCGGATTCGTCGTCGCCGGTGCCGTTGAGGCGGGCGCGCGCCTTCAGGCCGGCTGCGGCGATGTCGAGGATGCGCGCGCCGAGTTCCCGGAAGGTGCGGCCGCGCGGGCCTTTCGCGGCGAGGCCGAGGCGGGGCACTTCGCCGCGGATGCGTTCATGATCCTCGATGGTCCAATGCTTCACCTCGTCCCACGCGGCGTCGAGCGCGGTCTGGTCGTACAGCAGGCCGACCCAGAAGGCCGGGAGCGCGCAGATCTTGCTCCACGGGCCGCCGTCGGCGCCGCGCATCTCGAGGAAGCTCTTCAGCCGCACCTCGGGGAAGGCGGTCGAGAGGTGATCTGACCAGTCCGACAGGCGCGGCGTCTCGCCGGGCAGGACCGACAGGTTGCCGGCGAGGAAATCCCGGAAATCCAGGCCCGCCGCGTCGATATATTGCCCGTCGCGATAGACGAAATACATCGGCACCTGGAGCATGTAATCGGCGTAGCGTTCGTAGCCGAAGCCATCCTCGAACACGAACGGCAGCATGCCGGTGCGGTGCGGATCGGTGTCCGTCCAGATGTGGCTGCGATAGGAGAGGAAGCCGTTGGGCTTGCCCTCCAGAAAGGGCGAATTGGCGAACAGCGCGGTGGCGAGTGGTTGCAGCGCGAGGCTCACCCGGAATTTCTTCACCATGTCCGCCTCGCTCGCATAATCGAGGTTGGTCTGGATGGTGCAGGTGCGCAGCATCATGTCGAGCCCCATCGTGCCGACCCTTGGCATGTGGCGCAGCATGATGGCGTAGCGGCCCTTGGGCATGATCGGCAGTTCGGCGCGGGTCTTGTCCGGCCACAGGCCCAACCCGAGGAAGCCGAGGCCGAGCCGGTCGCCGACGGCCTTCACCTGCTCCAGATGGCGGCCGGTTTCGGCGCAGGTCTGGTGCAGATTGTCGAGCGGCGCGCCGGAGAGTTCGAGCTGGCCGGCGGGCTCGAGGCTGACGTTGCCGTCCGGCCCGGCCAGCGCGATGACGACACCATTCTCCTCGATCGGCGTCCAGCCATAGGCCGTCAGCCCGTCGAGCAGATCGCGGATGCCGCCCGGCTCGTCGTAGGAGGGCGCGCGGTGGCTGCCGTCGGTGCGGTAGACGAATTTCTCATGCTCGGTGCCGATGCGCCACCGTTCCTTGGGCTTCTCGCCCCCGGCGAACAGACCGATCAGATCGGCCCTGGTTTCGATCAGGGGGTCGTCCCCGTGGCCATCTGTGCGTGTGCTCATCGTGCCCCGGCAGATAGCGACGGCCGGGGGTGGGCGCCAGTACCCTGCGGTACAGAATCAGCGCCAGTCGCCCACCGCCCCCATCCATAGCGCCACGGCGGCGGCGGCGGCGGTGTCGGCGCGCAGGATGCGGGGGCCGAGGCCGATGGCGGTGGCTTCGGGCAGGGCGCGGATCGACGCGGCTTCCTCGGGCGTGAAGCCGCCTTCGGGGCCGATCAGGATCGCGGCGGGGCCGGGCCTGGCGACCGACGCCAGCGGCGCGCCGCCATGCTCGTCGGCGAACAATAGTTGGCGATGACCGTGCCAGCCGGCCAGCAACGCCTCCAGCGCGATCGGCTCGTCGAGCGCGGGGAGCGCGGTGCGGCCGCATTGCTCGGCCGCCTCGATCATGTGCGCGCGCAGCCGATCGAGATTGGGTTTGTCGACGATGGTGCGCCGGGTGATGACGGGGCGGACCCGCGCCACGCCCAGCTCGCAGGCTTTCTCCACCAGCCAGTCGATCCGCCC
Organism: Sphingomonas naphthae; assembly: GCF_028607085.1. Classification (NCBI taxonomy): domain Bacteria; kingdom Pseudomonadati; phylum Pseudomonadota; class Alphaproteobacteria; order Sphingomonadales; family Sphingomonadaceae; genus Sphingomonas; species Sphingomonas naphthae. The sequence goes on along the minus strand of NZ_CP117411.1, from coordinate 3,467,381 downwards.
CTTCTTGAGCGGGGCGGCGAGCAGCCACAGATCGGGCACCGCCTCGCGCAGCCGCAGCTCGCGCATCACCGTCAGGGTGATGCGGCGTTTGCCGGCGTCGGCGACCTCGGCGAGCCATTCGCCGGTGACGTCGTCGAACAATTTCACCGGATCGCCCGCCTTCACCCGCATCACCGCGCCGAGATAATTGGCGTGGGGGCCATCGAGCGTGATGCTCTCGCCGGGGGCGAGCGGGCGTTCGACGAACAGGCGGGGCGTGCTGGCCGGCGGCCAGGCGGGGGTGGCGGGCATGGCCGCTCCATAGACCCAAGCGCGGGCTTTCGCGAGCCGGGGCGGGGCGATAGAGCCCGAGGGAAGATGATGTGCTCCTGTGTAGGCAGGAGCCCAGGGTGATCGGGCGCAGCGCCTGGGGCTCTGGGCTCCTGCTTTCGCAGGAGCACGAACCGGGGAAACACATGGATATCGTTCCCGACAGCGAGGGCCGGGGGATGGTGGCGGCGCTGCCGTCGCGGGTGGCCGATCTGGTGCAGCTCGCGCGGCTCGATCGGCCGATCGGGGCATGGCTGCTGTTCTGGCCGGGCGCGTGGGCGATCGCGCTGGCGGGCGGGGCGGTGGCGCGCTGGCCGCTGCTGTTGTGGTTCGCGCTGGGCGCCGTCGCGATGCGCGGCGCGGGCTGCGTGTTCAACGATATCGTCGATCGCGATCTCGACCGGAAGGTGGCGCGCACCGCGCTCAGGCCCGTGGCGAGCGGGCGGGTGCCGCTGAAGGTGGCGTGGGGCTGGCTGGTGGCCTTGAGTCTCGTCGGGCTGGTGGTGCTGCTCCAGCTCAACGCGCCGGCGCAATTCATCGCGCTGGCCAGCCTCGCCCCGGTCGCGGCCTATCCCTTCATGAAGCGGATCACCTGGTGGCCGCAGGCGTGGCTGGGGATCGTGTTTTCGTGGGCGGCGCTGGTCGGCTGGCCGGCGGTGACGGGCGGCTTCGCGACGCCCCTGTTCTGGCTCTACGGCGGATCGATCCTGTGGGTGATCGGCTACGATACCATCTATGCGTTGCAGGACATCGAGGATGACGCGCTGGCCGGGGTACGCTCCTCGGCGCGGGCGCTCGGCGCGCATGTGCGCGGCGGGGTGGCGGTCTGCTATGCCGGCGCGGTGATCGGCTGGGGCGTGGCGCTATGGGGTGTCAGGCCGGATCCGCTGGCGCTGGCCGGCCTCGCCCCGGCGGCGGCGCATCTCGCGCGGCAGGTGCTGCGGCTCGATCCGGCCGATCCAGGGCAGGCGCTGGCGCTGTTCCGATCGAACCGGTTCGCGGGGCTACTGGTGTTTCTGGCCTGCGCGGTGGTCGGTTCGGTGTGAAGGCCGTCATTGCGAGCGAAGCGAAGCAATCCAGCCGCGACGCTGGATCGCCACGCTTCGCTCGTAATGACGAATGGCGTCAGACCTGCCGCGCGCCGCCGTTGAGCATGTCGCGGATGGCGATGACGAGGTATTTCGGCCCGCCTTCCAGATAGCGCATGGCCAGCCGCTTGGGCTCGGTCAGCAGGCGCCAGCACCATTCCATGCCGATCGCCTGGAACGCCATCGGCGCGCGGCGGCGGGTGCCGGCGTAGAAGTTGAGCGCCGCGCCGAAGCAGCAGGCATAGAGGTCGCCCAAGGTGTCGCGATGCGTGTCGACCCAGATTTCGGATTTCGGCGCGCCGACGCCCATGAACAGGTGGGTCGTGCCGAAATCGCGGATGCGCTCGGCCAAAGCGCGGCTGTACGCCTCGTCCTTCTCGAAGCCGTAGGGCGGAACGCAGGTCTCGACCGCCGAGCGGGGAATGCCCTCCTGGTCAAGCCGTTCGAGCAGCTTGCCCGCCGTCCGCTCGCTGGAGGTGAGGCAGAACATGCGGTGACGGGTCGGCGACAGGCGGGTCACGATGCGCGGGAACAGGTCCGCGCCGGTCACCCGGCCCTGGCGATAGCGGCCGAACAGGCGGGCGTAGAGCACCACCGGCCAGCCATCGGCCGTGACCGCCCAGGCGTCGTCATAGCTCTGGCGGAAGGCGACATTCTCGTGGAGGCGGACGATATGGTCGATGTTGGCCGTGGCGACCATGCGCACGCCCTCACCCGCCGGAACATCTTCCGTGGCGATACGATGCGCGAGTTCCTCGACGCTCTCGTCCCAGAAATCGAGTCCGAATACGGGACGCGGCAAGCCAACCTCTCTGATCGACCGATCGGACGCCAGCCAGACGTCGTGCGTGCTGGCCGTACCGATGGTTATGCCGCCCGGCAAATCATAACGAACGTCTCTCCACGTTGGGCGGCTGCCTCGCGGCGCGGCCACCCGTTCGTCGAAACCCTGGTCACTATGACGCTGATAAGTCACGACCGTAAACCCCCAATCTCCGCGAACCGAAAAAACTGCCGCTGTTCGGCGGGATTCGGGTCGATTTGGGTGGTTATGACCACAAATTCTTGCGGTCCCCTTAAGAGCGACCAAAAAGACGGTTGGTCCGACGGAAGCGGCGAACCGTATCGCCCGATCGACGAACCTCCTGCCGCCATCATGCCTTCAAATGACGTGACCGGTTCGCCGCACCGGGAAGAAAAAATTAACCTTGACTCTTCAGGGGGCAGTATCGGGCTTGTCAAACGACTCAGGCCCATTAGGGAACGGAGTTCGGCAGATGCGAGACGGGCGCGTGGACGACGCGGGCGATCAGGGGCAAGGGACGAATAAGGGTGTCTCGGCGCCCTTCTTCAGTGTCGTCATTCCCTGCTACAATCGCGCGGACCGGATCGCCGATGCCGCGACGTCGGTGCTGGCGCAGACCGAAGGTGATTTTGAACTGATCGTGGTCGATGACGGATCGAAGGACGATCCCGCGGCGCCGCTGGCGGCGCTGGGGGATGCGCGCATCCGCTGCATCCGCCAGGACAATGCCGGCGCGGGGGCGGCGCGCAACACCGGGATCGACGCGGCGCGCGGCCGCTTCATCGCCTTCCTCGATTCTGACGACGCCTTCCTGCCCGAGCATCTCGCCCGCACCCGCGCCGCGATCGAGGCCGATCCGGCGCGTTCGGTGATCTTCTCGCAGGTGATGATCCGCCGTTTCGACGGGGCGACCTTCCTGAAGCCGCCGCGCGGCCCCCGCGCCGGCGAGCCGATGCCCGAATATCTCATGTGCGATCGCGGCGTGCTGCTGCCCTCGGCCACGACGGTGGAGCGCGGGCTGGCGACCAAGACGCGCTTCCCCAACGATCGCGGCATCGACGAGGATCTGGAATTCATGCTCGCGCTCGATCGCAACGGCGGGCGCTTCCACATGATCGCCGAGCCCACCGTCACCTATGACGACGCGGTCGAGGACGCCAACCGCGTCTCTTATTCCAAGACCGAGGCGCAGACGTCGGCCTGGCTCGACGGGCAACGCCCGCTCGTCGGCGAGCGCGCCTTCTTCGGCTATCGCGGCTGGCACCTCGCCAAGATCGTCGCGCGGCGCAATTATGTGCGCGGGCTGGCGATGTATCTCCAGTCGGTGCTGCACGGCGCCTATCGCCCGCGCATGGCCGCCACCGTGCTGTTGCAGGTGGCGCTGCCGCCGAAGCTGTATGTGAACCTCAGCCGCCGGGTGCTGCGCTTCAAGCCGCTGCTCGGTCTGGCCGGCTATCGCCACGGCGCGGCCACATGATCGTCTCGTCGCGCACCGCACCCGCCGGGTGGAACGTCGCTCTGCCGGAGGCGCCCCGCGCCCCGGCGGCGCCGGCGGCGGCGGCGCGCGTCTCGGATCTCGCCTTCGATCCGATCCAGGCGGGCATGATCATCCTGCTCGGGCTGACCGTGCTATTCAACGCGATCCTCGCTTTGGTCAACGCCAAGGGCCTTGCGATCGGCAACGGCGTGGTGGCGGGCATTCAGGCCGGCCTCGTCGGCGGCGCCTTCGCCTTCGGCGTGGCGCGGCGCGGCGATCTGCCGCTGCGCTGGCTGGCGCTGGCGGCGGTGCTGTTCCTCGGCAATCTGCTGCTCTCGATGGCGCGCGGCGAACTGAACCCGAAGTTTCTGGGCGACGTGCTGACGATCCCGGCCTTCATCTGCCTCGGCACCCGGCTCAACCTGCGCGCGGTGATCGGCCTGCTGGTGGTGTTGCAGGTGCTGATGGCGGCGTTCGGCATCTGGGAATTGCTCTATCCCGATGCCTATGCCGAGCTGTTCAATCCGCGCCTCTATTACATCAACAGCCGGGGCTATTCGGCGCAGGAATTCTGGTCGGGCACCGATCTCTACGTCAGCTCGGTGCGGCAGGACGGCCGCCTGCTGCTGAGCTGGACCGATTATCACCGCGGCTCCTCCCTGTTCCTGGAGCCGGTGACGCTGGGCAATTGGACGATCTTCGTGACCGTCTTCATCATCTCCTTCTGGAAGGACATGCGCGTCTGGCAGCGGGTGGTGCTGATCGTCGGCAATATCGCGTGCCTGTGCGTCTGCGACGGCCGCCTCGCCACCGTGACGGACGTCGTGCTGCCGCTCAGCCTGCCGTTCCTGCGGCTGCTGCCGGGCTGGATGAGCCTGTTCGTCCCCTTCGGCTTCGGCGCGATGGCCGCCACGATCGATTTCTTCGGCTACCTCAAGGAACGCGGCGACACGTTCGCGGGCCGTCTGCGCGGCAGCCTCGATCTCTTTTACCAGACCAAGTGGGACGAGGCGCTGGGGCTGCTGCCGCTCGACACGCTGACATGGGACGCGGGCTTCAGCTATCTCATCCAGAGCCAGTCGTTCATCCTGACGCTGATCCTGTGGTTCACCGTCTCGCTGACCAGCATCGGCGAGAATTGGAAGGGCCGCACCTATATCTTCGGATCGGCGATTTTCATCACGCTGTGTCTGTCGATCAGCTACTCGATCCTGTCGATCAAGGTGGTCGGCTTCCTGTGGGCCGGCTACGGCCTGCTCTATGCGCGGGCGCGGATGGCCGGGGCGGAGGCGACGGGCACCGGCTCGCTCGCCCATCTGCCACCGCCGCTGCCGCCCCGGCCGAGGACGACGTGGGAATGACGATCACGCTTATCGATACAAGCCTGTTGTGCCGCGACTCGCGTAAGGGTAGCGATGGAAAGCGCATTTTTGCGGGGGAGCGCGCATCTTGAGCAGGGGCTTCGGGCTCAAAAGTCTTTCACGCTGGCTCGATGGTGGCCGGCCTGAGGGCGATCGTCTTTCCGATTTGCCGACCTATGGCGGGCCGGTCGAGGCGCCGCGCCCGGCGTCGTACGACATGGCGCGGGGGCTTCCCGGCGCGATGCAGCAGGCCGGCATCCCCTTCGCGGCGCCGCAGCCGATCGCGCCGGCGGTGCCCGACGCGGATTATCTGGACCAGCGGCGCGAGGCGCTGACCCAGGCGTTCAATCCCTCCCACCCGGTCGAGCGCCGCCGCGACCTGTGCGGCCGCGACGACAAGCTGGCCGCTCTGTTCGATGCGGTGCTGACCCAGAAGAAGCATGCCATCGTTCATGGCGCGCGCGGATCGGGCAAGACATCGCTGGTGCGCGTGTTCGGCGACTATGCCGACAATCGCAACGCCGTCGTGATCTACATGGCGTGCGAACCGGGCGTCAGCTTCGGCGAGCTGATGCGCCATTACGTCCGCTTCATCCCCGGCACGAGCCTGTCGGTGGAGGACGTCGCGTCGTTCGAGCGCGAGGTGGCGACGCTGAGCGCCGCCAGCCGCCCGCGTGACATGGTCGAGATCCTCAGCCGGATCGCGCATACGCAGGTGATCTTCATCCTCGACGAATTCGATCGGGTCACCGATTCGAACGTGCAGGGCGAAGTCGCGACCTTCATGAAACTGCTGTCGGACGCGCATATCCCGGTGCAGCTGCTGATCGTCGGCATCGCCCGCTCGGTCTCCGATATCATCGAATGCCATCCCTCGCTGCGCCGCCACCTGACGGCGATCGCGATCGGCCGCATCGCCCGCGAGGATGTCGGCCTGCTGGTCGATCAGGGCGCGGCGCGGGCCGGCATCCAGTTCGACGCGCAGGGCCGCGACATCGTCGTGCGCACCTCGTGCGGCTCGCCCTATCACGCCCGGCTGTTCGCCTATCAGGCGGGGCTGGAGGCGCTGCGGCGCGGCACGACGCTGGTCGATGGCGCGGCGGCGCTCGGCGGCCTCGCCAGCGCGACCGAGCAATGGGCGCGCCTCAACGAAAGCGACAGCGCCCTGTTCGAGCGTCTCGCGGCGACCGCGCCGGCGATGCGCGCGCGGCTGGCCGATATCGCCCGTGTCGCGGCGATCGGCGACGGCTTCACCCGCGCCTCGATCCCGGACGAGCGGGATACCAACGTGCATCTGGAAGGCGCGCTGGAAGGCGCCTTGGTGTCCGATGTGCGTGATATCAGCCGCAAGATCTTCCGCGACAGTCTCGCGCCGCAATTCCTGCTGGCGACGATCGAGCTGGCCAATGCCGAGGATGCCCGTCCCCGGATGCAGGCCGCGCCGCCGCCCCAGCCGCAATGGCAGCCGCAGCCCCCGGCCGCGCCCGCCTATGCGCCGCAGCCGGCGCCCAGCTATCAGCCGGCCCCGCCGCCGCAGCCGGCCTATCAGGCGCCGCCGGCGCCAGTGACCCCGCCGTCCTACGGCCGCCAGGCGCAGGAATGGGCCGCCGAGCCCGCGCCCGCCCCTTATTACGCGCCGCCCCCGCCACCGCCCGCCCCGGCCCCGGCGCCGCAGCAGGCGACGCCGCATTACGTGCCGCCGCGCCCGACGGTGCCGCCGGTGTGGAACGCGCCGCCGCCGGCCTATGCGCCGCCGCCCGCCGGCCAGGCCCCGGTGCCGCCCGCGCCCTATCAGCCGGCCTCCGCGCCGTCGCAGCCGGCCGCGCCCGGCTGGTTGCAGCAGGCCTATTCGACACCGGCGCAGCCCGCGCCGCGGCCCTCCACGCCCGATCGTTGGGCGGGGCCATCGGGCACCTGGTCCGAGGGAAGCGAATAATGGTCCTGTCCGATCTCATCGCCGCGCTTCAGGCGCGCTGGAAGCAGCAGCTGGCGGTCCTGCTGCTGGTGCTGGGCCTCGTCGCCCTGTGGACGGCGGTGTCGACCAAGCAATATACCGGCATCGCCACCCTGCTGTTCGACGATCAGGCGACCGACCCGACCGACGCGCTGGCCAACACCGGCCGCCCGTTCGACATGGCGCAGATGATCAACACCCAGGCCGACATCATCAAGAGCGACGGCGTCGCCCGCATGGTGATCGAGACCGAGCGGCTCGACACGCAGGCCGAGACGCTCTTCGGCCGCCAGCCGGCCAACACCGATCGCATGTCGTGGATGGTCGCGGCGCTACTCAAGAACCTCACGGTCGAGCCCGGCCGATCGAGCAACACGCTGGCGATCAATTATGAATCGCCCGATCCGGTGATGGCGGCCCGCATCGCCAACGCCTTCGCCACCGCCTATTCGGGCGCGCAGCTGGCGCTCCGCGTCGATCCGGCCAAGACCTATACCAAATGGTTCGAGGAGCGGACCCGCGACGTGCGCGACAAGCTGGAGCAGGCGCAGACCGCGCTTGGCGCCTTCCAGCAGGCGCATGGCTTCACCGACGAGGGCACGATGGCGGGAGACAGCAGCCGCCTGTCCGAACTGTCGGCGCAGCTGGCGCAGGCCGAAGCCAATTCGGCCGACGTCCGCTCGCGCGCCGGCACGCAGGCCGCCTTCTCGACCGATGTGCAGCAGACGCAGGTGATCCAGCAGCTGCGCGCCGCCGTTTCGGGCCAGACCGCCAAGATCGCCGACATGGCGACCACCCTGGGCCCGCGCCACCCGCAATATGTTGCCGCCGAATCCGAACTGGCCGCGCTGCGGGCGCGTCTGGGCGAGGAGACGCGGCAGGCGCAGGCCTCGCTCAACGTCGAGCGCACCGCCGCCGATCGCCGCCGTGCCGAATTGCAGGGCCTGGTCGACGCGCAGCGCGGCCGGATGGTGCAGCAGGCGACCGCGCGCAACCAGATGCTGGTGCTTCAGCGCGACGTGGAAAGCGCCCGCACCGCCTATGACAATGTCACCCAGCGGCTGAGCGCCATGCGCCTCCAGGCCGAGCTGCCGCGCACCAACGTGCGCCAGCTCGATCGCGCGCCGGTGCCGCTGGTGCCGACCAGCCCGAACGTCAGGCTGCGCCTGCTGCTCGGCTTCGTGTTCGGCCTGATCGTGGCGGTGGCGCTGGCCGGCTGGCTGGAATGGATGCGGCCGCGGACGCGCAGCGCCGACGGTATTCGCGATGCGACAGGGGCGACGATGGTGGAGGCCGTGGATTTCCGCGATAGTTCGATCATGCCAATGCTGAGGCGCGCGGCATGAGGATCCGGTCGCGCGACGGGCGCATCCTCCACGCGGTGCAATCGGGCGATGTGCCCAGCGGTGCCGCCCCGATCGAAACCCAGCGCCGCCCGATCGGCCTGATCCTGCTCGAAATGGGCGCGATCAGCCCCGAGGGCTATGCCCGCGTGATGGCCGAACAGCAGCGCTCCGGCGGCCTGTTCGGCGATGTCGCGACGCGGCTCGGCGTGGTCAGCCCCGATACGATCCGCCACGCGGTCGAGCGGCAGCAGAATTTCCACGTCCTGCGCCCCGGCGACACCAGCGTCGAGCCGCTGGTCGTGGCCGCGTTCGATCCGAACGATCCGCTCTCCAGAACGGTGCGCGAGCTGCGCGGCGCGGTGACGGCCGCGCGCCGCGCCGACGGCCGCTCGGTGCGCAGCGTCGCGCTGCTGGGCATCGGTACGGAGGTGGAGACCACGCTCCTCACCGCCAATCTCGCCGTTGCCTTCGCGCAGGCGGGCTATCGCACCCTGCTGGTCGATACCAACCTTGCCACGCCGGTCCACAACCGCCTGTTCCACCTGCCCAACCGGGTCGGCGTCAGCGGGCTGCTCTCGACCGAGGGGGACGAGCGCGGCGCGATCCAGGGCAGCCCGATCGCCAACCTTTCGGTACTGGCGACCGGCCCCGACGTGCCGAACGCCACCGAATTGTTCGATCGCGGCCGCCTCTTCCAGAAGCTCCGCCCGCTCCACGACAGTTTCGACATGATCGTGACCGACGCGAGCGCGGGCGACGAACCGGCGATCGCGGCGTGCGAGGGCGTCGACGCGGTGCTGCTGACGATGAAGAAGCATCGCTCGTCGCTAACGGCGGTGCGGAGCGTGTCGGCCTGGCTGAAGTCGCGTGGGACGCTGGTGCTGGGCTCGATCCTGACGAAGTAAGGCCTGCTCGAGCCCGGTTTGACAAAGCCAATGGCCGGTAGATCACTATCGCTCGAGAGCGATGGTGCCCGCTACATTGAAGCGGGAGCTATCGACTTTCTGCCGGAGTTGGACGCCATCGCCACGGCGCTGTCTCGGGGCGTGCCCGGCAGCCGCCTCCATGGTGTGCCGGCGCTTGCCGCATTGCTCATGCCGGATGGTCCGATCGCGACCGTGGCGGCCCGGGCGATCGGCTCGGAAGCACAGGCGGTTCGGGCGGTACCATTCGATAAGACGCCAAGCAGGAATTGGTCGCTCGCCTGGCATCAGGACCGCACGATCGTCGTCCGCCAGCGCATCGATGTCGATGGGTTTGGGCCCTGGACAGTGAAGCAGGGTCTTGTCCACGTGTCGCCGCCGTTCGCACTGTTGCAGCGCATGGTGACCGTTCGCGTCCATCTGGATGACGTTCCATCGGGCAACGCGCCGCTGCTCATTGCGCCCGGCTCTCATCGGGAAGGGCGGATCGCCGAAGACAAGGTCGAAGCGACGGTGCGGCGCCTCGGCCAATATATGTGCCTCGCTCATGCCGGCGACATATGGCTATACGCAACGCCGATCCTCCATGCGTCGTCGGCATCGGCCCGGCCCCTGCGCCGCCGGGTTCTTCAGATCGACTTCTCGGCCGATCCACTTCCCGGTGGACTGGCTTGGCTCGGCGTCTGACAGGATCAGCCTAACGCAAGTTTCCGCCGAGCAATCCGGCTCGTCGCAAAATTCAGTCCCTCCCCGATCAAAGCGCGACCCGGCGCGGTCAGCGCCGCGCCGGTCGGCAAGGCGATGCCGCCGCACAGCGCGAAGAGGATCAGGCGCAGCGGGGCGGGCCAGCCTTCGCTGACGTTCGCGGCCAGCGCCAGGGTGGTGAAGCACAGCGCCGAGACGACCATGCCCGGAAACAGGATGCGCCCCAGATCGCCCGCCGTCAGCGCAACATAGCGGCGGCACGCCACAAGCCCCGCGAGCAGCCCGACGAAGCTGCCGGCGCAAATGCCGATCGCCACGCCGCGCACGTCGACCAGCGCGCCCAGCGACGCGCCCGCCGCGATGCAGCCGAGATTGATCGCCGAGAACAGGATCGACCGGCGCAGCGCCGCCTGTGCCTGGAGGATACAGGTCACGAAGGCCGCCAGCGCGCCCAGCCACGGCAGCACCGCGAGGATGCGCAGCAGATCGCCCGAGGAGGCCCAGGTCTCGCCGAAGATGATCGGCACCAGAGCGGGCGCGGCCCCCGCCACCGCCGCCACCACGCCGCTGATGCCGATCGTGCTGAGCGTGAGGTAGCGCACCAGCACGTCGGTGAAGGCGCGGATATCGTCGTGCACGGCGGCGAGATGGGCGTAGGCCGCCTCCCACACGACGTTGATGAGCATTTCCGACATCACCTGCTGGATGCGCGCGGCGACCGCGTAGAAGCCGAGCGCGGCGACGCCCAGTACCGGCGCCACGACGAAGGCATCGACGCGTGAGGCCAGCGCCGTCAGGATCCACGTTGCCAGCGCCATCAGGCCGAACGGCACCGCCTTGGCGATCACCGCGCGATCGACGTGGAAGCCGGGGCGCCAGCGCGCGGCGATGAGCGTGGCGATCAGCTTCATCAGCGGCTCGACGAGCGACTTGATGATGAGCGCCCACACGCCGAAGCCCGCGAAGGCGAGCGCGAGGCCGAGCCCGCCGCCGCAGATGGTGGAGATCATCGACCGGTGCGCCAGCGCGCGGAACGCATGTTGCCGGCGCAGGATCGCGGTCGGCACGCGCTCCATCGCGCCCAGCGGAATGACGATCGCCAGCACGGCGATGATCTGCGTGCCCTCCGCGCCCAGAAAGGCGAAGCCGCCCGCCAGATCGACCAGCAGCAGGCCGAGGCTCATCACGCCGGCCAGCGCCAGTTGCAGCCAGAAGATCGTGCTTTCGGCGCGCGGATCGCGCTCGGGCAGGCGCAGCAGCCATTCGGCAAAACTGCCGTCCGCCACCATCTGGACGATGGCGATCAGCGCCAGCACATAAGCGGCGAGGCCTAGTTCGGCCGGCGGCAGCAGGCGCGAGAGGACGATGAACAGGAGGAGCGAGGTGATCCGCTCCCCCCATGTGCGGATCGCCGTCCAGAAGAGGGCGGAGACGACGCCGCCGGGCTGGCCGCTCATCTCAGCGGGCCGATTCGGGGGCGGGGGCTGCGGTGTCGGGCCTGCCGCCGATGTAGCGGCGCAGCACCGCCATCTGCGGGCGATCACCGGTCTTGTCGTCGGGCTGGATGTTGTTCCAGGCGTCGCCCCACCAGGGGCCGGCGGCCCACCAGGTCCAGCCCATCCATACGTCGCCGTTGGTGTTGAGGAAGCCCATCAGCCCATCGAGGCTGTCGAGGCATTGCGCCGAACTGCCGGTGGCGAATTCGCCGAGGAAGCCGCGATAGTGATTTTCGCGCAGCCAGTCGGTCGCGTCGCGCATCCGGTCGATCGCGACGCGGCGATCGACGCAATCGGCGCCGTGGCCGCCCGAATCGCCATCGAGATATTGGTGCATCTCGATCGCGAAATTGCCGCCCGGATCGCGGAAGCCCTTCATCGCCTCCGCATTGGAGCCGGCACCGCCCTGCATCCAGCTGTGCGCGCCGGTCCACGACACGCCGGGCACGAGGATCAAATTGCGCGCGCCGGTGCCGCGGATCGCCGCCACGGTGCTGTCGGCCAGCTGGCGCCATTCGCGCGCGTCCATGTCGACCGGCTCGTTCATCAGGCCGAAGGCGATGTTGGGCCGATCCTTGTAGCGCAGCGCCAGCCGGCGCCACAGATCGGCGAGCATATCGGCCGATTTGGCGTCGGCGCGCAGCGGCTCCTTGTGGAAGGCGCCGAAATTATGGATGTCGAGGATGACGAGGGGGACGTCGCTCAAGCCGTCCAGCGTCTCGTCGAGCCGCTTGCTCTCGATCGGCGACAGCATCGCCTGCGGCCAGGGCTGGATCCGCTCCCAGCGCAGCGGCAGGCGGACGACGTTCATCCCCGCCGCCACGAAGGGCGCCGCGATCTTGGCGTCCGGGTAAATGTAATTCTTGCCGTACTCCGCATTGTCGTCGTCGGGCGCGAACTCGCCGCCGGCCAGATTCACGCCCCAATAGACGGGCGCGCCATGCGGCACGGCCACCTTGTCCTTGGAGAAGGCCTGCCACGCGCCGGCACCCCCGGCGGCGAGCGCCAGCGCGAGGCCGAGCGCCGCCCAGCGCGCGCGTCTGCGACGCGGGGCGGGCGGGGGCACGAAGGGCGCGGCGGCCGGGCGGCGGCGCTCGATCATCGGGAAATGCGGATCATGGTACATGCATCGTAGAATGACGCGAAATGCTTGTGAAAGAGTAATCGCCGGGAAAGTATTGCCCTGCTAATCGGGGCCTGCGTTTGGGGGCGGGATTTTCGATATGCGGATCAAGGCTTTGATGATGACGGCGCTGCTGCCGGCGATGGCGGCGGGGCTTTCGGGCTGCGTGGTCGGCGCGGTGGCCAGCACGGCGGTGGGCGTGGCGACCCTGCCGGTGCGCGCGGCGGGCTATACCGCCGACAAATTGACGACCAGCCAGTCCGAGGCCGACCGCAATTACGGCCGCAAGATGCGCAAGGAGGACGAGCGCCGCGCACGCGAAGAGCGCAAGCGCCGCAAGCACCAGCGGGATTGATCGTTTCGGTTGCGGCGCGCCACTTGTTTCCGCCACATTTCTGGTCGAAGCGGTCCCCGAAAGGGGAAAGCCTGCATGTCGCTGGTCGATCGGTTCCTGGGCAAATTGGTCAAGCGGGGTGAGTTGACCCTGGTCTTCGCCGATGGCACGCGCCGCACGGTCGGCAATCCCGATCCGCAGCTGAAGCCCGTCACCGTCCGCTTCACCGACCGGCGCATCCCCGCGATCATCGCCGCCAACCCGATGATGGGGGCGGCCGAGGGTTTCATGGACGGGCGGATGCTCGTCGAGCAGGGCGACATTCGCGACCTGATCGATCTGGTGCGCGCCAACGGCCGACATGAGGACGAGGTGATCGCCCGCAACCTGACCGCCGGGATCGGCGGGCGGGTGAAGAATGCGCTGCTGTGGGCCGCCAACCGGGTCAACGACGCGCGCAAGTCGCGCCAGAACGTCGCCCACCATTATGATATCGGCAACCGGCTCTACGATCTCTTCCTCGATCGCGACCGCCAATATAGCTGTGCTTACTACCGCGAGCCCGATGCCTCGCTGGAACAGGCGCAGGCCGACAAGAAGGCGCATATCGCCGCCAAGCTCGATCTGCGCCCCGGCCAGCGGGTGCTGGATATCGGCTGCGGCTGGGGCGGGATGGCGCTCTACCTGCACGAAAAGGCCGGCGTCGACGTCCTCGGCATCACGCTCTCTGAAGAACAGCTCAAGCTCGCCCGCGAGCGCGCGGAGGCGGCGGGCGTGTCGGATCATGTGAGGTTCGAGCTGATCGACTATCGCGACGTGCAGGGGCCGTTCGACCGGATCGTCTCCGTCGGCATGTTCGAGCATGTCGGCCCGGCGATGTACCAGACCTTTTACGACACCTGCTACAAGCTGCTCGCGCCGGAGGGCGTGATGCTGCTCCACACCATCGGCCAGCTCGGTGAGCCGACGCCGACCGACCCCTTCACGCTGAAATATATTTTCCCCGGCGGCTATAATCCGGCGCTGTCGCAGATGATGACCGCCAGCGAGACATCGCGGCTGATCGTGTCCGACGTGGAGATCCTGCGGCTGCACTACGCCTATACGATCGACGAATGGTATGATCGCGCGGTGGCCGCGAGGGACCAGATCGTCGCGCTGTACGACGAGCGTTTCTATCGGATGTGGACCTATTATCTGGCCGGCGCGCGCTCGGCCTTCGTTCACGGCAACGTCTGCAATTATCAGGTGCAATATATCAAGCGGCGCGAGGCGCTGCCGATCACGCGCGACTATATGGCCGAGGCCGAAGCGCGCTATTCACGCTGATCTGAGCCCGAACCGCGCCACGATCCACCGGTACATCTCGGGCGATTTCGCCGCGACGTTCGCCCGCACGAACGGCGGCCGCGCCGCCCGGCCGTGCAGCACCACGCTCGCCATCATCGCGAAAAATTCGATCGGGTTCTTGAGCATATAGGCCTCGGCCGGATAGCGGCCGGACGCCTTCGCTTCCTCGTAGAACCGCTTCACCTCGGCATTGGCGAAGCCGTCGGGCAGTTGCAGCAGGTGATAGCGGTGGAGCAGTTCGTGCAGCAGCACCGGATTGTCCGCCGGCACCGCGCGCCGCTCGAAGAAGATGCCGCGCGGGCCGGCGCGGGTCGCGCTGGCGGGTTCGAGATCGACGGTGATCGGCTGGGCGGCGAAGAAGGCGGCGACGGCGGGGTCGATCGGCAGCGCCTTCACCAGCGCGATCTGCGCGGCGAGCGAGGCGACCACCTGGGGGTCTGCGGCCCGCCCTGCCAGTCGATCGCGAAACCCGCCGGTGGCGCTTCGGCCTTGGCCATCGCGGGCCACAGCATCGCCACGCCCAGCATCGCCATCACGCCCCGCCGGCCGGTCTCCACCTCAATGCTCGCGCTTCAGCGGCCGGCCGAGCATCCCCTCGATCACGGCGCGCACGTCGGCGCGGCCGGCGAGCAGGGCATCGACCGCCTCGGCGATCGGCATATCCACGCCGGCCTCGCGCGCCGCCTCGATCAGGACGGGCGCGGTGAAGGCGCCTTCGGCCACGGTGCGGCGATCGGCCATCAGATCGGCCGCCGCCCGGCCCTGCCCCAGCCCCTTGCCGAGCGAGAAATTGCGCGAGGAGGTCGAGGAGCAGGTCAGCACGAGATCGCCCAAGCCCGACAGGCCGGCGAGCGTCTCCGCCCGCGCGCCGCGCGCCAGGCCGAAGCGCGTCATTTCGGCAAAGCCGCGCGAGATGAGCGAGGCGCGCGCGTTCTGGCCGAGCCCCGCCCCCTCGACGACGCCGCAGGCGATGGCCAGCACGTTCTTCACCGCCCCGCCGATCTCCGCCCCGATCACGTCGGTCGAGGCATAGGGCCGGAAGGACGGGCGGGCGAGGCGGCGGGCGAGCGACTGGCCCAGCGCCTCGTCCTCGCAGGCGAGGGTGATCGCGGTGGGAAGCCCGGCGGCCACCTCATGCGCGAAGGTCGGGCCGGAGAGGACGGCGATCGGCGCGTGCGGGCAGGTGTCGCGCGCGGTTTCGGACATCAGCTTGCGCGTGCCCGCCTCGATCCCCTTGGCGCACAGGATCAGGGGCGTATCGTGGCGCGGCAGTTGCGCGCAGATGCCGCGCAGATGCTGCGCCGGCGTGACCACCAGGATGGCGTCGCACTCGCCGAGCGCGCCGATCTCGGTCGTCGCGCGGATTTCGGGCGAGAGCGCGACATCGGGCAGGAACAAGGGGTTGCGCTGTGTGGCGTTGATCGCATCGACCACTTCGGGCTCGCGCGCCCACAGCCGCACGCGATCCCCGCCCGCCGCCGCGACCTGCGCCAGCGCCGTGCCCCACGCCCCGCCGCCGATGACACCGATCTTCATGCCGCTATCGTCCCATAAACAGGCGTCGCCCCGGCGCAGGCCGGGGTCTCGGGAGGCTGCCACGACCGTCGCCCCAAGCCTGCCGAGACCCCGGCCTGCGCCGGGGTGACGAACCAAGACACATTCATGCCTTCACGCCCGCGCCGCGCGCCGCCTCCGCGTTCGGATCGAGCGGCCAGCGGGGGCGGGCGGCCACGTCGAGCGGATCGGTCAGCCCGGCGGCGAACCGCTCCGCCCCCGCCCAGGCGATCATCGCAGCATTATCGGTGCAAAGCCACAGCGGCGGCGCGACGAACGGCAGGTCATGCTGCGCGGCAAGTGCCTGCAAAGTCTCACGAACATTGTTGTTCGCGGCAACCCCGCCGGCGACCACCAGAGCGGTTGCGCCATCGACCTTTTTCAATGCGCGCCGGGTGCGATCGATCAGGCAATCGACCACCGCCTGCGAAAAGGAAGCCGCGATGTCCTCCACCGAATATTGGCCGGAATCGCGGGCGCGCAGCACCGCCGCTTTCAGCCCCGCGAAGGAGAAATGCGGTTCGGCCGACCCGACCAGCGGGCGCGGCAGCGGCACCGCCCTGGGATCGCCCAGCGCCGCCGCGCGCTCCACCGCCGGGCCGCCGGGGAAGCCCAGCCCCAGCATCTTGGCCGTCTTGTCGAACGCCTCGCCCGCCGCGTCGTCGATCGTGGTAGCGAGGCGCGCATAATCGCCGACGCCTTTCACCAGCAGCAGCTGGCAATGGCCGCCCGACACCAGCAGCAGCAGATAGGGAAAGCGGAGCGTCGGGTCGGCGAGGCGCGGCGACAGCGCATGGCCCTCCAGATGATTGACCGCCACCAGCGGCTTGCCCGCGCCCAGCGCCAGCGCCTTGCCCGTCACCAGCCCCACCATCACGCCGCCGATCAGCCCCGGCCCGGCGGTGGCGGCGATCGCGTCGACATCGGCGAGCGTCTTGCCCGCATCGGCCAGCGCCGCCTCGATCAGTGGCCCCAGCGCCTCGACATGGGCGCGCGCCGCGATCTCGGGCACGACACCGCCATAGGGGCGGTGCGCCGCCTCCTGCCCGGCCAGCCGGTGCGCGAGGATGGCGCCATCGGAGGTCACCAATGCCGCCGCGGTTTCGTCGCAGCTCGATTCCAGGCCGAGGATCAGGCTCATCGCCGCTTCCCTGCCACGCCCCCGGCGATTATGCCACCGCCGCCATGACGATGCCTTCCCGCCCCCTCCGCCTCGGCACACGCGGTTCGCCGCTCGCCCTCACCCAGGCCGGGATGGTCGCCGATGCCCTGCGCGCCGCCCATGGATGGGAGCCGCGCGCGATCCGCATCGTGCCGATCCGCACCTCGGGCGATCGCATCCAGGATCGCGCGCTGGCCGAAGTCGGCGGCAAGGCGCTGTGGACCAAGGAACTCGATCGCGCGCTGATGGAGCGGGAAATCGATTTCTCGGTCCATTCGATGAAGGATGTCGAAACCTTCCGCCCGGCCGAGATCGTGCTGGCCGCGATGCTGCCGCGCGCCGACGTGCGCGATCGGCTGATCGGCGCGGACAGCATCGCCGCTTTGCCGCCCGGCGCGCGCATCGGCACCTCCTCGCCGCGCCGATCGGCCCAGATCCTGAAGCTGCGGCCCGACGCGCGGATCGTGCTGTTCCGGGGCAATGTCGATACCCGCCTCAAGCGGATGGCCGATGGCGAGGCCGAGGGCACCCTGCTGGCGGCGGCGGGGCTCGACCGGCTGGGCCGCTTCGATATCGGCGCGGCGGTCTCGATCGAGGAGATGCTGCCCGCCCCGGCGCAGGGCGCGGTCGGCATCGAGGCGCGGGCCGAAGATTCGCAGGTGCGCGACTGGCTGGCCGCGATCGATCACGCGCCGACCAGCGCTTCGGTCCATACCGAGCGTGGCCTGCTGATGGTGCTCAACGGCGACTGCCGATCGCCGGTGGCGGCGCTGGCCGTGGCCGAGGGCGAGGGCCAGCGGCTGCGCGCGATCCTCTACAGCGGCGACGGCACCGAATCGGTTGAGGGCGAGGTACTGATCCGTACCCCCGCCGATCTGCGCGTTTTCGGCCGCGACCTGCTCGATCGGGCGGGGCCGGCGATCCGGGCGCTCTTTTCGGCATGAAACCGCTGCTGGTGCTGCGGCCCGAGCCCGGCGCCGGCCGCACCGCCGAACGGGCGCAAGCGATGGGGCTGGAGGCGATCGTCGCGCCGCTGTTCACCGTCCGCCCGCTGGCGTGGACGCCGCCCGGCCCCGCCGCCTTCGACGCGCTGATGCTGACGAGCGCGCAGGCGCTGCGGCACGGGGGCGACCTTTCGGCCTTCCGCGCGCTGCCGGTTTATGCGGTCGGCGCCGCGACCGGCGACGCGGCCCGCGCGGTGGGCTTCACGCAGGTCCATGCGGGCGAGTCCGATGCGGCCGCTCTGCTCGACCGCGCCGTTGCCGATGGGCGGGGCGCCATCCTCCATCTCACCGGCCGCGAGCATCGCGCCGTGATCCACCCCGCCACAACGGTGACCCGCATCGCCGTTTACGCCGCAGACGTCGTAGACACTTTGCCCGATGTCGCCGCCGACGCGCTCGCCCGCGATGCGGTGGCGCTGCTCCACTCCCCCCGCGCCGCGCGCACCCTCGCCGCCCTCTCCGGCTGGCGCGGGCGTATCGCGGCGCTCAGCCCGGCGGTGGCCGAGGCGGCCGGCCCCGGCTGGCACAGCGTCGCCGTCGCGGCGGCACCCACCGACGACGCGCTGCTGGCGGCGGCGGCGCGGCTGTGCGAAGAGGGCGCATAACGATCCCGGAACAGCCTATGGACGCCGCCTTCGATCCCCCGGCCGAGCCCCCGCGCCGCAGCGCCCGGGGCCTCATCATCGTGCTGACCATCCTGCTCGCCTTCGTGGGCGGCATGGCGCTGGCGGGCTATGCGGTGAAGCAGTCGCCAAAGGTGGCCGCCCTCCTCAAGATCGCGCCGGCCGAGACCGCGCAGCCCGTGCCCGTCGCGGCGCTGCCCGCCCCGGCCCCCGTCGCCGCGCCCGATCTGGCGACCCTGGAGGAGCGGGTCGCCGGGATCGAGGATCAGGTCGAGCGGGTAGATCAGCGCACCACCGCCGCCACCGGCAACGCCGATCGCGCGGAGAGCCTGCTCGTCGCCTTCGCCGCGCGCCGCGCGCTCGATCGCGGCATGGCGCTGGGCTATCTGGAGGGGCTGCTGCGCGAGCGGTTCGGCGGGGTCGATCCGCAGGCGGTGGCGGCCGTGATCGCCGCCAGCCACGCGCCCGTCCGCCTCGACGAATTGCAGACCGAACTCGACGCGCTGCGCCCCCGCCTCGCCACCGCCACGTCGGACGCGGGCTGGTGGGACAATTTCAAGCAGTCGCTGGGCAGCCTGATCGTCATCCGATCGGCCGAAACCCCCTCGACGATCCCGGCCGACCGCCTCCAGCGCGCCGCGCGCCAGCTGGAGGGCGGCCAGGTCGACAAGGCCATGGCCGAAATCGCCCGCCTGCCCGGCCGCGCCATCGCCGCCGACTGGATGGCCCGCGCCCGCCGCTACGTCGCCGCCCGTAACGCGCTCGACCGGATCGAGACGGCCGCGCTGCTCAAGCCGCATGTCGAGCTGCCGGTGGGCGGCGCCTGAAACACGCTCGTCGCCCCGGCGCAAGCCGGGGCGACGAGGTGGATTACCCCAGGCGCGGCCCCAGTACCGCCATCAGCGCCTCGCAGCCCGCCGCATCCTCGGCATCGAACCGCCCCCTGGTCGGGCTGTCCAGATCGAGCACCGCGATGACCGATCCATCCGCCCCGCGTATCGGCACGACCAGTTCGGCCGCCGACGCCGCGTCACAGGCGATATGGCCGGGGAAGGCGTGGACGTCCTCCACCAACTGAGTCTCCCCGCTCGCCGCCGCCGCGCCGCACACGCCCTTGCCGAAGGGGATGCGGATGCAGGCGGCCTTGCCCTGGAACGGCCCCAGCACCAGCTCGCCCGCGACGACGCGGTAGAAGCCCGACCAGTTGAGATCGGGCAGCCATTCCCACAGCAAGGCGGCGGCATTGGCCATGTTGGCGATGCCGTCCGGCTCGCCGGCGGTCAGCGCGTCCAGCGCCTGGCCGAGTTCGGCGTAGAGGGCGGGCTTGTCGGTGGCGGCGATCTCGAAAGCGTACATGGTAAATCCTGGGCTGCGACAGGGGAGATGGTCGGCGCGGGCGCCTTTAACAAGCCGTCACCGGAACAGGTCCGGGGTGACGGGCAGGACGTTATCAATCCAGCCGCACCTTGCCCCGGCCCTTCTTCACCTCGCCGCGGATCGATTTCGCCTCCACCCGCCGGGCGCGTGCCGCCTTGCTGGGCTTGGTCTTCACCCGCCGCTCGGGCGCGACATGCGCGGCGGCCACCATTTCCGCCAGCCGGGTGCGCGCGTCCTCGCGATTGGCCTCGCGCGTGCGGAAGCGCCGGGCCGTCACCACGATCGCGCCGTCGGCGGTCATGCGGCTGCCCGCCAGCGCCTTCAGCCGGACATAGACCGCCGGGTGCAGCCCCAGCGCGAACACGTCGAGCCGCAGCTGGCAGGCGGTCGCCACCTTGTTGACGTTCTGGCCGCCGGGGCCGGTAGCGGCGAGGAATTTTTCCTCCAGCGCCGATTCGGGCAGCGGCGGGATTTCAGCCCGCGACATCGCCGAAACCCGCCGAGCGGAACGTGTCGGGGATAGGCGCCTCCGCCTCGATCGCGGCCTTGCCCTCACGCGGCACATGCAGGCGCCAGGCGTGGAGCATCATCGCCAGCCGCCCGTCGCCATAGATCGGATCGCCCACGATCGGCACGCCGATCCCGCTCGCGGCATGGACGCGCAGCTGGTGGGTGCGGCCGGTATCGGGCTCGAACAGGATCAGCGCGCGGCCCTTGGCCTGCCCCAGCATCCGCCAGCGGGTGATGGCGGCCTTGCCCTTCTTCGTGTCCGGCACGATCCGCCAGCCCGATTCGCGGGTGCTGACTTTCGCCAAGGCCAGATCGATCACGCCCTCGCTGTCCTTCGGTACGCCATCCAGCACCGCCAGATAGGCTTTCTTCACCGTCCCCGCCTCGAACGCGGCGCCATAGCGTTTCGCCGCCTTGGGCGTGCGCGCCAGCAGCAGGCAGCCGGACGTGTCGCGATCCAGCCGATGGACCGGAATCGGCCAGCGCTGGAAACCGAACGTCAAGGATTGGAGGTGATTCTCCAGGCTCAGCGTGCCGTCGCGCACGGGGGTGACGGGGAGCCCGGCGGGCTTGTCGATGACCATCGCTTCCGCGTCGATGGTGAGGATGCGGTCTGCGATCATCCCCCGCCCATGTCATGCGGCGGCGGGCCGGGCAATGGCCGCGACGAGCGGCCGGCCGATCCGTTTTGGCCCTAACAAACGGCCTTAACGGCAACTTAACCTTTTGTGGGCAGTATCATCGCATTAAGGATTGGACCCAGGCGGGGGCGACCGCTTTTGGCTTGAAGGGATGTCAGGCGATGCGCGTGCTGTTGATCGAAGACGAAGCCACCATCGCGAAGAGCATCGACCTGATGCTCTCGTCGGAAGGATTCAACGTCTACACGACCGATCTGGGCGAAGAGGGCCTCGATCTGGGCAAGCTGTACGATTACGATCTCATCCTGCTCGACCTCAACCTGCCCGACATGCACGGTTACGACGTGCTGAAGAAGCTGCGCGTCGCCCGCGTGCAGACCCCGGTGATGATCCTGTCCGGCATCGGCGAGATGGACTCCAAGGTCCGCGCGCTGGGCTTCGGCGCCGACGATTATGTCACCAAGCCGTTCCACCGCGACGAACTGGTCGCCCGCATCCACGCGATCGTCCGCCGCTCGAAGGGCCATTCGCAGTCGGTCATCAAGACCGGCAAGCTCTCGGTCAATCTCGACGCCAAGACCGTCGAGGTGGATGGTGCCCGCGTGCACCTGACCGGCAAGGAATATGCGATGCTGGAGCTGCTTTCGCTCCGCAAGGGCACCACGCTCACCAAGGAAATGTTCCTCAACCATTTGTATGGCGGCATGGACGAGCCCGAACTGAAGATCATCGACGTCTTCATCTGCAAGCTGCGCAAGAAGCTGAGCCTGGCCTGCGGCGGCGACAATTATATCGAGACGGTGTGGGGCCGCGGCTATGTGCTGCGCGAGCCCGATGAGGCGACGATCGCGGCGTAAGGCGGATCGTCACCCCAGCGAAAGCTGGGGTCTTTTCGGGCTTGGCGCCCGGCTTCGAAAGACCCCAGCTTGCGCCGGGGTGACGATAAAGCTCACCGCGCCGGCACCACCCGTTTCACCGGCAACCCCGCCTCCTTCCAGCCATCGATCCCGTCCGCGAACCAGCGCACGTCGACATAGCCGGCGCGGTGGAGGCGGAGCGCGGCGTTCCAGCTCATCCAGCAATCGGCGAGGCAGAAGACGACCAGCGGTCGCGCCTTCGACCCGTGGGTGACGCGGGCGACACCCATCACAAACCAAGATTCGATTCCCGCCGCCGGCACGCCGCGCCCCGCTTCGGGAAACCAGTGGGCGCCGGGCAGGCTGTCGTGCGGCATGGCGAGGCGCCAGTGGCCGCTCGCGGGATCGCGGATCGCGCCTTCGGCCGGCGTCACGTCGATCAGCGGCGCGCCCTTGGCGTGGAGCGCGCGTACCTCGTCCACGCCGATTCGCGTCACACCCTCGGGCGGGGCGGGCACGACGGCGCGGTAGCGCGCGGTGCGATAGCCGGTCGCGGCATCGAACAGCGCCGGATCGGCGGGCGCCTGGAGCGCGAGGAGGAGGAAGGCCAGCAGCATCGGTCCAAGGTCCAATATAGCGCAGGCCCCGCCCGCCCTATCCTGCACTTTGGGAGAAGAGCCGATGAACAAGGCCAAGCCGGCGCTGTGGGCGGCGGGGATGATGCTGGCATTGTCGGCGGTTGGGGCCGCTTTGCCTGTTGCAGCCCCGGCGGCGGGCGTGCTGCCGGCCGATCCGCTCAGGTCGCCCAATTGGGCCAGCCTCGCCAAGACTTTCTTCGATGGCGGGCCGGTGCGATTCGATCCCCGCGTGAAGGTGATCTTCCCGCCGATCGCCGAGGACCAGCGGGCCTTTCCGGTGATGATCGACGCGCGCGGCATTCCCCATGTGAAGCGAATCCTGATCCTCGCCGATCTCAACCCGATCCCGATGGCGATCGATTATCATATCGCCGCCGCCGAGCCGGTGATCGCCACCCGCATCAAGCTCGACCAGCGCACGCCGGTGCGCGGCGCGGTGCAGCTGGCCGATGGCAGCTGGCTGGTCGGCGGCAATTGGATCGACGCGGCGGGCGGGGGTTGCTCCGCGCCGCCGGTCAGCCGGGTGAAGGGTGATTGGGCGCAGCATCTGGGCGAAATGCGCGGGCAGGCGTGGCCGGTGGCGGGCGGCGGCGCGCGGGTGCGACTGAATTTCCGTCACCCGATGGACACAGGCTATGTCGCCAATATCGCGACTTATTATATCGAGACGGTGTCGCTGACCGGGCCGGGCGGCAGACTGTACGGCCAGATCGACATGCAGGCCGCCGTCTCCGAAGACCCCTCGCTGACGATCGTGGCCAAGGCCGCGCCGGGCGATGTGGTGACGGTGGCGGGGCGCGACACCAATGGGATCGATTATCGCGCGAGAGTGCCGGTCGCCAAGATGACGCCGATCCCCGCGCGATGAGGCGGGTCGATCGACGGGCGGTGCTGGCCGGGCTGGGCGCGCTGCCGCTGATCGGCGCGGCGCCGGCCCCGACGCATAGCTATACGATCACGCCCGAGCCGATCGGCGACGGCATCTGGATCGTGCGCGGCGCCGATGCGCCGATCGAGGCGGCCAATGGCGGGGCGATCGCCAACATCACGATCATCACAACGCCGAAGGGTACAGTGCTGGTCGATGCCGGCCCGTCGCTGCGCTACGGCACGCAATTGAAGGCGGTGGCCGAGGCGCTCGGCAAGGGGCCTGTGGTGCGGGTCTATGCGACGCATCTTCACCCCGATCACAGTTTCGGGATCGCGGCGTTCGATCCGGGAATCGTCGCCGCCACGGGCGGCACGATCGACGAGATGGGGGTCGAGGGCGCGGGCTTTTCGGATGGGATGTATCGCCTGCTCGGGGACTGGATGCGCGGCACCGAATTGCCCCGCCCCGGCCGCCGCATCGGTGATGGCATGGAGGATTTCGGGGGGCGAATACTGCGCAGCATTTCGCTCGCCGGGCATAGCGGATCGGACCTCGCGATCCTCGACGAACGCACGGGAATACTGATCGCGGGCGATCTGGTGTTCCACGATCGCGCGCCCTCCACGCCACACGCCGATCTCGCGAAATGGCGCGGCGCGCTCGATGCGCTGAAGGCTTTGCCGCATAAATCCGTGGTGCCGGGGCATGGCCCGTTCGACCCGACGCCCGCCACCGCGATCGACCAGACGCGCGACTGGATCGACTGGCTGGAGGGGGCGATGACACAGGCGGTGGCCTCCGGGCTCGACATGGTCGAGGCGGGGGAGATGGATATTCCGGCGCGATTTTCGGGGATCGCGGCGGCGAGGTACGAGGTGCGGCGGTCGGCGTCGCATCTCTATCCGGGGCTGGAGGCGAAATTGCTGCCGCGGGTGGATGAGAAAAATTAGGCCGGTGCTCCTGCGCAGGCAGGAGCCCAGGGTTACGAAGCGCATCGCTTGCCGCCCTGGGCTCCTGCGTGCGCAGGAGCACGGTGTTTGAGGGTCAGGCCATCACCCGGTTCGCCACCAGATCGTCCACCACCGCCGGATCGGCGAGCGTGGAAATATCCCCCAGCGCGCCGATCTCGCCTTCCGCGATCTTGCGCAGGATGCGGCGCATGATCTTGCCCGACCGGGTCTTGGGCAGGCCGGGGGCGAATTGCACCGCGTCGGGCGTGGCGATCGGGCCGATTTCGCGGCGGACCCATTGCACCAGTTCGCGGCGCAACGCCTCGTCGGCCTCGTCGCCGGCGTTGAGGGTGACATAGGCGTAGATGCCCTGCCCCTTCAGTTCGTGCGGCATCCCCACCACTGCCGCCTCGGCGACCTTGGGGTGCAGCACGAGCGCGCTTTCGACCTCGGCGGTGCCCATGCGGTGGCCCGAGACGTTGATGACGTCATCGACCCGGCCGGTGATCCACCAATAGCCGTCGGCGTCGCGCCGCGCCCCGTCGCCGGTGGTGTAATAGCCGGGGAAGGTGGTGAAATAGGTCTGGAAGAAGCGGTCGTGATCGTTCCACACCGTCCGCATCTGGCCGGGCCAGGAGCGGGCGATGACGAGATTGCCGTCGGCCGCCCCCTCCAGCACCGCGCCCTCGCCGTCGAGCAGGCGCGGTTCGACGCCGGGCAGCGGGAAGGTGGCCGAGCCGGGCTTGAGCGGGGTCGCGCCCGGCAGCGGGGCGATCATGCCGGCGCCCGTCTCGGTCTGCCACCACATGTCGATGATCGGGCAGCGGCCCTCGCCGGGCACGGCATGATACCAGCGCCACGCCTCGGGGTTGATCGGCTCGCCGACAGAACCGAGCAGGCGCAGACTCGATCGATCGGTCGAAAGGACGAGATCGTCGCCCTCCTTCATCAGCGATCGCAGCACGGTCGGCGCGGTGAAGAGGGTGGCGACCCTGTGGCGCTCGACCACCTGCCAGATGCGCGCCGCGCTCGGCCAGTTGGGCACGCCCTCGTACATCAGGGTCGTCGCGCCGTTCGCCAGCGGGCCGTAGACGATATAGCTGTGCCCGGTGACCCAGCCCACGTCGGCCGCGCACCAGAATACCTCGCCGGGGCGGTAATCGAAGCAGAGCTGGTGGGTCATCGCCGCCCACAGCAGATAGCCGCCGGAGGAATGGACGACGCCCTTGGGCTTGCCGGTCGAGCCCGACGTATAGAGCAGGAACAGGGGATCCTCGCTGTCCATCGCCTCGGGCGGGCAATCGGGCGAGGCGGCCGCGATCGCCGCGTCGTAGCGCAGGTCGCGGCCGGCCCGCATGGGAACGTCGGCGCCGGTGGCGGGCACGACGATGACGGTCTCGATCGACGGACAATGGGGTAGTGCCGCATCGACATTGGCCTTGAGCGGCACGCGCTTCCCGCCGCGCCGGCCCTCGTCGGCGGTGACGACGATGGTCGAATCGCAATCCTGGATGCGGCCAGCGAGCGCGTCGGGCGAGAAGCCGCCGAACACGATCGAATGGATCGCGCCGATCCGCGCGCAGGCCAGCATCGCCACCGCCGCCTCCGGGATCATCGGCAGATAGAGCGTCACCCGCGATCCGCGATGCGCGCCCGCCGCCTTCAGCACGTTGGCGAAGCGGCAGACCTCCGCGTGCAGCGCGCGATAGCTGATGTGGCGGGGCGCGGCGGTGGGATCATCCGGCTCCCAGATAATCGCGGTCGCGTCGCCCCGTTCGGCCAGATGGCGGTCGAGGCAGTTCGCCGAGACGTTGATCCGGCCATCGGCGAACCAGCGGATCTGGAAATTGCTTTCCGAAAAATCGCTCTCGTCCATGCGGGTGGGGGTCTTCACCCAATCGAGCCGGCCGATCTGGTCGCGCCAGAAGCCGTCGCTGTCGGCGATCGAACGGGCATGATCCGCCGCATAGGTCGCGGCGTCCACCGCCCCCTGGCCCGCCCAGCTTTCCGGCACCGGCACGATCATGTTTTCCCCCATCGCGATCCCTTTCCCGTTACATGCCGAGGGCGGCGCCGAACGCCGGCGCCGCCCCCCGTCTTCTCCCGCCCCGTTCAGAAGAACAGGATGGCGCCCGCCGCCAGCGCGTTGGACTTCGCCTCGTTGATCCCGTGCGCTTCGGATTTGGTGCGGACATATTCGCTGACCAGCGTGACCCACGGGGTCAGGCCGTAGCGAAGCTGGCCGACCCAGCTGCTGTTGACGTCCACCAGGATCGGGTTGACCTCGCCGGGCGCCAGATCGAGCCGGCTCTCGCCATAGCTGACGCCGGCGGTGAGCTTACCGAAGGTGAGCGTGCCCTGCGTGTAGAAGCCGTCGCTCTTGCGGCTGCGGCCGTTGGCGGCGGTGGACAGGATGAACAGGCCCGTCGTGCCGATGCCCTTGCCGGTGTAATAATAGCCGAGCAGCGAGGCCGGGCCGAAGGTCAGCTTCGCGCCGCCGTCCACCGCGCGGCCGGTGTAGCTGGGGAAGGCGCCCACGCCGTCATGCTTCTGCGTGATACCCGACAGCCAGAGATGGCCGCCCACCTTGCCGGCGGTGAAGTCGTAGGTGACCTTGCCCTGGAAGCCGGGATTCTTGTTGACCTCGTTATTGCCGATCGTGACGAGCGGCTGGAACAGGCCGATCGAGGCCTGGAGGCCGCCGAACTTGGGCGTGGTATAGGTCATCTGCGGCTGGAAATCGGTGTAGATATAGCCGAGGCCGATGCGGCCGAGCGACGTGTTCGACGGCGCGGCATTGCCCGCCGCCGTGCCGACGCTGAGCAGGGTGATGTCGTTCAGGATCGCCTCTGACGCGAACAGGCCGATGTCGCGGCCGATCTTCACCTCGCCGAAATTCGGCTTGCCGAAGGTGAGGTAGGTCTGGCGGAAATCGATGCCGGCGGTGGCCAGCGCCTGCGGCGCGCCGCCCGAATTGGCGCCGCCCGCGCCCGTCACGCTGTCGATGCCGGGATACATGCCGAAATGCGCACCGACGTCCCAGCCGCCCTGGTTGGTGGTCACGTCCACTTTGAGGAAGCCCGGCAAAAGGCCGTTGCGCACCGAGGAGCTCTTGGGGCCGACCGTGGCGAGGCCGCCGGCGACGACATGGTTGGCGGTCGGGCTGTCGCCATTGTCATGGACATAGAAGCCGTTGACCGAGCCGGAGAATTTCAGCTGCACGCCGCCCATCTCGAAGCCGACGCCGCTTTCCGTCATGCGCACGGAGCGTTTGTCGTCGAGCGCCTGGGCGGCGGCCTGCTGCGGCGCCGGGGCCGTGCCGGTCGTGACGACGGCGGATGCCTCCTGCTGGCGGCGGGTAAGCAGCGCCTGATATTCCTGCTCGGTCAGAATGCCCTTCTCCTTCAGCCGCAGCAGCAGGTCGTCGGTCGTGTCCGCGAACGCCGGTGCGGCGTTGGCCAACAGGCACAGCCCCGCCGTGGCGGCGAACAGCCGCTTGTGCTTACCCCTCATGATTCTCTCCCTCTGTTCGGGGCGTCGTGCGCCCCGTGGGGGGAAGGCTGCGGCCGTTCGGGTTTTCGCGAAATTGGACTTTGGGGTCAGGCTCAGCGGCCGACCGCTATGCCCCATGGCGCCCGGCCGGCCGGCACCGTCGCGGTGACGGCCATGCTTTTCAGGTCGATGATCGAGAGTGTGTCGCTGAGGCCGTTGGCGGAATAGGCGCGCGTGCCATCGGGGCTGATGCCGACATGCCAGACGCGGCGGCCGACCGGAATGTAGCGGATCGGCGTGGCGCTCGCGACATCGACGATCGCGACATGGTTGGCGCGGCCGAGCGCCACGACGGCCTGCCTGCCGTCGGGCGTGAAGCGGATGCCATCGGGCAATATGCTTTCGGAGGGCACACCCTCGATCGCGAGCGGGATGCGCTTGACGATCTTCTGCGTTGCGGGATCGATGATCTGGATGATCCCCTCGATCTCGGAACTGACCCACAGGGCCTTGCCGTCGGGGGTGAATTCGGCGTGGCGCGGGCGCAGGCCGACAGTGGTGACGGCCTTCTCCTGCCCGCTCGCGATATCGATCCAGTGGACGCTATTTTCGCTCTCCGACGTGGCTACCACCCAGCGGCCGTCGGGGCTGGTCGCCATGCCCTCGGGCTCCTCGCCGGTCGGCGTCTGGAAGGTCACGGTGCGCTTGGCGATATCGATGGCGGTGACGATATTCTGCCGCTCGTTGGCGGCGAACAGTTGCTTGCCGTCGCGCGACAGAGCGAATTGCTCGGGGTCGTCGCCGGAGGGCAGATCGGCCAGGATCCTGCCGGTCGCGGTGTCGATCATCTGGACGGTGTTGTCGTCGCTGGCGCAGACGAACAAAGTCTTGCCGTCCGCCGACAGCGCGATGCCGCGCGGCCGCTTGCCGACCGGCCAGCTGCCGATCGGCTTGGCGGTGGCGCCGTCGATCAGGGTGACGGTCGCCCCTTTCTCGTTGGAGACATAGAGCGTCTCGGCCGATGCGGCTCCAGCGAGCAGCAGGGCGAGCGCGGCGACGGGCATCCTCATCATCTTTTTCATGAGGCCTTGTAACGCGCCTGCCCGGCCAGTCCCCGCTGTACCAAAGTTCAATGGCCTCGCGCCCGCGCTCCGCCGACATACCGGCTGACAAAGGACGCATTTTCCAGCGTCCCCCGTGTTTTGGGAGCAGGACAAGGCATGACCAGCAAGATCGCCCGGTTCGCACTGGCGGCCGCCATCACCCTGACGATCGGGTCGGTCTCGACCCGCGTGCTCGGCCATGGATCGGTGACGCCGCAGAAGGTGGACACGACGGGCCTCAAGCCGCTCGGCGACACCTGGCTCACGGTCAATCCCTATCGGGGCGATCCGGTCGCGATCAAGATCGGCATGTCGGCCTATGGCCAGAATTGCGCGCGCTGCCATGGGCTGGAGGTGATCTCCGGCGGCATCGCCCCCGACCTGCGCTATCTCGACGCCGGCGAGGCGGGCGACGAATGGTTCATCGGCCGATACCAGCATGGCTCGGCGCGCGACGGCAAGGTGTTCATGCCGCCGTTCGGCCCGGTGCTCGGGCAGGAGACGGGCTGGGCGATCCGCTCGTATCTCGATACCGTCCACCAGGAGTGATCGGCTTCATGCTGCGCAGCATTTCGGGCGGCGTGATGGCGGCGCTGCTGCTGGCGGGCGCCGCGCCCGCCGCCGCCGCGCCGCTCGACAAGGTGAAAAAGACCGGCTTCCTGCGGGTCGCGGTCTACAAGGATTTCGCGCCCTGGGCGTACCGCAAGGACGGCAGGCTCGTCGGCATCGACGTCGATATCGCCAACGCATTGGCGGCGAAACTGGGCGTGAAGACCGATATGGTCGATTTCCTCGCCGACGAGGATGTCGATGGCGATCTGCGCAACATGGTGTGGCGCGGCACCCTGATCGGGCAGGCGCCCGCCGACGTGATGATGCACGTGCCCGCCGATCGCACTTTGGCGCTGCGCAACGATCGGGTGGCGATC
Organism: Sphingomonas naphthae; assembly: GCF_028607085.1. Lineage (NCBI taxonomy): Bacteria > Pseudomonadati > Pseudomonadota > Alphaproteobacteria > Sphingomonadales > Sphingomonadaceae > Sphingomonas > Sphingomonas naphthae. The sequence goes on along the minus strand of NZ_CP117411.1, from coordinate 3,437,399 downwards.
GTCGCGCCTTATTATCGCGAGGCCTTCGCGATGGTGTGCGATCCGGATCAGGCCGATTGCGAGGCGCCGCCGCCCCAGTTCAAGGGCAAGACGATCTACGCCGAGCTGGACAGCGTGCCGGATTTCTATCTGTCGGGCAGCTTCGGCGGCGTGCTGCGCGGCGACGTGACGCATGTGCCGACCGGCGCCGAGGCGGTGGCGGCGGTCTCCGCCGGCAAGGCCGCCATGGCGGTCGCGACGCGCGCGCAGGTCGAGAATGGCCTCGGCGAGGCGCCCGGCAAGGCGGTGCTGCGCAAGGGGCCGTTGCCCGCCATTTCCAGCCCCGGCTGGAACGTCGCCGTCGCCGTAAAGGACGACAGCCGCGACCTGGGCGACGAGATCGAGACCCTGCTGGCCGACATGCAGAAGAGCGGCGAACTGGACGCCATTTTCGCCCGCTACCACGTCGTCCCGCGTGCACCTTTGCTGCGCTGAGCGCGCGTCACCACACCACCAATCCTCCCAAGGTCCAATTGTCGCCCCCGGAGGCAAGGCCCACCGTTCCGATCCACGCCGCGATCCGCATGTCCCGGCGAATGATGTGAGAGGGGATTCACATGAAGGCACTTTCCGGGCTTACCGTCAGCCTGGTGGCGATCACGCTCGCCACCGCCGGGCCGGGCACCGCCGCCGGCCAGAAGGCCGGGCCGACGCAGGCCGACCTGATCGCCGACGAGGCCACGCCGGGCGACGTATTGACCTATGGCATGGGCCCGCGCGCGCAGCGTTTCAGCCCGCTGACCAGGATCGACGCCTCCAACGTCGGCAAGCTGGTGCCGGCCTTCGCCGCGTCGCTGGGCGGCGAGAAGATGCGCGGCCAGGAATCGCAGCCGATCGTCTATGACGGCACGATCTACGTCACCGGCTCCTACAGCCGCCTCTACGCCTTCGACGCCAAGACCGGCGAGGAAAAGTGGGAATATAACGCCCGCCTGCCCGACGGCATCATGCCCTGCTGCGACGTGGTGAACCGCGGCGCCGCCATCTATGGCGACAAGATCATCTTCGCCACGCTCGACGCGCATCTGATCGCGCTCAACCGCCTGACCGGCAAGGTCGTGTGGAACAAGAAGGCCGCCGATTTCGAGGCCGGCTATTCGATGACCGCAGCCCCGATGATCGTGAAGGACAAGATCATCTACGGTAACTCGGGCGGCGAATTCGGCATCATCGGCCGGGTCGAGGCGCGCGACGTGAACACCGGCGACCTCGTCTGGTCGCGGCCCACGATCGAAGGCAACATGGGCCAGCTGAACGGCAAGGATTCAACCGTCACGGGCAAGACCAACGCTTCATGGCAGGGCGACCAGTACAAGACCGGCGGCGGCGCGCCGTGGCTGGGCGGCACCTACGATCCCGATACCAATCTGCTCTTCTTCGGCACCGGCAACCCCGCGCCGTGGAACAGCCACCTGCGCCCCGGCGACAATCTCTACACTTCGTCCACCCTCGCGATCGATCCCGACACGGGCGAGATCAAATGGCACTATCAATATACCCCGCACGACGGCTGGGATTTCGACGGCGTCAACGAATTCATCCCCTTCGACGCGAAGGTCGGCGGCAAGATGATGAAGCTGGGCGCGCAGGCGAACCGCAACGGCTATTTCTTCGTGCTGGATCGCACCAACGGCAAGTTCGTCTCGGCCAACCCCTTCGTGTCGAAGATCACCTGGGCGAGCGGCTACGACAAGGCCGGCAAGCCGAAGTTCATCGACGCCAACCGCCCCGGCGCGCCAAGCGCGGAAAAGGGCACGACCGTCTTCTCGGCCCCGGCCTTCCTGGGCGCCAAGAACTGGATGCCGATGGCCTACAGCCAGCAGACCGGCTATTTCTACGTGCCCGCCAACGAATGGGGCATGGACATCTGGAACGAGCCGATCGCCTACAAGAAGGGCGCGGCCTATCTGGGCGCCGGCTTCACCATCAAGCCGCTGTACGACGATTATATCGGCGCGCTGCGCGCGATCGATCCGGCCACCGGCAAGATCATGTGGGAATATAAGAACAAAGCCCCGCTGTGGGGCGGCGTTCTCTCCACCGCCGGCAACCTCGTCTTCACCGGCACGCCCGAAGGCTATCTGAAGGCGTTCGATGCCAAGACCGGCAAGGAATTGTGGAAGTTCCAGACCGGATCGGGCGTGGTCGGCTCGCCCGTCACCTGGGAGCAGGATGGCGAGCAGTTCGTCGCGGTGATGTCGGGCTGGGGTGGCGCGGTGCCGCTGTGGGGCGGCGAGGTCGCCAAGGCGGTGCAGCATATCAACCAGGGCGGCGCGCTCTGGGTGTTCAAGCTGCCGAAGTCGTGAGCGTGGCGGCACGGGGGGCGACGCATATCGTCCCCCGTTCCCCCCTGGACGGCGGCGCGCTAGGGTGCGGTTCGGCGGTGCTGGACCGGACTTTAGAATTCGGGCGGACGAGGGGGTTGGGTGACGTGGAACGGGTGCTGATCGCCGACGATCATCCTTTGGTGCGCGACGGGCTGCGCACCGTGATTTCGGTCGCGTTCGATCGCTGCGAACAATTCGAGGCGTCGTCGCTGGCCGAGGCGATCGAGATCGTCGAGCGCGAGGGCGATTTCGATCTGGTCCTTCTGGATCTCAACATGCCGGGCACGACGGGCTTCGGCGGGCTGGCCGCCATGCGCGAGCGTTTTCCCTCGGTGCCGGTGGTGATCGTGTCGGCCGCCGAGGAGCGCGGGCTGGTGCGCGGCGCGCTGGCGGCGGGGGCGGCGGGCTTCCTGCCGAAATCGCTGCGCCGGGGCGCCATCGTCGATGCGCTCAAGCTGATCCTGGCGGGCGACATCTACGTGCCGCCCTTCGCCGAGGCGCTGTACGACGAGGACAAGGAAGAGGCCGACATCCGCCGCCGCATCGACAGCCTGACCCCGCAGCAAAGGGTCGTGCTGGGGCTGGTCGTCGTCGGCAAGCTCAACAAGCAGATCGCTTATGATCTCGACGTGTCGATGACGACGGTGAAGGCCCACGTCTCGGCGATCCTGAGCAAGCTCAATGTGTTCAGCCGCACCCAGGCGGTGATCCTGGCCAATCGCGTGCATTTCACGGCGAACCCGGTCGTCCCGCCGCATCATTGAGGGGAGGCGGTACCACCCGCCCCCTTTCTTCATCCCGCCGTCAGCAGCCCGTGCTTCTTCTTGCCGAGGCTGAGCTTCACCGGCCCGTCCTGATCGAGCACGATCTCGTAAGCGGCATCCTTGATCGCGATATCGTTCAGCCGCACCGCGCCCTCGGCGATCTTGCGACGCGCCTCGCCGTTGGAGGCCGCGAAGCCCATCACCGTCAGCGCGACGACGATCGGGATGCGGCCGCCATCCACCTTCAGCTGCGGCAGGCCCTCGGCGGCGCCACCCTCCTCGAAGGTGCGGCGCGCCGTCTCGGCCGCATCCGCCGCCGCCTGTTCGCCGCGACACATGGCGGTGGCGAGGTTGGCGAGGATCACCTTGGCGTCGTTGATCTCGGCGCCCTCCAGCGCCTCCAGCCGCGCGATTTCGGCAAGCGGCAGATCGGTGAACAGGCGCAGGAAGCGGCCGACATCGGCGTCATGCGTGTTCCGCCAGAATTGCCAATAATCGTAGGTCGGCAGCTGCGCCTCGTTCAGCCACACCGCGCCGGCCATCGTCTTGCCCATCTTGCCGCCGTCGGCGGTCGTGATGAGCGGGGTCGTCAGGCCATAGACTTCGGCGCCGTCGGCACGGCGCGCCAGCTCGACGCCGTTGACGATATTGCCCCACTGGTCCGATCCGCCCATCTGCAGGCGGCAACGCGCGCGGCGCGACAACTCCAGGAAATCATAGGCCTGGAGGATCATGTAGTTGAATTCGAGGAAGCTGAGCGACTGCTCGCGATCCATCCTGAGCTTCACCGAATCGAAGCTGAGCATCCGGTTGACCGAGAAATGCTTGCCGATGTCGCGCAGGAAGGGGATGTACTCCAGCTTGTCGAGCCAGTCGGCATTGTCGAGCATGATGGCGTCGGTCGGCCCGTCGCCGAACGTCAGGAACCGCTCGAACACGGTGCGGATGCCGGCGATATTGTCCTTCAGCGTATCCAGGGTCAGCATCTTGCGCGCCTCGTCCTTGAAGGACGGGTCGCCGATCTTGCCGGTGCCGCCGCCCATCAGGACGATCGGCTTGTGGCCGGCCTGCTGCATCCGCCGCAGCATCATGATCTGCACGAGGCTGCCGACGTGGAGCGACGGCGCGGTCGGATCGAAGCCGATATAACCCGGCACGATATGGTCCGTCGCCAGCCGGTCGAGCCCTTCGGGATCGGTCAGCTGGTGGATATAGCCTCTACTGGAGAGCAGGCGGAGCAGATCGGAGCGATATTCGGTCATGACGGGGGCGCCGGTAGCATAAGGGTAGCCTCTGGGGTAGGCGGTCGGGCCGCCGTTCGCGTAGGGACGGCGCGTGCTGTGGGAGGATCGTGTGGCGGAGACGATGCTGGCGGTGGGGCTGATGTCCGGCACGTCGCGCGACGGGATCGACGCGGCGCTGATCGAGACCGACGGGCAGGCGGCGATCCGCGCGATCGATTTCGTGTCCGAACCCTATCCGCAGAATTTCCGCGACCGCCTCGCCGCCGCCTGCGATGTCGCGATGGCGATGGCCGCGCCCGGCGCCGATCCGCTGATCGACGCGGTGACGGCCGAGCTGACCGATCGCCATGCGGCCATCGTCGCCCGGTTGCTGGCGGGGCGGGGCGCCGACGTGATCGGCTTCCACGGCCATACCATCGCCCACCGCCCGGATCGCGGCTGGACGTGGCAGATCGGCGACGGCGCGGCGCTGGCGCAAGCGACCGGCATCCGGGTGGTCGCCGACCTGCGCTCGGCCGATGTCGCGGCGGGCGGGCAGGGCGCGCCCCTGCTGCCGGTCTATCATGCCGCGCTGACGGCGGCGCTGCCCCGGCCGGTCGCGATCCTCAATCTCGGCGGCGTCGGCAATGTCACTTGGATCGGCGAGGGTGACGCGATCATCGCCTGCGACACCGGCCCCGCCAATGCCCTGGTCGACGATTGGGTCGCGGCCGAAACCGGCGCGCGCTACGACGAGGGCGGTGCGCTGGCGGCCACCGGCATGATCGACCGGACGGTGCTGACGGCGATGCTCGACAATCCCTGGTTCGACCAGCCCGCCCCCAAATCGCTCGACCGCGCCGATTTCACCCTCTCGCCCGCGCGCGGCCTCGCCAGCGCCGACGGCGCCGCCACGCTCACGGCCTTTTCCGCCGAAGCGGTGGCGCTGGCGCTGCGGCTGATGCCGGCGGCGGCGAAGCGGATGATCGTGGCGGGCGGCGGGCGCCACAATGGGACGCTGATGCGGATGATCGGCGAGGCGACCGGCATCGTGCCCGAGCCGATGGAGGTGCTGGGCTGGGACGGCGACGCGATCGAGGCGCAGGGCTTCGCCTACATGGCCGTCCGCAGCCTGATGGGCCTGCCGATCAGCTTCCCCGGCACCACCGGCGCCCCCCGCCCGTTATGCGGGGGCGTGGCGCACAGCCCCGGTTAATTCTGGCCGGGTCATGTCGCTGCCGAACCGATTGATGGAGAGAGTTTTCGTGCGTCTGCTGATGACCGCCGCGCTGATGGCGCTGGCCGCCCCCGCTCTGGCGCAGACCCCGCCGCCCGGCGACGATATCGTCGTGAAGGGCCGCAAGGCGGTCGAGAGCAAGGAAGCGCGCCAGTTCATCACCAAGGCGATGCCGCCGATCGAGGGCCAATATGCCCGCTTCCGCAACCCGATCTGCCCGCAGGTGATCGGCATGCCGCAGGATTATGCCGATCGCATGACCGCCCGGATGCGCGCCATCGCCACCGACGCGCGCATCCCGGTCGACAAGGCCAAATGCCGCGCCAATGTCGTCGTGTTCCTGGTCGAGAACAGCAAGACCTTCGTCAACACGCTGCACAACACCACGCCCGACCTGTTCACGACCCTCGATGCCGACAATCTGAGGCACCTCCTCAACGACGAGGCCCCCGTCCGCACCTGGAGTACCACCCATATCGCCAACGAGGACGGGATGGGCGTGCAGGGCGGTACCCTGTTCGTGCAATCCGCCTCGATCATCCTGTTGCCGACGACCCAGCTGATCGACGGCGCGATCGTGGTGATCGATCAGGCGGCGGCCGTCGGCAAGACGCTGACTCAGCTGTCCGATTATGCCGCGATGCGCGCCTTCGCCCGCACCCGGCCGATGAACGCGGCCGAGAGCGACAGCATCCTCGCTTTGTTCGATCCCGCCGCGACCGCGCTGCCGCGCCGCCTGACAGCGATGGACGCGAGCTTCCTCAGGGGCCTCTACCACGGCAAGGCCAACCGCAAGTGGAGCGATCAGAAGCGCATCATCGCCAAATCCATGGCGAAGGATGGGAAGGGCGAGGGGCGGCCGTAGGATCCCTCACCCCGCGTCCGACAGGAAGGGCAGCGGGGTCAGGTTGGTGAAGTTCGCCACGTCGCCGAACACCTCGGCCCCCGCGCCCAGCGCCGCCTGGATCGCGGCGGCATCTCGGAAATGCAGCACCGCCACCATGGCATAGGGCTGGTCCGCGTCGAGTGCCGGAAACGCCTCGGACCGGATCAGGCCGAGCGGGCCCCAGAACCGGTCGCACAGGGGGAAGTGGGTCTCGAGATAATAAGCGGCATCGAAATGGCCGCCCTCCTTGTTGGGATATGCGACCACCAACGATGCCATATTTTCTCTCCTTTTGGCCACGGTTCAGCAAGGCTGAACCGTGGCAGCCCGGCGCCACCGATCAGACTGGCTGACCGTTACTTCGCCTGCGCCAGCAGCGGCGCCATGCGCTTGGCGGCGAGGCCCGGCAGCTTGGCGGCCTTGGCCGTGGCGAGGTTGGCGGAAGGGCCCTTGCCCACCTGCACCAGCGCCACCATGCCCATGGTGTAATGCGGTTTGCACTTGATGCCGTAGAGGCCGGGCTTGTCGACCTTGAGCGTCATTTCCTTGTTCATTCCGCCGATCGTGTGCTCGACGCCGTCGGGCAGCATCCCCGCGATCGTCTCGGCATTGTGGCTGGTGTCGGTCGGCACGAAATGGATCGTGTCGCCGGGCATCGCCTTCACGAAGGCGGGCTCGAACACCATCATGCCGGCCGCGCCCTGATTCTTCATCTGGACGGTATAATCCTTGGCCAGCGCCGGGGTGGCGGCGAGGGCGCCGGCCAGCGCCAGCGCGATCAGCTTCATCTTCATTCGGGCATCCCTCATCACGGCGGCGATTGCCGCCCTCCGGGCGCCGGTGTCCGCGCGGACCAGCCGGGCGGCAATTACCCTTTGGTCCAATGGCCTGCCGGATCGCTTCTGCCAGACTGTCCCTCGAGATTTCGCGCGGGGGCCCCTCGAGTCCTGTCGCGGATCGCAAAGACCCGAGGAGAGAGACAATGCTTCAGCAGGCGATCGACGAACTGAAGGGCCAGGTGGCCATCCGCTCGCGCTACGACAATTATATCGGCGGCGAGTGGGTCGCCCCGGTGAAGGGGCAATATTTCGACAATCCCTCGCCCGTGACCGGCAAGACCGTGTGTTCGGTCGCGCGCGGCACCGCCGAGGACATCGAACTGGCGCTGGACGCCGCGCACAAGGCGAAGGACGCCTGGGGCCGCACCAGCCAGGCCGAGCGCGCCAACATCCTCAACAAGATCGCCGACCGAATGGAGGAGAAGCTGGACCTGCTCGCGCTGGTCGAGACGATCGACAACGGCAAGCCGATCCGCGAGACGACCAACGCCGACATTCCGCTCGCGATCGATCACTTCCGCTATTTCGCCGGCTGCGTCCGCGCGCAGGAAGGCAGCATCTCCGAGATCGACCACGACACGATCGCCTATCATTTCCACGAGCCGCTGGGCGTCGTCGGCCAGATCATCCCGTGGAACTTCCCGATCCTGATGGCGGTGTGGAAGCTCGCCCCGGCGCTCGGCGCCGGCAATTGCGTGGTGCTGAAGCCCGCCGAGCAGACGCCTATGTCGATCATGGTGCTGATGGACGTGATCGGCGATCTGCTGCCGCCGGGCGTGCTGAACGTCGTCAACGGCTTCGGCGTGGAGGCCGGCAAGCCGCTGGCGCAGAACAAGCGCATCTCCAAGATCGCCTTCACCGGCGAGACGACCACCGGCCGCCTCATCATGCAATATGCCACCGAGAACCTGATCCCGGTGACGCTGGAGCTGGGCGGCAAGAGCCCGAACATCTTCTTCGCCGACATCATGGATGCCGACGACGACTATTTCGACAAGGCGCTCGAGGGCTTCGCGATGTTCGCGCTGAACCAGGGCGAGGTCTGCACCTGCCCCAGCCGCGCTTTGATCCAGGAATCGATCTACGAAGCCTTCATCGAGCGCGCGATCAAGCGCGTGCAGGCGATCAAGATGGGCAGCCCGCTCGATCCCAACACGATGATCGGCGCGCAGGCGTCGAACGACCAGCTCGAAAAAATCCTGTCCTACATCGACATCGGCAAGGCCGAGGGCGCCAAGGTGCTGACCGGCGGCGAACGCGCCCAGCATGACGGCGAATTCTCCGACGGTTATTACGTCACCCCGACGATCCTGGAGGGGCACAACAAGATGCGCGTCTTCCAGGAGGAAATCTTCGGCCCGGTCGTTGCGGTGACGACCTTCAAGGACGAGGCCGACGCGCTCGCGATCGCCAACGACACGCTCTACGGCCTGGGCGCCGGCGTGTGGACCCGCGACGGGACACGCGCCTATCGCATGGGCCGTGGCATCCAGGCGGGCCGCGTGTGGACCAACTGCTACCATCTCTACCCCGCCCATGCGGCGTTCGGTGGCTACAAGCAGTCGGGCATCGGCCGCGAGAATCACAAGATGATGCTCGATCATTATCAGCAGACCAAGAATCTGCTGGTGAGCTACAGCCCGAAGGCGCTGGGTTTTTTCTGATCGGATGAGGCGCGGCACCGGCCCACTCCCCCACCCGACCACCCACAAGATACTGCCGCTGGGTGGTCGGGTGGGGGAGTGGGCCGGTGCCGCCCGATTCGGCGCTGCCGAACCGCTCAAGAATACCACCCGCGAACCCTCCTCTTTGCGGGTGGTCAGGCGGCGGGCTACTGCCAGCCCGCCGCCGCCTTTTTTCGGGACCGAACCACCACCAGCACCGTTCGTCCTGAGCGTAGTCGAAGGACGTGCCCCAAGCGGTGGCTCTCCACGTCCTTCGACTTCGCTCAGGACGAACGGAGTGAGTGTGATGGCCGGTCTTAAGGATAATCGGATGATCCCCGCACGCATCCTCTCCACTCCCGCCGCCGACGCGCTGATCGCGCGGCTCGCCGGCATCCATGGCCCGCTGATGTTCCACCAGTCGGGCGGCTGCTGCGACGGCTCCGCGCCGATGTGCTACCCGGCGGGCGAATTCCGGGTGGGTGGGCAGGATGTGCTGCTGGGCCGGATCGCCCAGGAGACCATCCCCGGCGGCGTGGCGGTGTGGATCGGCGCCGCTCAGTTCGATTATTGGCGCCACACCCAGGTGACGATCGACGTCGTCCCCGGACGCGGCGCGGGCTTTTCGATCGAGGGGCCGGAGGGGCTGCGCTTCATCATCCGCAGCCGGGTGTTCGACGATGCCGAGGCCGACGCGCTCGAAGCCGCCGGCCCGCCGCCGCGCGGTGACGCGGCCCCGCTCGAACCCCTCGCCACCGATCGCAGGTGACGGGCGGGCGGGGGCGTGACATGATTTCGGCCATGGCAACCTTCGCACCCGATGCTGCACCCGCATCCCGCACAAAATCGCCGATCCGCGTCGCCAGCAGCGCGCTGACCGATCCCGAACAGGCGATTCGCGAAATCTTCGGCGCGCTCGATGCGCCCACCCTGGCCGGCATCCTGCTCTTCTGCTCCAGCCGCTACGACCTCAACGCGCTGGCCAAGGCGATCGCCCTGCGCTGCGAGGACATCACGATCGTCGGCTGCACCTCCTCGTCCGAAATCGGCCCCGAGGGGCTGAGCGACGGCGAGATCGTGGCGATCGGCTTTCCGGCGGAGGACTTCACCCTGTCGGCCACCCGCTTCGACCGGCTCGACGATTTCGACACGGCGCACGCCCAACAGCGCGTGCGCGAACTGGTCGCCGAGGCCGCCGAGGGAGCGCGCCGGCTCGACGGGCCGATATCGCGCGCGGCGATCTTCCTCGTCGATGGCCTCTCCCATCGCGAGGAGATGCTGACCGTCACGGTGCAGGATGCGCTGGGCGAAATCCCGCTGATCGGCGGCTCCTCGGGCGACGGCCTCGCCTTCAAGGAGACGTTCGTGCTGGAGGGCGGGCGCTTCCATCGCGACGCGGCGGTGGTGGCGATCCTCTCGTCGCGCCGCCCCTTACGCGTCTTCCGCCACCAGCCCTATCAGCCGGGGGCGGTGAAGATGGTCATCACCGGCGCGGATTCGGTGGAGCGGATCGTCACCGAGATCAACGCCGAGCCGGCCGCCGCCGAATATGCCCGGCTGGCGGGCGTGCAGGAAAGCGATCTCGGCCCCGGCGTATTCGCTCGCCATCCGCCGATGGTGCGCGCCGGGGGCGAATATTATGTCCGCTCGATCCAGTCGGCCAATCCCGACGGCAGCCTCACTTTCTATTGCGCGATCGACGAGGGGATCGTGCTGACCCTGGGCGAGAGCAACGACATGATGAGGGGGCTCGACACATTGTTCGACACGCTCGACGGCGATGTCGGTGGGATCGATCGGGTGCTGGGCTTCTTCTGCGTGCTCAACACGATCGATCTGGAGCAACGCCAGCTGATCCAGCCCGTCTCGCGCCTGCTGACCGATCGCAAGGTGGTCGGCTTCACCACCTATGGCGAACAATTCCACGCGCTGCATGTGAACCAGACCTTCTCCGGGCTGGCGATCGGGCGCTGATGGCGGCACGGGCGCCCTCGCCTCCGGCCCCGATTTCGGCCGATGCCGCCCGCCTCGCCGAACTGACGCGCGAGAATGAGAAATTGCGCCGCATCAATGCCGCGCTGATGGACCGGGTCGAGCGATCGACCGATCTTCAGGGCAATGCCTTCTCGCTGTTCGAGACGGCGATCACGCTGGAAGCCAAGGTGCGCGACCGCACCGGCGATCTTGAACAGGCGCTGACCGAGCTGGCGCAGAGCAATGCCGCGCTGGTCCACGCGCGCGACAGCGCCGATGCGGCCGAACGCCGGCTGCGCGACGCGATCGAGAGCATCAACGAGGGTTTCGCCCTCTTCGATGCCGAGGACCGGCTGATCCTGTTCAACCAGACCTATCTGGGCCTGTGGCCGCACATCGCCGACCGCATCGTGCCGGGGATGCGCTTCGACGAGATCGCCGCGATGGTGCGCGACGAGGGATCGATGCTGGGCCAGCTCGTCGCCCCCGATCGCTGGGTATCCGAGCGGCTGGCGCAGCATCTGGTCGCCGAGGGAGGCCACGTCCATGCGCTGGCCGACGGCCGCTGGGTGCAGATCAACGAATTGCGCACGTCCGACGGCGGCATCGTCGGCGTCTATACAGACATCACCGAGGCCAAGGCCGAGGACGCCCGCGCGCAGGCCCGCTCGCTCGCCGAAAAGAGCGCGGTGCTTCAGGCGACGCTCGACGCCATCTGGCTGGGGGTGTGCGTCTACGACAGGGATCGCCGCCTGATCGCGTGGAACGACGCGCTGCTGCCCACCATCGGGCTGCCGATCGACGGCATCGCCGGGATCGTCGATCATGCCGGGCTCGCCAAAGCGGTCGAGGTGGTCGATGCCCCGGCGCGGCGCAGTCTGGCGTGGCTGCCCGAGGGGATGAAGCCGGTCGTCGCCAAATGCCGCCATGCCGATGGCAGGGTGATCGAGGTGCGGCGATCGGCCATGCCGGGTGGCGGCATGGTGATGAGCTTCGAGGATATCACCGAACGCCTCGCCGCCGCGCGGTCCCTTCGCGAATCCAACGAGACGCTGGAGCGGCGGGTCGAGATGCGCACCGCCGATATCGCGGCGGTCAACACGCGGCTCCAGCAGGAGGTGGCCGAGCGCCTGGCCGCCGAGGATGCGATGCGCGGCGCGATGACGGCGGCCGAACAGGCCAATCTCTCCAAGACGCGCTTCCTGGCGGCCGCCAGCCACGATCTGCTCCAGCCGCTCAACGCCGCGCGGCTGTTCGTGTCGGCCTTGGGCGACCGGCGGCTGGCGCAGGCGACGCGCGCGCTGGTGCGGCAGACCGGATCGGCGCTCGATTCGGTCGAGGATCTGCTGGAGGCTTTGCTCGAAATCTCCAAGCTCGACGCCGGGGCGGTCACCCCCGAGATCGGCGATTTCCCGCTCGATGGCCTGCTCGCCTCGATGCGCGCCGAATTCGGCCCCATGGCGCGCGAAAGCGGCATCCGCCTCAAATTGCGCGAGAGTGATCGATGGATCCGATCCGACCAAAGGGTCGTCCGCCGCATCCTCCAGAATTTCATCTCAAATGCGCTGCGCTATACCGAGGAGGGCGAGGTCTCCGTCCGCTGCGTCGAGGTGGGCGACCAGTTGCGGATCGAGGTGCGCGACACAGGCCCCGGCATCCCGCCCGAGCATCACGCCACCATCTTCGAGGAGTTCCGCCGCCTGGCCCCCGCCTCCAAGCGCGAGCGCGGCATGGGGCTCGGCCTCGCCATCGTCCAGCGCGCCGCCACGATGCTGGGGCACCGGATCGGGCTGGAATCGGCGGTGGGGGAGGGATCGACCTTCAGCATCACCGTGCCCCTCGGCCGTCCCGCCGCCAGCACGCCGCGCCTGCCCGCCGCCAACAGCGGCGGCCAGCTCGACGGCCTGCCGATCCTGATCGTCGACAACGAACACAGCATCCTGAGCGGCATGACGGCGATGCTGACCGGCTGGAACTGCAAGGTCGGCACCGCGACCGGGCTGGAGGAAGCGCGCGAGCGGCTCGCCGCCGGCTGCGCCCCCCGGCTGCTGCTGGCCGACTATCACCTCGACGAGGGCGCGACCGGCGACGCCGTGGTGCGCGAGATTCGCGCGGATCTGGGGCAGGACATCCCCGCCGTCATCATCACCGCCGACCGCACCCCCGAATTGCGCGAGGAACTGGAGCGGGCGGGCTTCTTCGTGCTGACCAAGCCGGTCAAACCCGCGCAATTGCGCGCGCTCCTCAGCAGCGCGGCGGGCTGAGCTTCTTCGTCATTGCGATCGAAGCGAAGCAATCCAGCGGCGGAGCCTGGATCGCCACGCTACGCTCGCGATGACGACCAGGCATCGATCGCGGCCCAGCGGACGCCACCGAGCGACCGGGCGCGCCTCGCCGTCATCCCGCCAAGGGCCGCGACCGGCTGGCGAGTCCGCCGTGCCAGCGCGTGAAATCCGATCCGCCCCAGTCCCCGCGCGCCGAGGTGCGATCGGGTGGCGAACACCGGCGACACGAACAGGAGATCGGCCCCGCCAGCCACCACCAGCTCCCGCCGATCATGCACCGGCGCGGTCCGTAACAACCCCGGCGACCGATGCGGCGACCGGCCATGCGCCCCATCCGCCCGCCAGCCCCGCGCCAGCCGGGGCGGGCCGGCCAGCACCAGCACCAGCCGCCGCGCCCGCGCGATCCGCCTGACCCGATCGAACAACGCCCGCCGCTCGGCCGGGGGCAGGGAGTAATGGCGAAACACCACCCCGCTCCCCTTCGGCAGCCGCCGGAGCGCCACCCACAAAGCCTCGCCTTGCCGTTCGTCGGTCATCAGCCAGCAGGCGGGCAGCGCGGGGTGGCGGCGGGGCATCGGCCTCGCCTATAGCAGCGCGCCATGCCGACACCCTATCCCCCGCTCGACGAGACCCGCGCCCAGATCGCCGCGGCCGCGAAGATCGCCGGCCGCGATCCCGCCGCCGTCACCCTGATCGCCATTTCCAAGACGCGTACCGCAGAGGAGATCGCCCCGCTGATCGCCGCCGGCCAGCGCGATTTCGGCGAGAATCGCGTGCAGGAGGCCGAGGGCAAATGGCCCGCTCTGGTCGCGGCGCATCCCGACATCCGCCTCCATTGCGTCGGTCAGCTCCAGTCGAACAAGGCCGAGGAGGCGGTGGCGCTGTTCGACGTGATCCATTCGGTCGATCGCCCTTCGCTGGTCGAGGCGCTGGGCAAGGCCATGGCCAAGGGCGGCCGCCGCCCCGATTGCTTCCTGCAGGTGAATATCGGCGAGGAGCCCCAGAAGGGCGGCTGCGCCCTCGCCGATCTGCCTTCGCTGATCGAAGCGGCACGCGCCGCCGGCCTCCCCGTGATCGGCCTGATGGCGGTGCCGCCCGCCGATATCGAGCCCGCGCCATATTTCGCGCTGCTCGCCAAGCTCGCCGCGCGGCACGATCTGCCCGGCCTCAGCATGGGCATGTCGGCCGATTTCCCGACCGCCATCACCATCGGCGCGACGCATGTGCGGATCGGCACCGCTCTGTTCGGCGCGCGCGCCTGACGGAACGCACGGGCGCGGCAGGCGTATGTCCCCGAAACGAGGACGGGAGATACGGATGTCGAACGTGCAATCGCTGAGGCCGTTGGTGGCCGTGGCCGCGCTGGGCCTGCTCGCCGCCTGCAATCCCGCCCCGCAGGATGCGGTGCCCGCCAACAGCGCCGACGCGCCCACCGGCACCGTCACCCGCGAGGAAGTGACGCCCGCCCCGGCGCCCGCGCCCGCCATCGCGCAGGCCGCGATCCAGACCCAGCCCGGCCCCGACGGCTCGACCGTCACGCTCAACAAGGTGGCGGTCACCGGCGACGTGATGACCGTGCAGCTCACCTATCAGGGCGCGTCCGGTCTCCACACGCAATATATGAAACTGGACGAAGTGAGCCTGGTCGATGACGCGACCGCCCAGCGCATCAGCGTGTTGAAGGACAATGGCGGCAAATGGCTGGCCGCCCCGCTCGCCACGGGTGGCGACGGCCTCACCATCCGCATCACCGACACGCCGACGATCGTGTGGTTCAAATTCCCCGCGCCGCCCGCCACCAGCAAGACGGTGTCGCTCAACCTGCCCGAGGCCGCGCCGTTCGATGGCGTGCCCGTGACCCGGTGAGGCGCCTCGCCGCGACAGCCGCGCTGGCGGCGCTGGCCGGCTGTTCGGACCCGGCGCCCCAGCCGGCCCCGCAAGCCCCGGTCGAGCCGGCGGCCACGCCCGCCGCCCCACCGCCCGCCCCGCCCTCCGGCGCGGGCCTCACCGCCGCCGTCAGCCCGCTCACCGCCGACGTCAGCGGGCTGAACGTGCGCATCACCGACACCGCGACGATCGTCGATCTGCCGACCGATACCTTGTTCGCCTTCGACAGTGCGGAATTGGGCCCGGATGCGGCGGAAAATCTCGGCAAGGCGGCCGATGCGATCCGGCGCGGCGCGCCCGGCCCGGTCACGATCATCGGCCATACCGACGGCAAGGGCAGCGACAGCTACAACCAGCCCCTCTCCGAACGGCGGGCGCAGGCGGTGGCGCAATGGATGAAGGGCCAGGTCGGCGTCCGCCAGCGCCAGTTCCTCGTCTCCGGCAAGGGCAAGAGCGCCCCCCTGGCGCCCAACACCAAAGCGGACGGCAGCGACGATCCGGCCGGCCGGGCGAAGAACCGCCGGGTGGAGATCATCATCCCGCGCTGAGCCCTCAGGCTTAGACCGGCATCCCCATGTCGCTGTTATAATGGTGCCAGGTGAAGATCGCCGCCGCCCCGCGATGCGGCCGCCACGCCTCGGCCAGCGCGCGCACCGCTTTCTCGCTGGGCCGTTCGGGCAGGCCGAGCAGGCGGCCGACCTCGATCTGCACCGCCAGATCGCCCGCCGGCCAGATGTCGGCGCGGCCCTCGGCGAACAGCAGATAGATTTCCGCCGACCAGCGGCCGATGCCCTTGATCCTGACCAGCTCGGCGATCGCCGCCTCGTCATCCTCGGGCAGCGCCATCAGATCCAGCTCGCCCGACGCCACCAGCGCGGCGAGGCTGCGGGCATAGCCGGCCTTCTGGCGCGAGAGACCGCAGGCGCGCAGCCCCTCGTCGCTGGCGGCGAGGATCGCGGCGGGGGCGATCGGCGCGCCCAGCGCCTCCTCCATCCGGCGATAGACCGCGCTGGCGGCATGCACGCTCACCTGCTGGCCGACGATGGTGCGCAGCAACGTCTCGAACCCGCGTTCGCGGATGCGCGGCTCGGGGTAGCCGATCCGGCCGATCGCGGCGGCGAACACCGGCTCGGCCGCCGCCAGCGCATCGAGGCTTTCGCGCAACTGCGCCGCACTCAGGCCCATGGCCGCATCCTCCGCCCTTGTCTCGCCAACCGGGCCGCGACATACGATGCGCCAACCGGATGGAATTTGGAGGGGTTACCTAATGCCGAAGCTGATCGTCGTCACTCGCGAAGGCGAGGAGAAGGAACTCGATGGCGAGAACGGCCTGTCGGTGATGGAAGTGATCCGTGATGGCGGCGTCGACGAACTGCTGGCGTTGTGCGGCGGCTGCTGTTCCTGCGCGACCTGTCACGTCACGGTCGATCCCGATTTCGCCGACAAGCTGCCGGCGATGAGCGCCGACGAGGACGATCTGCTCGACAGCTCGGACCATCGCACCGAATTTTCGCGCCTGTCCTGCCAGCTGATCTTCGGTGAGGCGCTGGACGGCCTGAAGGTGACGATCGCCCCCGAGGATTGATCGGGGAAGGAAGGCGGCCGGCCGTGATCGGCCGGCCGCACATCATTACGCGACGCTACGCATGGCCATACACCGCCATGGGCCCGACAGGGGCCGGGCGCTCCATGGCCCCGCAAGCCTGACGGGCCGATGAACGAAATGTGGCGACTTCAGGGAGTTGCGCGGCCGCCCCGCGCGGGCCATGCCGGGCGGATCGTGCGCCGGCTGCTCATGCCCTTTCTCATCCTCACCGCGCTCGCCGCCGGCCCCGCCGCCGCGCGCGACGCGCTGGGCGTCTATGGCGGATGGGGCGCGTTCAGCGATGCCGCTGCGCCGCGCTGCTACGCCATCGCCGAACCGCGCCGGGCGAAGGTGGAAGGCTGGCGGCCGTTTGCCTCGGTCTCGACCTGGCCGCGCCGCAAGATTCGCGGCCAGCTCCACATCCGCCTCAGCCGCCAGCGCGCCGGCTATGCCGAGGTGACCGCCGCGATCGGCGAGCGCCGATTCCCGCTGGTGGCGGGGGCCGCCGACGCCTGGGCCGCCGACCCGCGCGGTGACGCTGCGATCATCGCGGCGATGCGATCGGGCGAGGCGCTGAGGGTGGTGAGCCACGACACCACCGGCCATCGGTTTGCCGACACCTATGAGTTGCGCGGCGCGGCGACGGCGATCGACGCGGCGGCGCTCGCCTGCGCGCGGTTGCGGTAGCGCAATACCGTCGATCGCTCGGCTGCCGCCCTGATTCGAGGGCTGATCGGCAAGAGGGATGAATTTTCACACATGATGGGGATGCCCATCCCACAGGCAATGCGGCCGCCAGAAATCGGATGACAGATTTCGGACAGCCATTAGGGTCGGGCGATGGATAAGGCACCCCAGTCCCGCGCGCTTCTCGTCTTCTCGCTGCTCTATGGCGGGCTGGTCTGCATCTCGGGCGTGCTGGGCGCCAAGCAGGTCGCGCTGGGGCCGCTGGCGGTGGAGGCCGGCATCTTCGGCTTCCTGCTGCTCGTGGTGATCGGCAGCGCCATCGCCGAATTGTGGGGCCGGTCGACCGCCGACTGGATCGTGCGGGTCGGCTTCATTCCGCTCCTCGTGTCGATGGCGCTGATCCAGCTCGTGCTGGCGCTGCCGGCCGACCCGAACATGTATCCGCCGCTGAAGGAAGCCTTCCCGATCGTCACCGGGCAGAGCGGGCGAATGATGCTGGCGGGCCTGATCTCCTACGGCACGTCGCAGACGCTCAACGTGCTGATATTCTCGAAGCTGGCCAGCGGGCGCGGCAAGCTGGTGTGGTTGCGGGCGATGATCGCCAGCGTCGCCAGCCAGATCATCGATACCTTGCTGTTCATCAGCATCTCCTTCTACGGCGAGCGGCCGATCATGGAGTTGATGCTGGGGCAGATGCTGGCCAAGGTGGTGCTGTCGATCGTGCTGGTGCCCTTCCTCGTCACGGCCTTCGTGTGGCTGGGTCGCCGGCTCGACGCGCGGGGCTGATTGGCCGCCAAAGGGTTAACGCCGCTTGCCCCACGGGCCGTGCATGGTAGAGCGCCCGATCATGCCCGTCCGCATCGCCCCCTCGATCCTGTCCGCCGATTTCGCCAATCTGGGTGAGGAGGTGCGCGCGATCGACGCGGCGGGGTGTGACTGGATCCATGTCGACGTGATGGACGGCCATTTCGTGCCCAACATCACGATCGGCCCGATGGTGGTGAAGGCGTTGCGCCCGCACACGACCAAGCCTTTCGACGTGCATCTGATGATCTCGCCGATCGACGCTTATCTGGACGCCTTCGCCGAGGCGGGCGCCGATATCCTGACGGTCCATCCCGAGGCCGGCCCCCACCTCCACCGCACCGTCCAGCGGATCAAGGGGCTGGGCAAGAAGGCGGGCGTTTCCTTGAACCCCGCGACCCCGGCCAAGATGCTGGATTACGTGCTGGAGGATATCGACCTCGTCCTGGTGATGAGCGTCAACCCCGGCTTCGGCGGGCAGAGCTTCATCACGAGCCAGCTGCGCAAGATCGAGGCGATCCGCAAGGCGATCGACAAGACCGGCAAGCCCATCGCGCTGGAGGTGGACGGCGGGATCGACACGACCACCGCGCGACAGGCGATCGACGCCGGCGCCGACGTGCTGGTCGCCGGCACCGCCACCTTCCGCGGTGGCCCATCCGCCTACGCCGCCAATATCGCGGCGCTGCGAGGCGATTGATGCGGCGGCGCAAGGGGGATGGCCTGGCCGGCGGGCCGATCCGGCTGGAAGGGCTGGGCGGCGGCATGTCGCTCTCCGAGCGTTTCTCGGGCGGGCTCCACAAGCTGACCTGGCGCACGCCGCTCCACGCGCTCCGCCTGCGCGGCCGTTTCCCCCTGAAGCTCACCGCCGTGCCCGAGGATCCGATCCGGGGCGACGACCGCATCGGCCGCTCGATCCTGAACGGGCAGGTGCCGCTCGACGGGCTGGTGGCGCCGCTGTCGGCTTTGTTCGACGATACGCAGCTGTCCAAGCCGATGACGGCGCATCTCCAGAGCTTCGCCTGGCTGCGCGATCTGGCCGCCGTCGGCCATTATAGCGAGGTCGCCCCCGCCGCCGAGGCGGCGATGCGCGGCTGGCTCGACAAGCATGGCAAGCATGTCAGCGATACCGCCTGGCGGCCCGACGTATGGGGCCGGCGCATCCTCGCCTGGACGGCGCACGCGCCCTTGATCCTGTCGTCGGAGGACGAGACCTATCGCTCCGCCGTGCTCAACACGCTGGCGCGCGGTGCCCGCCATATCGACCGCTGCGCGGACAAGGCGCCGCAGGGCGTGCCGCGCATCGCCGCCTGGGCGGGCGTGGTCACCGCCGGGCTGCTGATCCCCGGTGGCGAGAAGCGCCTCCAGCAGGGCGAGGCCGGCCTCGCCCGCGCGATGGCGGTGTCGATGTACGACGACGGCGGCCTCGCCAACCGCTCGCCCGCCTCGCAGCTCGAACTGGTCGAGGTGCTGGCGCAGCTGGGCGCGGTGTATGAGGCGGTCGCCCGGCCGCTGCCCGAGCCGCTGGCCAACGCGCTCGCCACCGCCGTGCCGGCGCTCCTGTCGGTCACGCTCGGCGACGATGGCCTGTCGAGCTGGCAGGGCGGCACGCCGATGACGCCGGGCCGCGTCGTCGCCGCCGTCGCCGCCAGCCGCATCCGCACCCGGCCGCTGCGCCACGCGCGCGACTGGGGCTATCAGCATGTCCATCAGGGCCAGACCCGGCTGGTGATCGACGCCGCCCCGCCGCCGATCGCGCGGCTGACGGCGGGCAGTTGCGCCTCGACCCTGGCCTTCGAGATGACCGACGGGCCGCACCGGCTGATCGTGAATTGCGGCGGGGCGCGGCTCGCCACCGGGCTGCCGGCGGAGTTCGCCGCCGCGCTGCGCACCACCGCCGCCCATTCGACCCTGATCCTGGCGGACAGCAATTCGACCGCGATCCACGCCGATGGCGCGCTGGGCCGGGGCGTAAGCGAGGTCGAGATGGACCGGCGCGACGTGGATGGCGCGATCCGCATCGATTCCACCCACGACGGCTATGTCCGCCGCTTCGGCTTCAAGCACCGCCGCCAGCTGCAACTCTCGGCCGACGGGCGCGAACTGCATGGCGACGATCTGCTGCTGCCCGCCGGCAAGCGCCGCGCCGCCGTGGTCGATTTCGCCGTGCGCTTCCATCTCGGGCCGGGTGTCGAGGCCTCCACCACCGCCGACGGGCAGGGCGCGCTGCTGCGCCTGATGAGCGGCCAGCTGTGGCAGTTCCGCTGCCGGGGCGGCACGCTCGCCATCGAGGAGAGCCTGTGGATCGACGGGCTCGGCCGCCCGGTCGGCACGCGCCAGCTGGTCGTGTCGGGCGAGACCGCGCTGTCGGGCACCGGCGTCACCTGGCTGCTGCGCCGGGCTTCCTGACTTTTCCCTCCGCGAAGGACTTTCCGTGACCGACACCGTGACCATCGCCCGCGCCCTCCTGTCCGTGTCGGACAAGACCGGCCTCGTCGATCTCGCCACCGCGCTGTCCGCCAAAGGCGTCGAGCTGGTCTCGACCGGCGGCACGGCCAGGGCGCTGCGCGAGGCGGGGCTGACGGTGAAGGACGTGAGCGAGCTGACCGGCTTCCCCGAAATGATGGACGGGCGGGTCAAGACGCTGCACCCGATCGTCCATGGCGGGCTGCTCGCGGTGCGCGACGACGACGCCCATATGGCGGCGGCGGCGGACCATGCGATCGGCATGATCGATCTCGTCGTGGTCAACCTCTACCCCTTCATGCAGACGGTGGCGAAGGGCGCGGCGCGGCCGGAGGTGATCGAGAATATCGATATCGGCGGCCCGTCGATGGTCCGCTCGGCGGCCAAGAACCACGCCCATGTCGCGATCGTCACCGATCCGGCCGATTACGCGCTGGTGGCCGGGGGCAGCACCACGCTCGCCGATCGTCGCAAGCTGGCCGCCAAGGCGTTCGCCGCGACCGCGCAATATGACGCGGCGATCGCATCGTGGTTCGCCTTCGCCGATCAGGGCGAGGCCTTCCCCGCGACCCTGCCGATCGCCCTGAAGCGCGCCGATGTCGAGCCGCTGCGCTATGGCGAGAATCCGCACCAGATGGCGGCGCTGTATGTGCCGACCGGCCCCGCCGCGCGCGGCATCGCGCAGGCCCGCCAAATCCAGGGCAAGGCGCTCAGCTACAACAATTACAACGATGCCGATGCCGCGCTGGAGCTGGTGAGCGAATTTCGCGACGGCCCGCCGACGGTGGTGATCGTCAAGCACGCCAACCCCTGCGGCGTGGCGACCGGCGCGACCCTGATCGAAGCCTATGAGGCGGCGCTCGCCTGCGACAGCGTCTCGGCGTTCGGCGGCATCATCGCGGTCAACCGCCCGCTCGACGGACCGACCGCCGAGGCGATGGCCGGCATCTTCACCGAAGTGGTCGCAGCACCCGACGCCGACGACGCGGCCAAGGCGGTGTTCGCGAAGAAGAAGAATCTCCGCCTGCTGCTGACCGGCGACCTGCCCGATGCCGGCCGCCCCGGCCTGATGCTCAAGACGATCGCGGGCGGGATGCTCGTCCAGACGCGCGACAACGGCAAGCTGGCCGAGGCCGACCTGAAGGTGGTGACGAAGCGCGCGCCGACCGAACAGGAACTGGCCGACTGTCGCTTCGCCTGGGTGGTGGCCAAGCATGTGAAGTCGAACGCCATCGTCTATGCCAAAGGCGGCACCACCGCCGGCATCGGCGCGGGCCAGATGAACCGGCTGGAAAGCGCGCGCATCGCCGCGTGGAAGGCCAAGGACGCCGCCGACAAGGCCGGCTGGGCGGAACCCCGCACGATCGGCTCGGCGGTCGCCTCCGACGCCTTCTTCCCCTTCGCCGACGGGCTCCTGGCGGCGGTCGAGGCCGGCGCGACGGCGGTGATCCAGCCCGGCGGCTCGATCCGCGACGCCGAGGTGATCGCGGCCGCCGACGAGGCGGGGCTGGCGATGGTGTTCACGGGGATGCGGCACTTTCGCCACTGAGGGCGTGACAGGCCGACCCTATTCTCAGTGCATTCGCGAATGTCCGCTTCCGCCCCATTAGCGGACATCGGCGGGATCAGACGGCCAGCGACCCGCTCGAACAATCTCCGCGAGGCCAGCGACTGTGAGAGGCTGCAATTCCCGGCCAAACCACCGTGAGACCAACCAGCCGCCACCTACTAACAGCGCCAGCGCCAATCCCCACGCCACAATCGTTGGCCAATGCAACGCGGCGACAAGTGCGCCCGCTGAACCGCCGCAGACGATGATCGCGGTAATACCCCATAGCGTTGCTCGCGGACTTGCACCTTCGGCGTTGAAGAACACGCGCCATTGGCTCGTTAGTTCAGTGAAGTCTGTGCCGAACCGCTCGTGCAGCGCTTGAAATATTTCTCCAGCGTCGTCGCCATCGACGCCAAGGTCGTGTAATATTCGAGCATCAGGCGTGACTTTGCCCTCGGGCACTCCCTGTCCCTCAATCAGCAGCTTGCGCACCATCACTGATGGATCGTCATTCACAACAGCATCCTACCTTCGCGGCGAATGTCTGCAATCCACCACAGTCCGCCACTCGCGGCCCCCGCAATTCAATGACGAACCATTTTCTCACTTCTATGACGGAATGGAAGGCGGCCAAAGCAACTCCGTCACCCCGGTCTTGTGCCGGGGTCCGCCGGGAAGCGGTCGCCACGCTGGCTTCGGGCATAGCGATCGGGGGCCGGTGGATCCCGGCACTAGGCCGGGATGACGGGCGTGGGATGGGGGCGTTCCGGGAATCCCGGCCGAGCCGAAACCCCTCAACCCGTCGCACCACGATTGCATTGTAGGAACATTTCAAGCACAGTCCTGGCTCGACAGCGGGGTTGAGGGACATGGCGACACAGGCCGCCAAGGCGGCGCCGGCCTGGCGCCAGACGGCGACGCGAATCGGCCGGCGGGGCGGATCGATGCTGGGTGGCGTGGCGCTGCTCGGGCTGGTGCTGCTCGCGGGCTTCGCGCTGGCGAGCTATCACGCCTCCGATGCCGCGCTGAACACCGCCGCCGGTGGCCCCGCGCGCAACCTGCTCGGCACGCCCGGCGCCTGGGGCGCGGACATCCTGTTCAGCCTGCTCGGGCTCCCCGTGATCCTGCTGCTGCCGCCGCTGGTGGTGGTGGCGCTGCGCCTGTGGCGCGGCGCGCATCCCGGCCGCTGGCGCCGATCGCTGCCGATCGCGATCGCCGCGATCCTGCTGATCGATCTGGGCGTCTCGCTGTTTCGCGGCGGATCGACCGCGCCGCTGCCGGCGGGCTTCGGCGGCGTGTTCGGCATGGCCGGGGCGCGCGGGATCGATGCCGGCCTCGCGCTCATTCCCGATGCGATGTGGGCCAATGGCACGCGCATCGGCCTGATGGCGCTGCTGCTGATCGCCGGGCTGGGGGTGTCCTTCTGGTCGCTCGGGCTGGACGCGGCCGAGCGCGGCGTGATCTTCCGCCGCGCCGATCGCGACGGCGACGAGCTGGAGCTGGACGAGGACGACGAGGCGCCGTTCGACATCGTGACCGAGGCCGAGCTGGACGCCGCCACCGCCAGGGCGCGCCCGCGCAAGCCGGTGCAGCCGCCCGCCGACGACGTGGCCCCCGCGATCATCTCCGAGCCCGCCCGCGCGCGCGTCTCGACCGATCGGCCGCAGCGCGAGCGGCAGGCCAAGCTCGACCTGCGCGACACCTATCAGCTGCCCACGCTCGACCTGCTCGCGCCGCCGCCCAAGGACAGCGGCCCGCCGATCGACAAGGCCGCGCTCCAGCAGAATGCCCGCCTGCTCGAGACCGTGCTGGAGGATTTCCACGTCAAGGGCCGCATCACCGAAGTGCGCCCCGGCCCGGTCGTGACGATGTACGAGCTGGAGCCCGCCGCCGGCATCAAGGCCAGCCGCGTCGTGGCGCTGGCCGACGATATCGCGCGCAACATGTCGGCGCTGTCGGCGCGTGTCGCGACCATCCCCGGCCGCACCGTGATCGGCATCGAGCTGCCCAATGTGAAGCGCGAATCGGTGGTGCTGTCCGAACTCGTCTCGTCCGAGCGATTCGAGGATCAGACCGGGCTGCCGCTGATCCTGGGCAAGAATATCGCGGGTGATCCGGTGATCGCCGATCTCGCGCCGATGCCGCATCTGCTCGTCGCCGGCACGACCGGATCGGGCAAGTCGGTCGGCCTCAACTGCATGATCCTGTCGCTGCTCTACCGGCTGACGCCCGCGCAATGCCGCATGATCATGATCGATCCCAAGATGCTCGAACTCAGCATCTACGACGATATCCCCCACCTCCTCTCGCCGGTGGTGACCGATCCGCCCAAGGCGATCCGCGCGCTCAAATGGGCGGTGGAGCAGATGGAGGAACGCTATCGCATGATGGCCTCGGTCAGCGTGCGGACGCTCGGCTCGTTCAACGAGAAGGTGCGCATCGCCCGCGCCAAGGGCCAGCCGCTCGGCCGCCGCGTGCAGACCGGCTACGACAGCGACACCGGCCAGCCGATCTACGAGGAAGAGAAGCTCGAATACGAAGTCCTGCCGCAGATCGTGATCGTGATCGACGAGCTGGCCGATCTGATGATGACCGCCGGCAAGGAGGTGGAATATCTGATCCAGCGGCTGGCGCAGAAAGCGCGCGCGGCGGGCATCCACCTCATCATGGCGACGCAGCGCCCATCGGTCGACGTCATCACCGGCGTCATCAAGGCGAACCTGCCGACGCGCATCAGCTTCGCCGTCACTTCCAAGATCGACAGCCGCACCATATTGGGCGAGCAGGGCGCCGAACAGCTGCTGGGCAAGGGCGACATGCTCTACATGCCCGGCGGCAAGCAGATCGCGCGCGTCCACGGCCCCTTCGTGTCGGACGAGGAGGTGCGCGCCGTCGCCGATCACTGGCGCGCGCAGGGCCAGCCCGATTATATCCAGTCGGTGACGGAGGAGCCGGCCGAAGGCGGCTACGAGCTGGAAGGCGCCCCCACCGGCCCCGACGACCCCGAAACCCAGACCTATCGCCGCGCGGTGCAGGTCGTGGTCGAAAACCGCAAGGCCTCGACCAGCTGGCTCCAGCGGCAGCTCCGCATCGGCTACAACAGCGCGGCGCGGCTGATCGAGCGGATGGAGAAGGACAATATCATCTCCACCCCCGACCATGTCGGCCGCCGCGAAGTCCTGATCGAACCGGCGGAGATCGCGTCGCACGTGTGAGGTGGGCCGTTGGAGCCTGAACGCCTTTTTGGAGTTTCGGAGGTGTCGGTGGGGCTTTCATTCGAACGCTCGGTCATGCAACGGATAGGCCTCAGCGCACTGAATCTGGCTGCGCCTGGTCTTGGTTTGTTGCGGATCGGAGATTGGCGAGATGGGCTGCTGCTGATGGCGGTACCTCCCGCGCTGCTTCTGCTGTCAGCCGCTCTCTTCGCGCTTGCGCCGACCGCGACTTTGCTTGGCGCGCTAATCTACATTTTTTTCCTAGTGGTGAGCCTAATTGCGATCCTCGCCACCACGATCATTCTCACGTGGCGCCGCAGTGGGCGATTGTACGGCCCAACACCTTGGTGGTCGCGATGGTATTCGCTCCTCGCAGTCTGGCTGCTCTCTTCTATCGGAACCAGCGCTGCCGTGACGCTCGACCACCGGACCTACAAACCATTTTACGTGCCAAGCGAGGCGATGGCTCCGACCCTCGTGATCGGCGACAAGGTTATCGCCGATATGCGCCAACATGGTGTTGCCATCGGCGATGTCGTACTGATCCGCTCCGCAAACGGTGCCATGTATGTGAAAAGAGTGGCGGCGCTCGCTGGCGATCGCATTGCCATGTCCGGCGGCCGACCGGTCCGCAACGGCATCGTCGCGCGTCAGCACATTCGGGGCACCACGCAATTCTTGGATTACGAAGGCATGGTGCCGGCGACGAATCTGGTTGAGCTGCTCCCGGGCGAGGCGTCGTCGCATGCGATCCTCGACATTGGGCCGTCGTTATTTGACGACATGGCCGAACGCCGGGTGCCGCGCGACCATCTATTCGTGCTCGGTGACAACCGCGACCGATCCGCGGACAGCCGAATGGCGATCGCTGACGGCGGACTCGCTATGGTATCCGTCGATCAGATCGTCGGCCGGCCGCTCTTCATCCACTGGGCAACCGATCGCCAACGGATCGGCACCCGGCTCACACGTCGATGAACCCGAGTCCCAGACCGCCGCGAAGTGCTAATCGAACTGGCGGAGATCACCTCGCATGTGTGAAGGGGCGGGGCCGGAACAGGGCAATAGGTGCGAACGTCATGACCTTCCGATCGTCATCCCGGCTTCGTGACAGGGTCCACCGTGAAGCAGACGATACCGCCACCCTTTGATAGCATCGCCGGTGGACCGGCACGAGGCCGGGGTGACGGCGACTGAATTGGATGGGTGAACCTTCCGCCCCGCGCCGGGTTCAGCCTCGATTCAATGGCCCGATGCGATAGAGCGGGTCGATCGTTTTGCCGGAGTTGCCATGTCTCCCCGCTTCCTCGCCCTTCCCCTCGTGGCAATCGCCGCCATCGCCGCGCCGGTCGCGGCGCAGCGGCAGGCGACGCTCGCCGAGGTGCAGGCGCATCTGAAAGCCGTCTCCACCATGACGGCGACGTTCGTGCAGACCGATCGCAACGGCAAGGCGCTGGGCGGCGTCCTCACGCTCAAGCGCCCCGGCCGGGTTCGGTTTCAATATGAGAAGGGCGTGCCCTTGCTGATCGTGGGCGACGGCAAGGCGCTGACGATGATCGATTATTCGGTGCGGCAGGTGTCGCGCTGGCCGATCGGCAGTTCGCCGCTGTCGATCCTGACCAACCCGGACAAGGATATCGCCGCCTATGCCCGGATCGTCGAATCGCCCGATCCCAATCTGGTGCTGATCGAGGGCAAGGATCGCAAGCATCCCGAATTCGGCACCATCACCATGGCCTTCGCCCGCGTGCCCGGCGCCCCCGGCGGCCTCAGGATGGAGGGCTGGTCGACGCTCGACGCGCAGGGCAACCGATCGTCGGTGCGCCTGTCGAACCAGCGATTCGGCGTGGCGGTGTCCGACGAGACGTTCCGCTGGCGCGACCCGCGCCCCGTCGGCCGCAACGGCTGAACAAGCTCATTCATCGGGCCGACAGAATAGGGGGCCTATAGCCCCTCTTGCGGTCGCGGGGCCGCACCGGGATTCCCCCCCTGTTGCTCGGTGCAACCCCCGCGTCCCGCCTGCGTGACGAACGCCAGGTCGGCCCTCGCTCCATGCCCCCGGAGCGGGGGCCTTTCTGTTTTTGGCGTGCATCCCCCCTTTGCTTATCCATCACCGTGCTCCTGCGTAGGCCGGACTCCAGGGTTTCCGGGGGTATCGCTCATGGCTCAGGGCTCCTGCCCGCGCAGGAGCACGTCACTTTTCGGGGATCGGAAGCGGCTTCATTGAATCGGGTACGCCCGGCAGACGCATCCCGCGCAGATCGATCGTGCCCGACCGCGCCGTGCCGGCCGATCTCCGCCCGCGCTCCAGCGCGGTGAGGAAAATGTCGCCCTTGTCATAAGCCCATGGCCCCACCCGAAGCAGCCAGATCGTCGGCGCGCGGGCGATCGCAGGTTCGCGGGCGATCGCCTCCAGATGGGCGTGATCGAGCGAGGGGACGCCGCGCGAGCCGCTGACGTACCAGCTGCCCAGCGGCGGGCTGAGCGTGGGAATGGCGGTCGGAATGGCGCGGCTGGGCATGGTCAGGCCCAGATCGCGGACGGCGCGGTCGAACGGCAGCGCGCCTTCGTTGGGATAAGCGAGGATCACGTCGCCGGGGCGGTAGCGGGCGGCCAGCCAGCGGACGACGGGATACCAATTCTCCTGCGGCCCGCGTTGGCGATTGGCGACGTCGCCGACCCCCATCGAGATCAGGACGATGGCGACCAGCGCGATCCGGCCGCACCCTTCCCACCAGTGCGCGCGGGCCCGCGTGCCGCCGGCCCCGGCGGCGATCAGCAGCAGCGCCGGCACCGCGACGGGGGTGAGGGTGCGCAGCAGGAAGATCGGCGCCAGCCACGCCGACACCAGCAGCGCGGCGATCACCGGCAGCAGCCCGACCGACAGCAGCAGCGCCAGCACGCGCCGCCCCGATCCCGTCCGCCACAACGCCACCCCGCCCAGCACCGCCAGCAGCGCCGCCGCCGCCATCGCGAACGGGTCCGGCCCGACGAACAGCATCGGCGCGCGATCGAGCGCGGGCGCCCAGGCGAATTTCAGCCAGGTGTCGCGCACCCAGGTCGGTGCCTGATCGAGCAGGATGAGGAGCGCGGGCAGCCACAGCAGACCGACGATGGCATGGCCGCCGATCAGCCAGCCCCAGTTGCGCGCGCGCATCCCCGGCCGGATCAGGATCGCCAGCGCGCCCAGCCCGAGCGCGGCGGCGAACAGCGGCCCCAGATTGTGCAGCCACAGCACCAGCAGCAGCGCGACAAGATAGAGGCCATAGGCACGGCGCGGCACCGGCCGGCCCTGACCAGCCACGCGGGCGATATGGATCAGCGCGGCGATCGCGCCGGCATAGGCCAGGGTCATCGGCGCATAGGGCCGCACCTGCCGCGCCATCTCGATCAGGAAAGGGTGGAGCGCGAAGCCGCCGAGCGCGGCGAGCAGCACCGGCCAGCGCCGAAATCCGCCGATCCTCGCCAGATCGCGCGCCGCCAGCGCCACCAGCGGGGCGGTTGCGATCGAGGCCGTGAGCCCGATCGCACGGAGCGACGCGAGACCGTCGCCGAACGATTGCGACCAGGCCCAAACGAGCGTGTAATAGAAAGGCGGGTGGGTCTCGTAGCGCGGCACCACCGTCCACAGGAAATCGAGCCCCTGCGCCGCCGCATAGGCACTGTACGCCTCGTCCAGCCACATCGGGAAACTGGCGGCGCCCCACAGCCGAAAGCCGATGCCGAGCGCCAGCACGACCAGCGCCACCCCGCCCCACAGCCAGTTTCGCCGCTTTTCCGCCCCGCCCATCCCGTCGGCCGGTAGAGGAGATCGGCGGGGCGGACAATCGCGTCGGCCGCATTCCAAGACGATTCCCTAGAGGCCGGAAGTTGGGCTAAGCACCCCGCGATGTTCCGCCGCCGCACCCCCGCTGTCGAACCCGTGGCCGGATGGTGGAACAGCCGGTGGCTGCTTGCCTTGCTGGTGCTGGTGGCGGCGGTGCCGCTGATCCTCCCCGAGACGCCGCCGCTGATCGATCTGATGGGCCATATGGGCCGCTATCGGATCGAGCTGGCCGATCCCGCCTCGCCGCTGCGCACCACCTTCTTCTCCTTCCGCTGGGCGCTGATCGCGAACCTCGGCATCGATCTGCTGATCGTGCCGATGTCGGCGATCTTCGGGCTGGAACTCGGCGTGAAGCTGATCGTGATGGCGATCCCGATGATCACCGTCGCGGGGATGCTGGGCGTGGCGCGCGAGCTGCACGGGCGGGTGCCCCCCTTCGCGTATTTCGCGCTGCCGCTGGCTTACTCCTACCCCTTCCAATGGGGCTTCGCCAATTTCGTGCTGTCGATGGGGCTGGCGCTGTGCCTGTGGGCGCTGTGGCTGCGGCTGACCCGGCTGGGGCGGTTCCGGCTGCGCGCGGCGCTGTTCGTGCCGCTGGGGATGGCGCTCTACATCTGCCACATCTTCGGCTGGGCGGTGCTGGCGCTGGTGGCCTTCGCCAGCGAGGTGCAGCGCCGGCGCGAGACGGGGGCCGACTGGATTCCGAGTATCTGGCATGGCGGCTGGGCCTGCCTGCCGCTGGCGCCGCCGCTGATCCTGATGGTGCTGTGGCGATCGGGTGACGTGAAGGGCGGCAATGCCGACTGGTTCTACTGGCGCGCCAAATGGGTCTATATGCTCTCGGCGCTGCGCAACCACGATCGCACGATCGACACCTTTTCGATCTGGCTGCTGTTCGGGCTGATCGGCGCGGGCGTGCTGCGCGCCGGCACGCGGCTCAGCCGGACGGGCGCGATCGCCGCGCTGCTGCTGCTGATCGCTTATATCGGCCTGCCGCGCATCCTGCTGAGCTCGGCCTATGCAGACATGCGGCTGGCGCCTTATGTGGTGATGATGGCGCTGCTGGCGATGGCGCCGCGCACTTCCTCGCGCACGATCACGCAGGTGCTGGCGGTGCTGGGCATCGCTTTCTACCTGTTCCGTCTCGGCGTGACGACCGTCAATTTCGAGCGGATCGACAGGCTCCATGCCGAACAGCTGCGCGCGATCGAGCATATCAAACCCGATTCGCGCGTGTTCGTTATGGTCGAGCTGCGCTGCCTGTCAGCCTGGGATTCGAGCCGGATGGAGCATCTGGGGGCTATGGCGATCGTGCGGCGGGGCGCCTTCGTCAACGGCCAGTGGACGGCCGCCGGCGCGCAATTGCTGACGATCAAATATGCCCCCGCCAAGGGCTTCGCCGAGGATCCGACGCAGATCTTGCGCCCCGGCCGCTGCCGGTCGCGCCGGGCGACGCGCTATCCCGACAAGCTCTTCAGCTTGCCGCACAACGCCTTCGACTATGTCTGGCTGATCGACATGCCGCGCCGCAAATGGCTGGCGTTCGAAGGGCTCACGCCGGTGTGGAACGGCGGCGAGCGGGGTATCCTCTACCGGGTGACCGGCCCCGCCACCGCCGCGATCGAGACACCGAACGGCAGCGAGACCTTGTCGACCAGATAACGCTCGCCGCCGAACAGGCGCGAGAGGAGCCGGTTGACGCCGCGCGCCGGCACCGCGTCGTCGCCACCCTCGCGCCCCGTGATCTTGCCGAGCAGGCGGATGCCGGCGATCAGCGGGAAGAGCAGGCTGTTGAAATGGCTCTGGTGGATCAGCTCGAAGCCGCTGCCCTTCAGCACCGCCTTGAGCGACTTCAACGTGTAGCGCCGCTGGTGATGGTGGGCGACATCGTGCGCGGACCACATCCAGGGACAAGCGGGCACCGTCAGCAGCAGCCGGCCGCCGGGCTTCAGCTTGCGGCGGAGCGCCGCCAGCGCGGGGCGGTCCTCGGGGATATGCTCCAGCACGTCGAGCAGGACGATCAGGTCGTAGGCGCCATCCTCCAGCATCACGCCATCCGGCAGATAGCCGCCCTTGACCGCGACGCCGGTGCGGCGGGTGGAAAGTTCGCGCGCGCCGTCGTCCGGCTCGATCGCGTCGACCGTGCCATAGGTCTTGAGCAGGGGAATGTTGCTCCCCGTGCCGCAGCCGACCTCGAGGATGGCAAGCGGCCGGCCCTTGGGTGCATAGCTATCGATCAGCTGGCCGACGATCGCGCGCCGGCCGACGAACCACCAATGGTCGCCGTCGATCTCGGCCATCCGGTCATAGATTTCGCGTTCCATCAGGCCCCGTCCATCTTCATCGCGTCCATATCCGTTGCCGGCGCGCCGATCTCGTCGCGCACGACATAGATGGGGCGGTGCTTCGCCTCGACCAGCAGCCGGCCGACATATTCGCCGAGCACGCCGAGCGACAGGAGCTGCATCCCCCCCAGAAACAGGATCGCCGTCATCATCGAGGCATAGCCCGGCACGTCCACCCCGAAGAGCATCGTCCGCACCAGCAGGAAGCCGGCGTAGAGCAAAGAAATCAGCGCGATCCCGGCGCCGAGATAGCTCCACACCCGTAAAGGAACCGTGGAGGCGGAGGTGATGCCGTCGATCGCGAGCGTCCACAGCTTCCAGTAATTGAACTTGGTCTGCCCCACCTTGCGCTCGACCCGGTCATATTCGACCGAGGTCTGGCGGAAGCCCGACCAGGCGAAGAGCCCCTTCATGAAGCGGTTGCGCTCGGGCATGCGGTTGATGACGTCGACCACCTTGCGATCGAGCAGGCGGAAATCGCCGGCATGTTCGGGGATCTTGTCCATCGAGAGCCAATTGTGCGCGCGATAGTAAAGATCGGCGGTCATGCGCTTGGGCAACGAATCCGTCAGGCGGTTGCGGCGCACGCCGTAGACGACCTCGAAACCCTCGCGCCACCGCGCCAGCATCGCCGCGATCACCTCCGGCGGATCCTGCAAATCCACGTCGATCGGGATCACGACCTGCCCCACGGCATGCTCGAGACCGGCCGAAAGCGCCGCTTCCTTGCCGAAATTGCGCGAGAGCGAGATGGCGCGGATGCGCGGATCGGCGAGGTTGGCGGTGATGATCGCCGCCAAAGTGGCATCCTGGCTGCCGTCGTCGATGAACAGGATTTCCCACCGCTCGGCCGCCCCCGCCGGATCGCGCAGGCCATCCAGCACGGCCGCGACCTGGGCGACGAAGGGGCCGATCGCCTCTTCCTCGTCCTTCACCGGCACCACCACCGACAAGGTCGTCATCAGTCGAACACCCATTTGCGCTGGAGCCAGAACACCAGCATCGGCGTGACGAACCACGCGCAGAACAGCGGCGAATAGACGCTCCAGCCGATCATCGTGACGAGCAGCCACACCCAGAAGACGTTGAGGAAATAGCTGACCAGCGAGACCAGGAAGAAGCGGCTGCCGGTGCGGACATGGCTGTCGCGGCTGCCGTGGCCGCGAAAGCTCCACCCCGAATGGATGAAATAGCCGCTGATCGCCGACGCCAGATAGCCCGCCAGATTGGCCGCCTGCACATGCGCGTTGGGCGGCAGCGGCACCCGGACATGCAGCACCAGCCAGTAGACGATCGTGTAGAGCGTCGTCACGAAGCCGCCGGTGAGCCCGTAGCGCACCAATTGCCCCAGCACCTCGCGCTGCTCCGGCCGGAGCGCCCCCGCAAACCTGTCCACGAACCCGTTCATGCCGCGCCCGCTTGCCCTTTGCCGCCGCCGCCGTAAAGGCCCAAGGCGATCACGGGGGTAAGGCGACACATGCTGGCGAAGTTCGTGGACGAGACGCACTGGCGCCGCTGGTTCCTCGCCATCTGGATCGGCATCGCCTGCTGGATGCTGTGGCAGAGGTGGGCGGCGATCGGCTGGTTCGCCCTGCCCGATACCGACGACAATATGCGGATGATGCAGGTGCGTGGCCTGCTGAACGGTCAGGGCTGGTATGATCTGCGGCAATATCGCCTCGATCCGCCGGGCGGGGCGAATATCCACTGGTCGCGGCTGGTGGACCTGCCGATCGCCGGGCTGATCCTGATCGGGCGGCTGTTCGTATCGGGGCCGATCGCCGAGAAATTCGCCGTGGCGGTGGCGCCGCTGCTGGCGCTGGGCGGCGGCCTCTACGCGCTGATGCTGGCGGCGCGGCGGCTGGCGGGGCCGTGGGCCTTCCTGATGGCGGCGGCGATCCTCGTCTGCGCCAACACGCCGCTGGCGATGTGGATGCCGCTGCGCATCGATCACCACGGCTGGCAGCTGGCCTTCCTGATGCTGATGGTGGCGGGCATCGCCGATCCCAAACGCACGCGCGGCGGCGCGACCGCCGGCATCGCCACCGCCGCCAGCCTGGCGATCGGGCTGGAGCTGATGCCCTATATGGCGCTCGGCGGCGGGCTGCTGATGCTGTGGTGGGCGCTGGAAGGCGAGGAGGCGCCGCGCCTGAAGGCCTATGCCGCCACCCTCGCGGCGGGCAGCGCGCTGGGGTATCTTCTGTTCGTCTCCAACGACAATCGCCTGCCCGTGTGCGACGCGCTGTCGCCGGTGTGGCTGTCGGCGACGCTGGCGGCGGGGGCTGCGGCTTACGGCGTGGCGAGCATCGGCATCGAGCGGCGATCGATCAGGATCGTGGCGTTGCTGGCGGTGGGCGTGGTGTTGGCGGGCGGCTTCGCGCTGGCCTGGCCCGATTGCCTCGGCGCGCCCGAGCGGCTGCCGCCCGAACTGAAGCAGAGCTGGTTCAACAATGTTCGCGAGGCCAAGCCGATCTATCGCCACGGCTGGCGGGTCGCGGTGCCGACCGCCGCGCTGCCGATCATCGGCGCGCTGGGGGCGATCGTGTCGGCATGGATCGCGCGGGCGTCCGACCGGCTGATGCCGTGGGCGGCGGTGGCGATCCTGTCGATAGCGGCGACCGCGCTGCTGTTCTGGCAGACCCGCGCCGGGCCGGCCGCGCAATTCCTGGCCGTGCCGGGGGCGACCGCGCTCACCCTGCTGGCGTTCCGCCGGGCCAGCGCGTCGCGGCACATGCTGGTGCGGGTGACGGTGCCGGTGGCGGCCTATCTCGTCTGTTCCAGCCTCGTCGTCTGGTGGGTGGTGTCGGCGATCCCGACGGAAAAGGTCAGCAAGGTCCGCAAGCTGGTTAACCGCGCCAACCGCCGGTGCCCGACCCTGCCGGCGCTGCGACCGATCGCGATGCTGCCCAGGGCGACGATCATGACCTTCATCGATCTGAGCCCGCGCCTGATCGTTGCGACGCACCACAATGCCATCGCCGGGCCCTATCACCGCAACGCGCAGGCGATCCTCGACGTGCAGCACACTTTCCGCGCGACCGACCCGGAAGAGGCGCGCGGCATCATCCGCCGCCATGGCGCGGGGCTGGTGCTGATCTGCCCCGGCATGTCCGAATCGACGCTGTACGCGGCGCGCGCGCGGGATGGCTTCTACATGCAACTGATGCGGGGGAAGGTGCCGGGCTGGTTGCAGCCGGTGCCGCTGCCGGAGAAATCGCCGTTCCGGCTGTGGAGAGTGTTGCGTTAGGCTGCCTGAAGATCGCTATGTTACGCTGATTGTCACACGGCAGGAGAGATCGTGAACCGATTGCAGCCAAAAATTCCAGAGGCGATGAAGCGGACGTTATTCGGCCGAGGATCATTCGTTTACGGCGATAGCGTTAAAGACATCGCGCTCAGCATCGTGCGCTGGCGGTACTTCAAGGCGGATGGCTCGCCCGATTATCGATATCAGCCAGATAGCGGCTATTGGCGTCTCAATCATGTCGTGGCGATCGCAAAATCAGCAATGACCTTCGGACCGTCTCATTCGTGGGACTGTCCGCACGACAGCCTATCGGAGCTATCGGAGTTCATCCACGAACCTGTCTCTGTTGAGGTTGAGAAAGGTCAATTTCGGGCCGTTAACGGCGAAGTATATTGGAAGGAGTGGAGATATGATCCAATTTTCAATGACCGCTCTTATGATGACTTCGTAAAATCTGTCAGCCTACTTGATGCCTTGTTAAATAAAATCCAAAATATCGGATGATAAAAAAAGCGCGCCCCGTGAGGGACGCGCTCCTTTCGCCGGTTTAAGGCCGGCCGGATCAGCGATAGACGCGCTGGCCGTACTTGTTAAGCGAGTAACGGCGGCCGTATTTGTCGTGATAATAGCGCTTGTTCTTCTTGAGCGCCGTATAGGCAGCACCACCGGCCGCGCCGACGAGAGCGCCGGTACCGGTCGAGATGCCCGGGACCACCGCGCCGAGAAGCGCGCCGCCGCCGGCGCCGATCGCGGTGCCC
This sequence comes from Sphingomonas naphthae, assembly GCF_028607085.1. NCBI lineage: Bacteria > Pseudomonadati > Pseudomonadota > Alphaproteobacteria > Sphingomonadales > Sphingomonadaceae > Sphingomonas > Sphingomonas naphthae. The sequence continues at coordinate 3,401,789 of NZ_CP117411.1, read as the reverse complement.
TTGAGCATCTGGCCCGCGCTCTGCGCGTAAACCGGGGCGGTCATGCCGAGGGAGAGGCCCACGGCCGTAGCGATAATACCCTTGCGAGTCATGGCTGGTTCCTTCCAGAAATTTCGTTTGCCGTCCGTCTGAACGGCGGCGGATCGCAACGGTTCCAGAACCGAATCAACCCGTGCCGTACGAACATGTATTAGGCGATTCGCCTTGAAACGCGCCTGAATGGACCTTGCAGCCGAGGTTCAGGGAAAAGGACGCGAATGGCCACCGCCACGCTCGCAACGACGGCGCCAGGTCGGTGGTCCTAAACCCAGCCTTCCAGCACCTGATCGGGGGGGCGGTGGCCATCCGCCCATACGCGGATGTTGGCGATCACCTTCGCGCCGGTCGCGTCGCGCGCCTCGTGCGTGGCCGACGCCATGTGCGGCAGCAGCAAGGCATTGGGCTGAGCCAGCAGCGCCGGCGGCACGATCGGCGCCTGGGCGAACACGTCGAGCCCGGCGCCGGCGATCGTGCCGGCGGCCAGCGCCGCGGCCAGCGCCGCCTCGTCGACGATCTCGCCGCGCGCGACATTGATGAGGAAGCCCTCCGGCCCGAGCAGCGCCAGCCGGCGCGCATCGATGATGCGGTGGGTTTCGGGCGTATGCGGGCAGTGGCTGGAGAGGATATCGACCTCGGCCAGCATTTGATCGAGATCGGCGCGATAGACCGCGCCCAGTTCGGCCTCCACCACCGAGGGAAGCCGGTGGCGATTGTGATAGCGGATGGCGAGGCCGAAGGCGCGCGCGCGCCGCGCCACCGCCTGGCCGATGCGGCCCATGCCGAGGATGCCGAGCGTCTTGCCCTGTAACGAGCGGCCGAGCATCGAGGTGGGCGACCAGCCCGTCCATGTGCCCGATCGCGCCAGCGCCTCGCCTTCCGGCAGGCGGCGCGGCACCGACAGGATCAGCGCCATCGCCATGTCGGCGGTGTCCTCGGTCAAGACGCCCGGCGTGTTGGTGACGATGATGCCCTTGGCCCGCGCCGCCTTAAGGTCGATATGGTCGACGCCATTGCCGAAATTGGCGATCAGCTTCAGGCGCGGCCCGGCCGCTTCGATCACGCGCGCGTCGATCGCGTCGGTCACGGTCGGCACCAGCACGTCGGCTTCCGCCACCGCCGCGATCAGTTCGTCGGCGCTCAGCGCATGGTCGTCCGGGTTGAGCGCGGTATCGAACAATTCGGCCATGCGCGCCTCGACCGAGGGCGTCAGCCGGCGGGTGACGATCACACGGGGGGAAGCGGGTCGATCGGCCATGGCGACGGGGCTAGTCGGCGCGCCATGCCAAGGTCAAGCGCGGGCTTGATGCCGCCCCCTCGCCGGGGTTACTGCACCGCAACAGGGATGGGAATTCGGGATGGCGCGATGGGCGCTCAGGCTGGCTCTGGCGGGTATGTTGCTCGCCGCCGCGACGGGGGCGACACCGGCGCAGGAGCCGCGCGTCGTGCCCTATTGGGCGTCGATCGCCTCGGGCGACGCGCTGATGCGCACCGGCCCCGGCGCGAACTTCCCCGCCGTGTGGCGTTATCGCCGCGCCGACCTGCCGGTGAAGGTGCTCCAGATCCACGAGACCTGGCGCCGCGTGCAGGACCCGGACGGGGTGCAGGGCTGGATGGCGGCCGCCCTGCTCTCGAAACGCCGCACCGCGATCGTCATCGGCGAGGCGCGGCCGATGCTGGCCGAGCCGGAAAGCGGCGCGAAGGTCAGCTGGCGCGCGGAACCCGGCGTCGTCGGGCGGCTGTCGGACTGCAAGGACGGCTGGTGCGACTTCGACGTGAAGGGGAAGAAGGGCTTTATTCGCGTCGAGGGCCTGTGGGGCGTGGAGCCCAACGAAGCGGTGGATTGAGGCTGTGTGGATCCTCCCCTGCAAGGGGAGGTGGCATGGCGCGGACATGACGGAGGGGTGACCCGCCCTCGAGAGCGGGACACCCCTCCACCACCGGCTTCGCCGGCGGTCCCCCTCCCCGAGCAAAGCTCGGGGAGGAACCAGGATCACGCGAACAGCTTGGCCCAGGCGCGCTTGGCGCGGCCCTTCCAGTGGCCGCGGTGGTAGGCGTCGGACGCCAGCAGCGGGATGACCGATCCGGCTTCGGCGAACACCATCTGCTCGATGCCGGTGTTCACCTTACCCCAGCTCGCCGCTTCCTGAAGCGTGGAGGAGGAGCAGGCGCCGTCGCGCACGTCGGCGACGGTGATCTGCACCGCATATTTGTGCACCTCGACATCATCGTAGCCGAGGATCTCGGCGCAGACGACGGTGTCCTGAATGAAGTTCTTCGGCACGCCGCCGCCGATCATCAGCAGGCCCGAGGTGCCGCCCTTGATCTTGATGTCGGTCAGCTCGCGGAAGTCCGCGATCGAATCGATCGTGAGGTAGGGCTTGCCCGCCTTCATCGCATCCACCTGATGCTTCACCAGGCCGAAGCCCGCCGAAGAATCGGTGAAGGCCGGGCAGAAGATCGGCACGTCATGCTCGTAGGCGAGCTTGACGAGGCTGTTTTCCTTCTTGCCATGCTCGACCAGATATTTGCCCATCTCGCGGATGAAGGCGCGGCTCGAATAGGCCTTGGGCTCCAGCGTCTCGGCGATCTCGAAGATCGTGTGATCGACGTTCTGGAGATCCTCCTCGTCGATATAGGTGTCGTAGATGCGGTCGATCAGCAGCGAGCGCAGCGTATCGTCGTCCGGCACCTCGTTGGCCTGATAATGCTTGTGGCCGAGGCCCTCGAAGAAATCCATGTCGACGATCGAGGCGCCGGTGGCGACGATCGCGTCGACCATGCCGTTCTTCACCAGCTCGGCATAGGCATCCATGCAGCCGCCGGCCGAGGTGGAGCCCGCGATGACGAGGAAGATGGTGCAATCCTTGTCGGCCAGCATGTCGTTGTAGATGCGGGTCGCGCGCGCGAGATCGCGGCTGGTGAAGCTCATCTTGCCCATGGCGTCGATGATCGGCCGCGCGTCGAAGCTGGTGATGTCGACATGCTCGACTTGCGTGGAGAGCAGCTCCGCCTTGCGGGTGTCGTTGATGGTGGCTTCGGTCATGGGAGAACTCCCGTTGCAATGAACCGGCGTCGTTCGGTCGGGGACGCGGAAACCCTGAAGGTCGGCGAGACGGTCGTGGCCGCGCCGAAATCGGATGAATGGCCCTCACACCGTCCATCCCAAGGTAGCGGGCTACCCGGGATGAACGGTGTCAGAGTGGCTTGTGTCGGCCGAAGATTACAGCGTGACGACGTTCGACGGGCGGACGCGTTCCACCGGCACCTCGCCATAGGCCGAGGCCATCGGCTGGTCGCTCATCTCGACCACTTCGCCGGCGGTGAAGCCGTTGAAGCCGGTACGCATCGCGCAACCATAAGCGCCGAGCATACCGATCTCGATGAAATCGCCCGCCTGCGTATCCGCCGGCAGGTGGAACGGGCCGGCCATGCGATCCATGTCGTCGCACGTCGGGCCGTAGAAGCTGAACGGCAGCGTCTTGGCCGAGGAACCGCCGTCGCGCACCAGCTCGACCGGGAAACGCCAGTCGACGTGCGCCGCATCGAACAGCGCGCCATAGGCGCCGTCGTTGATGTACAGTTCGTCGCCCCGGCGCCGCTCGACGCGGACCAGCAGCGAGGCATATTCGGCGCACAACGCACGGCCCGGCTCGGCCCACAGCTCGGCCGAATAGCTGACCGGCAGGCTCTCGAACGCATCGTGGATCGCGTCGAAGAACGCCTCCAGCGGCGGTGGCACCATGCCCGGATAGATCGACGGGAAGCCCCCGCCGACGTCGATCACGTCGACGGTGACGGCCGCCTCGACGATCGCCTGACGAACGCGGCCCATCGCCTGCACATAGGCCTGCGGGCTCATGGCCTGGCTGCCGACGTGGAAGCAGATGCCGAGCGCGTCCGCCGCCTGGCGGGCACGGAACAGCAGCTCCTTCGATTCGGATGCCTCGACGCCGAACTTGGAGGCCAGGCTGAGCTTGGAATGATCCGACGACACGCGCAGCCGCACGCACAAGGTGAGATCCTCGGCGCCCTTGGTGGCGCGGACGATCTTTTCCAGCTCCTCGATCGAATCGAGCGAGAAGGTGCGGACGTTATGCTGGAAATAGGCCTCGGCGATGGCCTCCTCGGCCTTCACCGGGTGCATGAAGCACAGGGTCGCCTCGGGCAGGAGCCCCGCCACCAGACGGACCTCGGCGATCGAGGCCACGTCATAATGGGTGATGCCGCTATCCCACAGGATGCGGATCAGATCGGGCGAGGGATTCGCCTTCACGGCATAGAGCGACCGGCCCGGAAACTTCTCGACGAAGAATCGGGCGGCGGCGCGGGCCGCGTGCGGGCGAACGAGCGTGACCGGCTGAACGGGTCGGCCACGGGCAATCTCAAGAGCGGTATCGATCTTGACGGGGGTGGTCGCTACCCCCAGCGCGCTATCGTGCTTGTGCAATTCAAGGGACCTCCGATGCCACAGGCAAGCCCGCGGTCTTCTGTTACCGAAACACTGCCTTGCGGTGGAAGTCCCATGGGGCAGCGGGGGCGCGATATACGTTCGAGGTGCCCCCCTGTAAAGTTTCAATTCCGAGACAGTTTCCATCGTTTCGCAGCCGGTCGCCGAGGTGAGGAATGAATGCGATAAACCGCCAGAAACCGGCCCCTTCCACGGCCGGCGTGATCGCCGCCGCCGCGCGACTTGGCGGCGTCGCCAGCGTCACCCCGCTGCTGCCGCTGCCGGGTTGGCCGGGGGTGTGGCTGAAGGCCGAATCGCTCCAGCTGGGCGGGGCCTTCAAATTCCGGGGCGCCTACAACCGGCTGGTTCAGATCGCGCAGCCCGATCGGCCGCGCGGGGTGGTCGCCTTCTCGTCGGGCAATCATGCGCAGGGCGTCGCGCGGGCGGCGGCGATGCTGCGCATGCCGGCGGCGATCGTGATGCCGGCCGACGCCCCGGCGGTGAAGCGCGACGCCACCGCCGCGCTGGGCGCCGAGATCATCCCCTACGACCGCGAGACCGAAAGCCGCGAGGCGATCGCCGCCGCGCTGGCCGAGGCGCGCGGCGCGGTGCTGGTGCCCTCGTTCGACGATGTCGACGTGGTGGAGGGACAGGGCAGCGCGGGGATCGAGGCGGCGGCGCAGCTGGCGGCCCTGGGCGCGGGGCCGATCGGCCGGATCGTGACGCCCTGCGGCGGCGGCGGGCTGGCTTCCGGCCTCGCGCTGGCGGTCCCGGGGGCCGAGATGATCGTCGTCGAGCCCGAGGGGTGGGACGACATGGGCCGTTCGCTGGTGGCGGGCCATATCGTGCCGGTCGAGCCGGGCGCCCCCGCCACCGCCTGCGACGCGCTCCAGACGACGCGGGTGGCGGACATCACCTTCGGCGTGTTGCAGGCGGCCGGCGCGCGCGGCCTGTGGGTGAGCGAGGCCGAGGTACGGGCGGCGATCCGCCATGCCTTTGGCCTGGGGATGGTGGTGGAGCCCGGCGGCGCGGTGGCGCTGGCGGCGGTGCTGGCGGGCAAGGTGCCGGCGGACGGGACGGCGACGATGGTGATGCTGTCCGGCAGCAATATCGATCCGGCGGATCATGCGCGGGTAATGGCGGGGTGATCCGGCCAGTTGCCAAAAGCCTTCCCGTCACCCCGACTTGTTCCGGGGTCCACGTAGAAGCGATCGACACGCATACGGCTCACCCGCTGCGATGGGGGATCGGTGGCCCCCGGAACAAGTCCGGGGTGACGAAGAAGAGTGGGGTTTGGCTAAGTCGGCCCTTGGTCGCGCGCTAAGAGCCCGCGCCCGTCACCCGATCAGAATTTGAAGGCGGTGCCCACATAGACCGCCTGGCTGTCGCGCAGCGTATCCAGTTGCGGCGTATCGAGGCGGTCGCGCTGGAGGCGGTAGCGGACGCCGCCGGTCAGCTCGAGATTGCGGGTGAGCGAATAGGAGCCGCCCAGCCCGACCGAATAGACCTCGTCCTCGCCCAGCATGCGCGGGCGATCGCCGATGGCGCGATCGGCGCCCAGCTCGACGCGGGTGTTCCAGCGGTTGCCCGAATAGCTCAGGCCGATTTCGGCCGATTCGCGATTTTCGGGCAGGACGCTGCCTTGCAGGCGGGCGATGTCGCCGGAGAGCGCGAAGCGCTTCCAGCCAACCGCGACGCCCAGATTGTAGGCGCTCGGCGCGATCTGGATCGCGGCCATCGCCGTGCGAGCGGCCTCGTCGCGGCTCTGGCCGCGGGCGCGCACCGCGACGGTCACGGCGCGGCGGCTGGAGGAATTGCCCGATGGGGTGAAGCGGAACGTGCCCTCGACACCGTCATCCAGCTGCGCGCGCGAGAGCAGCGCCGCGCGGCGCGGATTGGCCGCCATCGGGCTCGACGTGCCGAAGCCGGTGAGGGTGACGGAGGAGACCGAGCGCAGCCGCGAAGCCGGCACGCGGGCATCGGCGGACGCCGCCGGCAGGGCGCACGACAAAGCAAGCGCCAGCGCCGCTCCCGTCATCCCCATCTGCCCGCGAATCGTCGTCATGATCGTTGTATCTTGTCCCTGTGTGGTGGCGATACAATGAAGGGGGTGCGAAGTTCCAGCGGTGCCGGCCACTTTCGCGTCCCCTGTTGCAACTTATCCACATCGCGGAGGCGCGTTTCGCCGCTCCGCTCTCCGCTTGCCGGGAGGGGCGGAGCTTCTATAACGGCGGCGGCCCCGTTCGGCCCGTACCCCTTGTTTCAGGAACCGTCGCGCATGATCCGCTCCGCCCGCCCCATCATCGGCCTCGTCCTTCTCGGCCTGCTCGCCGGTTGCGGCGGCGGCAGGGACAAGCAGCGGATCCAGGTAGCGACGCTCGCCGCGAGCAAGACCACCACGATCGGCGTCAACGCCTATCTGTGGCGCGCCACGCTCGACACGCTCAGCTTCATGCCGATCCAGCAGGTCGATTCGAACGGCGGCGTGATCGTGACCGACTGGTATGCCAATCCGGCGGTGCCGACCGAGCGGATGAAGCTGTCGGTCGCGATCCTCGACCAGGATCTGCGCGCCGATGCCGTGCGCGTCTCGGCGCAGCGCCAGGTGAGCCAGGCGGGAACGTGGATCGACGCGCCGGTGCAGGCGGCGACCGCGCAGAAGCTGGAGGATATCATCCTCTCCAAGGCCCGCGACCTGCGCCGCACCGCCGTCGGCGGCTGACACCCAAGGGTAGAGATTTCATGAGCGAGCGGTTCGACCACAAGGCGGCCGACGCGCACTGGCAGGCACGGTGGGAAGCCGAAGGCACTTTCCACGCGGACGACGCCAGCCCGCGCCCGAAGAGCTACGTCCTGGAGATGTTCCCCTATCCGTCGGGGCGCATCCACATGGGGCATGTCCGCAATTACACGATGGGCGACGTGCTGGCGCGCTATCGGCGGATGAAGGGGTTCGAGGTGCTGCACCCGATGGGGTGGGACGCCTTCGGCATGCCGGCCGAAAATGCCGCGATGGAAAAGGGCGTCCATCCGGGCGACTGGACCCGCGCCAACATCGCCGCGATGCGCACCGCGCTCAAGAAGATCGGCTTCGCGCTCGACTGGAGCCGCGAGCTGGCGACCTGCGAGCCGGATTATTACGGCCAGGAACAGGCGCTGTTCCTCGATCTGTACAAGGCGGGCCTCGTCTATCGCCGCGAATCGGCGGTGAACTGGGATCCGGTCGACATGACCGTGCTGGCCAACGAACAGGTGATCGACGGGCGCGGCTGGCGCTCCGGCGCGCTGGTCGAGAAGCGCAAGCTGAACCAGTGGTTCCTGAAGATCACCGATTTCGCCGACGAACTGCTGGAGGGGCTGAAGAGTCTCGACCAGTGGCCCGAGAAGGTGCGGACGATGCAGGAAAACTGGATCGGCCGGTCGAAAGGCCTGCGGTTCACGTTCAAGCTGGCGGCGCCGGAAGGCGAGATCGACGGCTTCGAGGTGTTCACCACCCGGCCCGACACGATCATGGGGGCCAGCTTCGCCGCCGTCGCGGCCGAGCATCCGATCGCCCGCGCCGTCGCCGCGCGCGATCCGCTGGCTGCCGCCTTCGTCGATGAATGTCGCCACTCGGGCACCGCCGCCGCCGAGGTGGAGACCGCCGAGAAGAAGGGCTTCGACACCGGCCTCCGGGTCCAGCATCCGCTGGTGCCCGATCGCACCCTGCCGCTGTTCATCGCGAATTTCGTGCTGATGGAATATGGCACCGGCGCGATCATGGCGGTGCCGGGCCACGACCAGCGCGATCTGGATTTCGCGCGCAAATATGCGCTGCCGGTGCCCCGCGTCGTCTCCCCCTCGCTCGACGAGGCGAACGCGCCGATCCAGGACGAGGCCTATACCGGCCCCGGCGTGATCGTGAACTCGGGCTTCCTCGACGGGATGTCGATCGAGGACGCCAAGGCCGCCGTCGCCGCGCGCGCCGATGCCGAGGGCTGGGGCGAGGGCACGACGGTGTACCGCCTGCGCGACTGGGGCGTCAGCCGCCAGCGTTACTGGGGTACGCCGATCCCGATCATCCATTGCGAGGCGTGCGGCCCGGTCGCGGTGCCGCAGGATCAGCTGCCGGTGGTGCTGCCCGAGGATGTCAGCTTCGACGTGCCGGGCAATCCGCTCGATCGCCATCCGACGTGGCGCCATGTCGATTGCCCGTCGTGCGGCGCCCCCGCCCGGCGCGAGACCGACACGCTCGACACGTTCGTGGATTCGAGCTGGTATTTCATCCGCTTCGCCAGCCAGCCGGCCGACCGGCCGTTCGACCGCGCGGTGGCGGAAAGCTGGATGCCGGTGGGGCAATATATCGGCGGGGTCGAACATGCGATCCTCCACCTGCTCTACGCCCGCTTCTGGACGCGCGCGCTGGAGCGGATCGGCAAGATTTCGATCAAGGAGCCGTTCACCGGCCTGTTCACGCAGGGGATGGTGACGCACGAGACCTACAAGGATCCCGCCGGCCAGTGGCTGGCGCCAGAGGATATCAGCGGCGGCAGGGTGATCGCGACCGGCGAGCCGGTGACGGTCGGCCGGGTCGAGAAGATGTCGAAATCGAAGAAGAATGTCGTCGATCCGCATGTGATCCTCGACCAGCATGGCGCGGACGCCGTGCGCTTCTTCATGCTCTCCGACAGCCCGCCCGAGCGCGACCTGCCGTGGAGCGTCGCCGGCATCGAGGGCTGCGCGCGCTTCACCGCGCGGGTCTGGAAGCTCACGCAGGCCCCGCGCGGTGCCGTGGGCGAGGACAAGGCGCTCGACCGCGAGACCCACCGCGCCATCGCCGGCATCGCCGCCGATATCGAGGCACTGTCGTTCAACAAGGCGGTCGCTAAGCTCTATGGGCTGGTCAACGCGATCGAGAAGGCCGCGCCCTCGGCCAGCCGCGAGGCGGCGATCCGCACGCTGCTGCTGCTCTCCTCGCCGATGATCCCGCACCTCGCCGAACAGGCGTGGGAGGATCGCGGCGAAGCGGGCCTGATCGCCAATGCGCCGTGGCCCGAACATGATCCGGCGCTGCTGGTGGACGACGAGGTGACCATCGCCATCCAGGTCAACGGCAAGCTGCGCGACACGCTGACCGCGCCCAAGGGCACCGACAAGCCCACGCTGGAGGCGCTGGCGATGGGATCGGACAAGGTGCTGCGCCTGCTGGAGGGCAAGACGCCGAAGAAGATCATCGTGGTGCCCGATCGTCTGGTAAACCTCGTCGCATGAAGCGACTCGCCGCCCTTGCCGCAATCTCCCTCGCCCTCACCGGCTGCGGCCTGCGCCCGCTCTATTCGGGCGGCTCGGCCAGCCCGGTGGCGCGGTCGCTGGCGGCGATCGAGGTGCAGTCGATGCCCAACCGCAACGGCTGGCTGATGAGCCATGCGCTGGCCGATCGCCTCCACCGGCCCGAGGGCGCGCCCGCGCGCTTCCGGCTGGAGATCGAGCTGGACGACAATATCCAGGGCTTCGGCGTGCGCGCCGACAGCGCCGTCACCCGCGAGCGGCGCACCCTGCGCGCGCGTTACCGGCTGGTCGATGCCGCGCGCGGGCAGGTGCTGCTCGACGCCACCGCCGGATCGGACGCGGGTCTCGACGTGGTGGGTTCCGAATATGCCACCATCGCCGCCGAACAGACGATCGAGGAGCGGCTGGTGACCGAGGTGGCCGACCAGATCGTGTCGCGCATCGCGCTCTACATGGAGCGCACCGGCTCCGATCAGGGCGGCGCCCCGGCCAACAAGTGAAGGCGACCCGCCCGCAGATCGAGCGCGCGCTCGATCGGGCGGATGCGGACGTCCGCCTGTTCCTGCTCTACGGCCCCGACGAATCGGGATCGGCGGCGCTAGCCGGGCGGCTGGCCAAGGCCGTCGGCGGCGGCGCGGAGCGGATCGACCTGACGGGCGGCGAATTGCGCGCCGACCCCGCCGCGCTGGCCGATCAGGCGGCGGCCATCTCGCTGTTCGGCGATCCGCGCTGGATCCGCGTCGAGAATGCCGGTGACGAGAGCCTGCCCGCCGTCGAGGCGCTGCTGGAGGCGTCGGCCGCCGGCAATCCGGTGGCGATGGTCGCGGGCAATCTGCGCAAGGATTCCAAGCTGCTCAAGCTGGCGCTGGCCAGCCCGGCGGTGCTGGTGTTCGCCAGCTACGCGCCCGAGGGGGCCGATGCCGATCGGCTGGCGCAGCAGATGGCGCGCGACGCCGGGCTGATGATCCGCCCCGACGTCGCCCAGCGGCTCGCCAAGGCCACCAACGGAGACCGCGCCTTGCTGGCGCAGGAGATCGAGAAGCTCGCGCTCTACGCCGATGCCGCGCCCGATCGGCCGGGCGAGATCGATCATGAGGCGCTCGACGATCTCGGCGCCGCGCTCGACGAGGGCGATCTCAGCCGGCTGGTCGGCGCGGTCCTGTCCGGCCGGCCCGCCGACGCCGATCGCGAAATGGCCCGGCTCGGCACCGAGGGCATCGCCGGCATCCCCGTCGCCCGCGCCTTGCTCCGCCGGCTGATGCTGCTCGGCGGCCTGCGCGCGCAGATGGCGAATGGCGAGACGCTGTCGGGCGTGATGGCGACATCGGGCAAGGCGATCTTCTGGAAGGAGAAGGACGAGGTGCAGGCGCAGCTGTCGCGCTGGACCCCGGAGGCGATCGCCCGCGCCATCGACCGGCTGGGCGCGGCCGAACGCCAGATCAAGGCGAGCGGCACGGTGGGCACGGTGCTGCTCGACGAGGAACTGATCGCCATCGCACGGCACGCGCAAAGGTTGCGATAAGAAACTGACAATCATGCCGCCTGAAAACGCAATCCAGGACATGATTTGTCACGGCCCCGTCCCAGCCGCTCACGCTTTCTCCGCCGGGTGAACCTCGGTGCGCCCGTCGCGCCGCAGCCGGAGATATGTCCCATGACCGACCGCCGCCATTTCCTCACCGGCGCCGCCGGCCTCGCCGCGCTGTCGGCGATGCCCGCCGCCGCCCGCGCGCCCGCCGGGCCGCTCCCCGCCAATGCCCCGGTCGAGGGCGGCCGCTTCCGCCCGGCAGGGCGGCTCGGCATGGGCGGCACGCAGGTCGGCAGCAATCACGTCGTCACCTCGCCCGAACAGGCGATGGGCGCGTTGCAGGCGGCGTGGGACGAGGGCGTGCGCTATTTCGACACCTCGCCCTGGTATGGCCTCGGCCTGTCCGAGCGGCGCTTCGGCACCTTCTTCGACGGCCGGGATCGCGACAGCTTCACGCTTTCCACCAAGGTCGGCCGGCTGCTGCGGCCCGATCAGGCGGTAGCGGGCACCAAGGTGGGCAATTGGGCCGAGGTGCCGCCCTTCCGCCACGTCTATGATTACAGCGCGGAGGGCACGCGCCGCTCGATCGAGGACAGCCTCCAGCGGCTCGGCGTCTCGCGGCTCGACATCGTCTTCATCCACGACGTGTCGCCCGACAATGCCGACATGGGGCCGCGCTGGAAGGACTATCTGGCACAGGCGATCAAGGGCGCCATGCCCGAGCTGACCCGGATGCGGAAGGAGGGGCTCATCAAGGCGTGGGGGCTGGGCGTCAACACGCTGGAGCCGGCGCTGGCGGCGTTCGAGGCGGCGGACCCGGACATCATCCTGTCCGCCACCCAATATTCGATCGTGAAGCATGAGGCGGCGCTCACCCGCCTGATGCCGGTGGCGGCGCGGCGCGGCGCGTCGATCGTGGTCGGCGCGCCGCTCAACGACGGCTTCCTCGCGGGCGGCGAGCGGTTCAACTACAAGCGCGAGGTGCCCACCGACATCCTCGATCGCCGCGCGCGGATCGCGGCGGTGGCGCAGCGCCACGGCACTGGTCTGCGCACCGCCGCGCTCCAGTTCGCCGCCGCCCATCCGGTGGTGTCGGCGATCATCCCCGGCGCGCGATCGGCGACGCAGGCCGCGCAGAATGCCGATTCGATGCGGACCGCCGTACCCGCCGCCTTCTGGGCCGATCTGAAGCGCGAGCGTCTGATCGCGGCCGAAGCGCCGGTTCCGGCCTGAGCACCAGGCGGGACTACCGCCCCCGCGCCGCCCGCACCCCGGCGTGGCGGCGCCGCGCCAGTTCCGCCTTCAGCACCTCGGGCCTTGGCGCCACGAGGAAGCCGAAGCTCACCGTGCCCTCCTTGGTCTCCACCACATGGTGCAGCCGGTGCGCCTGCACGATGCGCTTCATATAGGGGGAGCGCGGGACGTAGCGGTGGGCGAGACGCCGGTGGACGATCACGTCGTGGAAGCCGAAATAGATCGCGCCATAGGCCGCGATCCCCGCGCCGATCCAGGTGCAGCCCGGCCACCAGCCCAATTGCACCCCGCCCAGGATCAGCACGAACGACGGCACCGCGAAGATCACCGCGTAGAGATCGTTCAGCTCCCAGTTTCCGGTGCGCGGGGCATGGTGGCTGGCGTGGAGGAACCAGCCCGGCCCGTGCATCACCCAGCGGTGCGCGGCATAGGCGAACGCCTCCATGCCGGCGATGGTGGCGAGACATAAAAGAACGGCGAACGGCCACGACATGCCACGCCCATAACCGGCGGCCCGCGCCGCACCAAGGTGCTATTGCGTGGGGCGGGTTGCCCTGTGGCGCCGTTCCATGCTTTAGCCGCCCGCGACCACCTTTCCACGGACTCAGGGGTAGCAACACGCCATGAACATCCACGAATATCAGGCCAAGGAAGTCCTCGCGAAGTTCGGCGCGCCCGTGCCGATCGGCTTCCCGGCATTGACGGTGGAGGAGGCTGTCGAAGCGGCCGGCAAGCTCCCCGGGCCGCTGTTCGTCGTGAAGGCGCAGATCCACGCCGGCGGGCGCGGCAAGGGCAAGTTCAAGGAACTGGCCGCCGACGCCAAGGGCGGCGTGCGCCTGTCCAAGTCGCTCGACGAGGTGAAGGCCAACGCCGCCGACATGCTCGGCAACACGCTCGTCACCATCCAGACGAGGGACGCCGGCAAGCAGGTGAACCGCCTGTACGTCACCGACGGCGCCGACATCGCCAAGGAATATTATCTCTCGATGCTGGTCGATCGCGCCAGCGGCCGCATCGCCATGGTCGTCTCGACCGAGGGCGGCATGGACATCGAGACCGTCGCCCACGACACGCCCGAGAAGATCCAGTCGATCACGATCGATCCGGCCGAGGGTTTCCAGCCGCACCACGGCCGCGCCGTCGCCTTCGCGCTGAAGCTGACCGGCGATCTCAACAAGCAGGCGATCGCCGTCGCCAAGTCGCTGTACGAGGCGTTCGTCGCGACCGACATGGAGATGCTCGAGGTCAACCCGCTGGTCGAGACGACCGACGGCAAGCTGCTGGTGCTGGACGCCAAGGTGTCGTTCGATTCGAACAGCCTGTACCGCCACCCGGACATCTTCGCGCTGCGCGACGAGACCGAGGAGGATCCCGCCGAGGTCGAGGCATCGAAGTATGACCTGGCCTACATCAAGCTGGACGGCGACATCGGCTGCATGGTCAACGGCGCCGGCCTCGCCATGGCGACGATGGACATCATCAAGCTCAACGGCGCCTTCCCGGCCAACTTCCTCGACGTGGGCGGTGGCGCCACCAAGGAGAAGGTGACGGCCGCGTTCAAGATCATCCTGAGCGATCCGGCGGTGAAGGGCATCCTCGTCAACATCTTCGGCGGCATCATGCGCTGCGACATCATCGCCGACGGCATCATCGCCGCCGCCAAGGAAGTGAACCTCTCGGTGCCGCTGGTCGTGCGCCTGGAGGGGACCAACGTGCAGCAGGGCAAGGATCTGCTGGCCAATTCCGGCCTGCCGATCGTCGCCGCCGACGATCTGGGCGATGCCGCCAAGAAGATCGTGGCGCAGGTGAAGCAGGCCGCGTAAATCCGCCAATGCGAAGCGAAGTTGCGGTTTGCAAATCCGCAACTTCGCATTTGCGTTCCAGCCCGATGGCGGGGAATGGCAAAAGCCAATCCCATCGGGTTTTCGGGCAGACCGTCAGGGTCGGTCGCTCGCCCACCTCTGGTTCTAGGAGAGATCGGTCATGAAGGTATTGGTGCCCGTGAAGCGGGTGATCGATTACAATGTGAAGCCGCGCGTGAAGATGGACGGTTCGGGCGTCGATCTTGCGAACGTGAAGATGTCGATGAACCCGTTCGACGAGATTGCGGTGGAAGAGGCGATCCGTCTGCGCGAGAAGGGTGTCGCGACGGAGGTCGTGGCGGTCTCGATCGGTGTGGCCAAGGCGCAGGAGACGCTGCGCACGGCGCTGGCGATGGGTGCGGATCGCGCGATCCTGGTGGTGAACGAGGGCGATGTCGAGCCGCTGGCGGTGGCCAAGATCCTGAAGGGCATCGTCGACGAGGAGCGGCCGGGTCTCGTGATCCTGGGCAAGCAGGCGATCGACGACGACAGCAACCAGACCGGCCAGATGCTGGCGGCGCTGACCGGGCGGCCGCAGGGCACCTTCGCCTCGAAGGTCGAGGTGTCGGGCGAGCAAGTGTCGGTGACGCGCGAGGTCGATGGCGGGCTCGAGACGGTGACGCTGGCGCTGCCGGCCATCGTGACGACCGACCTGCGCCTCAACGAGCCGCGCTATGCGAGCCTGCCGAACATCATGAAGGCCAAGTCCAAGCCCTTGGCGCAGAAGACCCCCGCCGATTACGGCGTGGACGTGACCCCGCGTCTCACGACGGTGACGGTGGTCGAGCCGCCCAAGCGGGTCGCCGGCGTGAAGGTCGCCGATGTCGATGAACTGGTGGCGAAACTGAAGAATATGGGAGTGGCGGCATGAGCGTCCTCGTCTGGGTCGAGCATGATGGCGGGGCCGTGAAGGACGCCACCTTGTCGGCCGTCACCGCCGCCGCCAAGCTGGGCGACGTCCATGCGCTGGTCGCGGGCGAGGGCGTCGCCGCCGTCGCCGATGCCGCCGGCAAGATCGCGGGCGTCGCCAAGGTGCTGCTCGCCGACGCCGCGGCCTATGCGCACGCGCTGCCGGAGAATGTCGCGCCGCTGATCGTCGGCCTGATGGGCGACCACGATGCCTTCGTGGCGCCGGCGACCTCCAACGGCAAGAACATCGCCCCGCGCGTCGCGGCGCTGCTCGATGTGATGCAGATCAGCGATATCCTCTCGGTCGAGAGCGCCGACACCTTCACCCGGCCGATCTACGCCGGCAACGCCATCGCCACCGTCAAGTCGAGCGATGCGAAGAAGGTCATCACCGTGCGCGGCACGGCGTTCGACAAGGCGGGCCGCGAGGGTGGCTCGGCCAGTGTCGAGGCCGTCTCGGGCGTGGGCGACAGCGGGCTCTCGACCTTCGCGGGCGCCGAGATCGCCAAGTCGGAGCGGCCGGAGCTGACCTCGGCCAAGATCATCGTCTCGGGCGGTCGCGCTCTCGGCAGCGAGGAGCAGTTCCACGCGGTGATCGATCCGCTGGCCGACAAGCTCGGCGCCGGTGTCGGCGCGAGCCGCGCGGCGGTCGACGCGGGCTATGCGCCGAACGACTATCAGGTCGGCCAGACCGGCAAGATCGTGGCGCCGGAAGTGTATGTCGCGGTCGGCATCTCGGGTGCGATCCAGCACCTCGCCGGCATGAAGGATTCGAAGACCATCATCGCCATCAACAAGGACGAGGACGCCCCGATCTTCCAGGTCGCCGACATCGGCCTCGTCGGCGATCTCTTCAAGATCGTACCGGAACTCACCGGCAAGCTCTGATCGGCCTGTTACGGATAGAGAAAAGGGCGCGGATCGAGATGTCCGCGCCCTTTTTTGTTCACGCGGAGGCGCGGAGAGAAGAAGGAAGAGTTTATCGGAACGTGGCTCCCGCAGGTTGGAGGATCGGGTTCGGCCGATGAGCCACGTCCCATCTCATTCCTTCTTCTCTCCGCGTCTCCGCGTGAACCGATCTTCCTTCTTCTTCCGAACCATCGTTCAAAAATCGATGGCGATGCCCTTCGATTCCCAATCGCCGTAGCGCACCGGATCGACGCCCTGCCGGTTGGCGTAGGAGGGTTCGTCCGGGTCGCGCGCCACATCCTCGGGCACGGGCACGGGGGGGCTGGGGCTGAGATTAGCCGGCGGCTTCACATGGGGCGGGCGTTGGCCCGGCTGGCGCGTCATCAGGTGCCTCCGATCTGGAGCGATTGATTTAGGCCGATGGCCTTCCCACATCAACGCCCGGAGAGGGTTCACGGGTTTCAGCCGCAATATGAATCGCTTACGCACCACGATGTTGCTCGCCACGATGACGGCGCTGTTCATGGCGCTCGGCCTGACCCTGGGCGGGCCGAGCGGCGCGGTGATCGCGCTGGTCGTGGCGGCGGGGATGAACCTCGTCACTTTCTGGAACGCCGATCGCATCGTGCTGTCGATGCACGGCGCGCGTGAAGTGGACCGCCGGTCCTGCCCCGAACTGGTCGGGCTGGTGCACGATCTGGCCGACCGCGCCGGCCTGCCCCACCCGCGTGTCTATGTGATCGATTCGCCCCATCCCAACGCCTTCGCCACCGGGCGCGACCCGGCGCACGCCGCCGTCGCCGCGACGACGGGCCTGCTCGGCCTGCTGACGAAGGAGGAGATCGCCGGCGTGATGGCGCACGAATTGGGCCATGTCCGCAACCGCGACACGCTCGTCATGACGATGACCGCGACGATCGCGGGCGCCATTTCGATGCTCGCCAATTTCGGGTTGATGTTCGGCGGCGGGCGCGATCGGCAGGGGATGGTGGCCGGGCTGCTGGCGGTGCTGGTGGCGCCCTTCGCGGCGATGATCGTGCAGCTCGCGATCAGCCGCCACCGCGAATATGGGGCCGACAAGGCCGGCGCCGAGATTTCGGGCAACCCGCGCGCGCTGGCCTCGGCGCTGGCCAAGCTCTCCGAAGCGGCGGCGCGCATCCCCAATCCGGTGACGCGACGCCTGCCGGCGACGGCGCAGCTGTATATCGTGCCCGGCGGCGACGGCGACAGCCTGTTCGCCACCCACCCCGCGACCGCCAACCGCATCGAGGCGCTGCGCCGGATCGCCGAGACGATGCCCGCGCCGGCGATCGGCCGGCCCGCCGCTCCGGCGCGCCGCTCCGCGCTGCGCCCGATGGCCTCGCCGGCACCATCGCGTCCGCGCCGGACGAGCGCGCTCGATCCGAACCGCTCGCGCTGATAGAGGGGCGGGCGTGACCCGACCCCTTACCGCCTGATGGCCGACACCGATCCCCCCGGCACCGCCGCCCGCCGCGCCGCGCTGCGCCTGCTCGACGCGGTTCTCCGCAAGGGCCTGCCGCTGGAAAGCGCGCTGGCGTCGGCCACGCGCGACATCGAGCGCGGCGACGACCGCGCCTTCGCCCACGCCATCGCCGCCGAGGTGCTGCGCCGTCTGCCCGATCTGGATGCGCTGATCGACGGCGCGACCGCCAAGCCGCTGCCCGACGACGCCAAGGCGCGCACCGCGCTGCGCATCGCGCTGATCCAGCCGCTGGCGCTCGGCACGCCGCAACATGCCGCCATCTCGACGGTGCTGCCGCTGGTCGATGGCGGCCCCAAGCGGCTGGTGCATGGCGTGTTCGGCAGCCTGATGCGGAGCGGCGCGCAACTGCCCCCCACCCCCTCGCTGCCCGCCGCCGTCGCGCTGCGCTGGGCGGAAGCGTGGGGCGACGGCATGGCCGAGGCCGCCGCGCGGGCGATCGCCGCGCCGCCGCCGATCGATATCACCTTGCGCGATGCCGGGCGCGATCCCGCCGTCACTGCCGAATGGGCCGAGCGGCTGGAGGGCGTGAGCCTCGCCCCCGGCCATGTCCGCATCCCCGCCGGATCGTCGGTGCCCGACCTGCCCGGTTACGCCGACGGCGCCTGGTGGGTGCAGGATATCTCCGCCACTTTGCCCGCGCGCCTGCTGGGCGTCGGCAAGGGCCGCCATGCGATCGACCTGTGCGCCGCGCCCGGCGGCAAGACGCTGCAACTGGCGGCCGCCGGCTGGTCGGTGCGCGCGATCGATCTGGTCGAGGCGCGGCTGAAGCGGGTGCGCGAGAATCTTGCCCGCACGCGGCTCCAGGCCAAATGCGTCACCGCCGACGCGCTGACCTTCGCGCCGCCCGAGCCGGTCGATGCGGTGCTGCTCGACGCGCCCTGTTCGGCCACCGGCATCTTCCGCCGCCACCCGGACGTGCTGCACCGGGTGCGCCCGCGCGCGATCGAGGGACTGGCCGAGCGGCAGAGCGCGATGCTCGCCCGCGCCGCCGACGCGCTGAAGCCGGGGGGCACCTTGATCTATTCGGTCTGCTCGCTGGAGCCCGCCGAGGGCGAGGGCGTGACCGACGCTTTCTTGGCCAGCCATCCCGGCTTCATCGCCGATCCGGTGGCGCAAGAGGAATTGCCCGAGGGTTTCGCGCCCGACGCGGCCGGTCGGGTGCGGGTGCTGCCGGGCACGCTGGCGGACGCCGGTGGGGCCGATGGCTTCTTCGTGGCGCGCTTCCGCAAGGGCTGAGGTAGTTTTTGTTGTCCGCCTCACGGCGGAGGGCGGCACCGGCCCGCTCCCCCACCCGGCCTCCCATAGCATATCCTGAATGGGTGGCCGGGTGGGGGAGCGGGCTGGTGCCGGATTGAAATGCGATCTTCCTCGCATTTCAAACAAACGGCCACGCCTTTCCTACAGCCACCTTGGCCGCTATGGGCGCGGCCATGACCGATTATCGCCCCGACCCCGCCCTGCTCGCCAAGGCCGAGACGCTGACCGAGGCGCTGCCCTATCTGCAGCGCTACGCCGGCTCCACCTTCGTGGTGAAATATGGCGGCCACGCGATGGGCGACCCGGAGCTGGCGCGCGACTTCGCCGAGGATGTCGTGCTGCTGAAGGCGGTCGGCATCAATCCGGTGGTGGTGCACGGCGGCGGGCCGCAGATCGGCGCGATGCTGAAGGCCAGCGGCGTGGAGAGCAAATTCGTCGATGGGCTGCGCGTGACCGACGAGGCGACAATGAAGGTCGCCGAGATGGTATTGTCCGGCCAGATCAACAAGGAAATCGTCGCCTGGATCGCCCGCGCCGGCGGCCGGGCGGTCGGCATTTCCGGCAAGGACGGCCGGCTCGTCACCGCGACCAAGATGAAGCATCCGACCCACGATCTGGGCCTCGTCGGCGAGATCGACCATGTCGATACCACGGTGCTGGATACCATCTCCAGGGCGGGGATGATCCCGGTGGTCGCGCCGATCGGCATCGGCAAGGATGGCGAGAGCTACAATATCAACGCCGACACGATGGCGGGCTTCCTGGCGATCGCGACGGGCGCCGAGCGGCTGTTCCTGCTGACCGACGTGGCCGGCGTGCTGGACAAGCAGAAGGCGCTGCTGACCGATCTGACGCCGAGCCAGATCAACCTGCTCCAGACCGACGGCACGATCTCCGGCGGCATGATCCCGAAACTCCAGACCTGCATCGACGCGGTCGAGGGCGGGGTGGACGCCGCCGTCATCCTCGACGGGCGGGTGCCGCACGCGATGCTGATCGAGATCTTCACGAAGCAGGGCGCGGGCACGCTGGTGCGGCTGGGCTAGACGGGCTTACCGCGCCGGCAGCAGCCGTATCTCGTACAGCTTGCTCCACAGCTTGCCCGTCACGAACAGCCGGTCGCCCTTGGCGTCATAGGCGATGCCATTCGCCACATCGTCCTGGCTTGACTGCTGCTGCGCCACCACCGGCGACAGATCGATCCACGCCTTCACCTTGCCGGTCGCCGGATCGATGCGGGCGATGCGGTCGGTCATCCAGATGTTGGCGAGGATATCGCCCTTCACATATTCCAGCTCGTTGAGATTCTGCACCGGCACGCCGTCCGCCGTCACCGTCACGCGCCGCTTGATGCGGAAGGTGACGGGATCGAGGATGCGCAGCACCGGCGTGCCGTCGCTCATCACCAGCTCGCGATCGGTGCGGGTCAGCGACCAGCCCTCGCCGGGGTAGGTGAATTTCCTGCCCCGCTTCAGGCTGGCGAGGTTCCAGCGGAAGCCGAAGCCGTTGCGCCAGGTGAGGCTGACGATCTCGTCCTTCCAGTCGACGATGCCCTCGCCGAACAGATTGGGCGGCAGGGCGACGCGCGCCAGAACCTTGCCGTCTTCCAGCCGATAGCGGCGGATATCCGATCGTCCCTCCAGCCCGGTGCTTTCGAACATCATCCCGTCGCGGAAGAAGAGCCCTTCGGTGAAGGCGCGCGTGTCGTGCGGATAGGCTTTCACCACCTGGATCACCTGCACCGGCACACGGGCGGCCAGCGGCGCGGAGACGAACGCGACGGCGGCGAGCAGCAACCCCCGCCGCATCAGCCCAGCACCACCCAGGCCGGCACATGGTCGCTCGCCTTCTCCCGGCCGCGCACATGCTTGTCGACGCCCGAATCGACCAGCCGGTCGGCGGCGGCGGGGCTGAGCATCAGATGATCGATGCGGAAACCCGCGTCGCGCTGCCACGCGCCCGCCTGATAATCCCAGAAGGTGTAGAGCGCGCCGCGCGGCTGGCGCACGCGCAGCCCGTCGGTCCAGCCGGCCGCCTTCATCCGGCGAAACGCGGCCTGCGATTCGGGCTGGAGCAGCGCATCGCTCGCCATCGCCCGCACCGAGAAGGTGTCGTCATGCGTCGAGGCGGGGATGACGTTATAATCGCCCGCCAGCACCACCGGCACCTCGGCCGCGAACAGGTGGGCGGCATGATCGAGCAACCGATCGAACCAGGCGAGCTTGTAGTCGAACTTGGGACCGGGCTGGGGATTGCCGTTGGGCAGATAGATCGACGCCACGATCACCCCGTCGATCGCCCCCTCCAGATAGCGGCTGTGCGACGGATCGGGATCGTCGGGCAGGCCGCGCCGCGTCTCGATCGGCACCTGCCCTTTCGCGAGGATCGCGACGCCGTTGAACCCCTTCTGCCCATGCCAGATCGCGCCATAGCCGGCCACCTCGATATCGGCGGCGGGAAAGGTCTCGTCGCTGGTCTTCAGTTCCTGAAGGCACACCACGTCGGGCTCCGCCTCGGCGAGATATTCGAGCAGGCGGGGGAGGCGGGACTTGATCCCGTTCACGTTGAAGGTCGCGATCTTCATGGCGCGGGTTTAGGCCGCGCGCCGCCGTTCGTCATGCGGAGAAATGCGGGGTGAATCCGCTACTCGGTTACTTCAGCGCGGCGCAGGCCCGCTGGATGCGCTCGCACGCCTCGGTCAAGGTCGCTTCCGACAAAGCGTAGCTGACGCGGAAGGCCGGCTCCAACCCGAAGGCCGCGCCGTGGACGGCCGCGACCCGCGCGTCGTCGAGGAAGTAATCGATCAGGGCCTCGTCGTTGGTGATCGTCTGGCCGCCCAGCGTCACCTTGCCGATCAGGCCGGAGACGTCGGGATAGACGTAGAAGGCGCCTTCTGGGCGGGGGCAGACGATGCCGGGGGCCTGGTTGAGCATCGACACCACCAGATCGCGGCGCGACTGGAAGGCCTTCGCGCGCTCCTTGAGGAAATCCTGCGGGCCGGTCAGCGCCGCCACCGCCGCCGCCTGCGCGATCGAGCAGGGGTTGGAGGTGGATTGCGACTGGAGCTTGGCCATCGCCTTGATGAGCGGCGCCGGGCCGCCGGCGAAGCCGATGCGCCAGCCGGTCATCGAATAGGCCTTGGAGCAGCCGTTGACCGTGAGGGTGCGGGCGTACAGCTCGGGGCAGACCTGGGCGATCGTGGCGAACTGGAAATCATCGTACAGGATATGCTCGTACATATCGTCGGCCATCACCCAGACGTGGGGGTGGCGCAGCAGCACCTCGCCGATCGCCCGCAGTTCGTCGGCCGAATAAGCGGCGCCCGTGGGGTTGGAGGGCGAATTGAGCAGCAGCCACTTGGTGCGCGGGGTGATCGCCGCCTCGATCTGGGCGGGCTGGATCTTGTATTCCACGTCCACGCCGGCCGACACGATCACCGGCGTGCCGCCGGCGAACTGGACGATATCGGGATAGCTGACCCAGTAAGGCGCCGGGATGATGACCTCGTCGCCCGGATTGATCGTCGCGACGAAGGCGTTGAACAGGGTGTGCTTGCCGCCCGCGTTCACGCTGATCTGGTTGGGGGCGTAATCGAGGCCGTTGTCGCGCTGGAATTTCAGCGCGATCGCCGCCTTCAGCGCGGCGGTGCCGTCGACATTGGTGTAGCGCGTCTCGTTGTTGCGGATGGCCGCGATGGCGGCCTCCTTGATATGATCGGGCGTGTCGAAGTCGGGCTCGCCGGCGGAGAGCCCGATCACGTCGACGCCCTGCTGCTTCAGCTCCAGCACGCGCGAGGTCATCGCCAGGGTCGGCGAGGGCGTGATGCGGTCGAGCGCGTCGGAGATGAAGCTCATGATCGAAACCTTGTGCGGACGGGATAGAAAGGCGGGCGGGCTATAGCCCCAGCCGTTCCGACCCCGCAACCAGCCGCGCGGGGATGAGCCCACGCAATTGATTGCCGATGAAGAAGCCCTGCTTGAGATCGGCCGGGGTAAGATCGGCCTCCTCAGCCCGGCCGGCGCCGATCAGCGACGCGCGCAGCACGCCCGGCAGCAGCCCGCGCGACAGCGGCGGGGTGAGCAACGTCTCGCCGCGCTGGACGAAGAGGTTGGTGAAGCTGCCTTCGGTGAGGAAGCCCGCCGGATCGGTGAAGGCCACCTCGAAGCCGTCCGTCGCCTTGCGCGCGATATCGTAGAAGGCGCGGTCGCTGGTCTTGTGGCGGAGGCGGAAGTCGGCGGGATCGACCGGCAGCGGGGCGAGCGCGACGGAGACGCTGGCGGGGCTGCGCGGGATGGCGCTCACCTCGATCGCGATCGATCCGCGCGGCGACAGGCGCAGGCGGACGCAGCGCGCGTCGCGCAGCTTGAAGGTGGCGGCCTGCAATTCGTTGCGCGCGCCATGATGATCGAAGGTGAAGTCGAAAGCGGCGGCGCTGGCCTTCAGCCGGCCCATGTGGCGATCGAGTTCGAGCAGGCCGTCGTAAGGGTCGAAGCGCATCGTCTCGATCAGGTCGAACGGTTGCTGGCCGGCGGTGACGAAACCGGCCTTGGCCAGCGATTCGCGCCATTCCTCCGGGGCGACCGAATCGGCGACGATCCCCGATCCCAGGCCAAGCGTGGCGGTCATCGATTCTCCCTCCATGACCAACGTGCGGATAGCGACGTTGAAGGCGGCGTCCCCGCTGGGGTCGATCCGCCCGATCGAGCCGGTATAAGCGCCGCGCGGCCCCATCTCCACCGCGTCGATCACCTCCATCGCGCGGCGTTTCGGGGCGCCGGTGATCGATCCGCAGGGGAAGGCGGCGGCAAGCAGGTCGATCGCGTCATGGTCCGCGCCCAGCCGTGCCGTTACGGTCGAGGTCATCTGGTGGATCGTGGGATAGGTCTCGACCACGAAGAGATGCGGCACGGCGACGCTGGCGGGCTCGGCGATGCGCGACAGATCGTTGCGGAGCAGATCGACGATCATCAGATTTTCGGCGCGTTGCTTGGGATCGGCGGCGAGGGTGGCGGCGGCCTCGGCATCGGCGAGTGGGTTGCTCCCGCGCGTCGCGGTGCCCTTCATCGGGCGGGCGGTGACGCAGCCGGCCTCCACCGTGAAGAAGAGTTCGGGGGAGAGCGACAGCAGCCAGTGGTCGCCGGTCCACACCACCCCGCCCCACGGGGACAGCTGGGCGCGGCGCAGGCGGGCGTAGAGCGCGAGCGGATCGCCCGCCACGGCCACGTCGGCGGGGAAGGTGAGGTTCGCCTGATAGATGTCCCCGGCGGCGATCAGCGCCTGCACCCGATCGACGGCGGCGGCGTGGGCTGTGGCGTCGAGGCGGGGGCGCGGCGGGCCGGCCCAGGCGCCGGCGGGATCGGGCAGCAGCGCGGCGGTTTCGGCCGGGGTGATGTGGCGCGGCGCATCGAACAGGCCGAACCAGAGGAGCGGCGCGTCGGCGGGCGGCGGGGTGGTGGGGCCAACGAGGGCGTGCCCGGCCTCATAGGCGAGGTGGCCGGCGAGGTGGGCGCCTTGGCCGGAGGCGGCGCGGAGCCGGTCGAGCGCGGCGGGGACATCGCTGGCGCGGGTGGCGGTGATGATGGCGCTGGGCGCGGTGTAGAGGCGCGCGCCGCCGTCGGGCCGGGCGTCGTCGAGCAGGACGAAGGGAATGGAACAATCGATCATCGCGGGCGCCGGTGGCGAATCGGGCGGCGGGCCGCAATCGAAAACCGGGTGATTCGGGCGCGGCGGCAGGCGCCGGAAGTTGACGAAGTTGACGGCACGTCATCCCCCGACACGCTTCCCGCGAAGGTTCCGGCGGGTCGCGGATTGTAGGAAGCGGGCGAGAGGCTTCGCATGACGCTCCGGCAAGTGGCATATCGGGGGCGTGTAGGACAGCGGTTGTCGCGTTCCGTTCTGGCGGGTGGGCCCGCCTGGCGAGATGTCGGCTTTCGCCGGGTGACGATTTTGGGGGCGGTAGAGCGCCGCTCCCCTGTTGCCCCCCGCCGCGCGGCGGTCGATAGGGGAGGGATGACGACACCTCCGCTTCAGGCCGCGATCATTCCGGTGACCGCCTTCCAGCAAAATTGCACCCTGATCTGGTGCACCGCCACCATGAAGGGCGCCTTCATCGACGCGGGCGGCGAGATCCCCAAGCTGAAGGCGGCGGCGGCGCAGCACAAGGTGACGGTGGAGAAATTGCTCGTGACGCACGGCCATCTCGATCATTGCGGCGGCACGGCGGAGCTGGCGGCGGACCTGGGCGTGCCGATCGAGGGGCCGCAGGAAGAGGATCGCTTCTGGATCGCGAAACTCGCCGACGACAGCCGCAGCTTCGGCATCCCCGGCACGCCGTTCGAGCCCGATCGCTGGCTGGAGAATGGCGACACGGTGACGGTGGGGGAGCTGACCCTCGACGTCTATCACTGCCCCGGCCACACGCCGGGCCATGTCGTGTTCCACCATGCGCCGTCGAAGGTGGCGTTCGTGGGCGATGTGCTGTTCAAGGGATCGATCGGCCGCACCGATTTCCCGCGCGGCAATCATGACGATCTGATCGGGGCGATCACCGGGCGGCTGTGGCCGCTGGGCGGGGAGACGGCGTTCGTGTGCGGCCATGGCCCGATGTCCACCTTCGCGCACGAGCGGGCGAGCAATCCCTATGTGGCGGATCGGGTGCTGGCAGGGCGGTAGGCCGTCCAGTCGGTTTCCCTGTTCCTGCCTCCGCAGGAGCACGGTTATCGGACAATCAGAAGTAGGTGATCGCGGGCCCCGGCTGGAAGGCGAGGTAGATCGCCCACAGCGCCAGCCCGAGGGTGGCGAGCCAGGTCAGCAGGATGCCGGCCATGCGGAAGGGGTTGGGGGCGGGGCGCTCCAGGCCGAAGGGGTGGAGCAGGCGGCCCACGATCAGCGCGGCGCCCAGCGCCCACAGGCCGGCGGCATGGCCGACGCGCAATTCCAGCACCAGCATCAGCACCAGCGCGATCGGCACATATTCGTTGAAATTGGCGTGCGCCCGGCCGCGCTTGTGGAGCAGGCTGCCGTCGCCGCCATGGCCGTCCATCGTCCCGCCCTTGATCCGCACGGTCGCCACGCGCACCGACAGCCACAGGTTGAGCAAGGCGAAGGCGGCGGCGTAGAGCAGGGTGATCGAGGGCAGGGCGATCGTGGTCATGCGGGCGGGCTCTCTCGGCGGATCGGCGGAAGGCGGGCATCGCAGCGTTGCCGGCCGGTGGCAAGCGGGTTGCAACGCGACGCGGAATCGCTATAGGGCCTGACGCTTCCGACGAGCCTGACGGCAAGGGGTGCGGCGCATCGCGTCGTTGACCGGCCATCGACTCGTCGATTTCTTTTTTGAACGAATGGAATAGGTGCCGAGATGGCCGTCCCCAAGCGAAAGACCTCGCCTTCCAAGCGCAACATGCGCCGCAGCCATGACGCGCTGACCGTCGAGGCATTCCAGGAATGCCCGAATTGTGGTGAGCTGAAGCGTCCGCACAACCTGTGCAACGCCTGCGGCCACTATAACGGCCGTGAGGTCGTGAGCACCGAGGCCTGAGACGGGCCTGGCGGGGGCGATGACGGCCGGTAAACCCCTCATCGCGCTCGACGCGATGGGTGGCGATGGTGGCCCGGCGATGACGGTCGCGGGCGCGGCACGGGTCGCCGCCCGCGATCCCAACATCCGTTTCATCCTGTTCGGGGACGAAGGGCTGATCGCCGCCGAGGTCGCGCGCCACAAGGCGCTCGGCCCCTGTGTCGAGATCGTCCACGCGCCCGACGTGATTTCCGGCGAGGATCGGCCGAGCCAGGCGATCCGCCGCACCAAGACCACATCGATGGGGATGGCGATCCTCGCGGTGAAGGAAGGCCGCGCCGACGCGGCGGTCTCCGCCGGTAACACCGGCGCGCTGATGGCCATGTCGAAACTGGCGCTGCGCACGATGGCCGGCATCGATCGACCCGCGCTGGCCGGCATCCTGCCGACGCTCGGCAAGCACAACCTTGTGATGCTCGATCTGGGCGCCAACACCGAATGCGACGCGCGCAACCTGGCGCAGTTCGCGGTGATGGGGGCGGCCTATTCCAAGATCGTGATCGGCGTCGATCTGCCCCGCGTCCGCCTGCTGAACATCGGCAGCGAGGAGATGAAGGGCACCGACACGATCCGCGACGCCGCGCAGCTACTGCGCGAGGCCGAGCATCTGCACCTGAGCTTCGAGGGCTTCATCGAGAGCGACCGGCTGGGGCGCGGCGAGGCCGACGTGATCGTGACCGACGGCTTTTCGGGCAATATCGCGCTCAAGACGGTGGAGGGCACGGCGCGCTTCGTGACCGATCTGCTGCGCCGCGCCTTCACCTCCAGCTTCCGATCGAAGATGGGCTTCCTGCTGTCGAAGCCGGCGCTGCATCTGCTGAGGGTCCACCTCGACCCCAACAATTACAATGGCGCGGTCTTCCTCGGCCTCAACGGGCTGGTGGTGAAGAGCCATGGCGGCGCCAATCCGCACGGCATGGCCAACGCGATCGGCGTGGCCAAGAAGCTGGCGGCCGAGCGGATCGCCGATCGCATCGCCGAGGATCTGGCGCAGATCGCCACCAAGGCCGCCGCGTGAGCGGACGGCTGCGGAATGTCGTGATCGCCGGATCGGGATCGGCGCTGCCGGCGCGTCGCGTGTCCAATGCCGAGCTGGCGGAGACGGTCGACACGTCCGACGAGTGGATCGTCGAGCGCACCGGCATCCGCTTCCGCCATATCGCGGGCGAGGGCGAGACGACCGGCACGCTCGCGCGCGACGCCGCGACCCGCGCGCTGGAGGCGGCGGGCATCGCGGCGGAGGATGTCGGCCTGATCGTGCTGGCGACCGCCACCCCCGACCAGACCTTTCCCTCCACCGCCACCAAGGTGCAGGAGATGCTCGGCATCCGCGATTGCGTCGCGTTCGACGTGCAGGCGGTCTGCTCGGGCTTCCTCTACGCTTTGTCGGTGGCCGAGAGCATGATTCGCGGCGGGACGGCGGATACCGCGATCGTGATCGGCGCCGAGACGTTCAGCCGCATTCTCGACTGGGAGGATCGCACGACCTGCGTGCTGTTCGGCGATGGCGCGGGTGCCGTGGTGCTGAAGGCGGAAACGCCGGCCGAGGGCGATGTCCCGCGCGGCGTGCTGGCGGTGAAGCTGCACGCCGATGGGCGGCACAATCAATTGCTCTATGTCGATGGCGGCCCCTCGACCACGCAGACCGTGGGCAAGCTGCGCATGAAGGGGCAGGAGGTGTTCCGCCACGCTGTTACCAACCTCGCCAGCGTGCTCGGCGAGGTGATGGATCTGGCCGGCTTGCCGACGAGCGAGATCGACTGGCTGGTGCCGCACCAAGCCAACCGCCGCATCCTCGACGCCACCGCACGCAAGCTGGGGCTTTCGCCCGATCGGGTGGTGGTGACGGTGGACGAGCATGCCAACACGTCGGCCGCGTCGGTGCCGCTGGCGTTCGATCAGGCGGTGCGCGACGGCCGCATCCAGCGCGGGCAGCTTGTCGTGTTCGAGGCGATGGGTGGCGGCTTCACTTGGGGCGCGGCGGCCGTTCGGTATTGATCGCGGCTCATTGGCTCCCCGGATTTCCACGACTTTTCTTTTCGCTGGCAAAACGATAGGCTAACTCCCCGTAAGAACAGGCGGAGATTCGTGAGCATGGCGGCCACAGGTACATTGACCCGCGCGGATCTCGCCGAGGCGCTGCATCGCGACGTGGGCCTGTCGCGGGCCGAATCGGCGACCTTCGTGGAGCAGGTGCTGGCCCATATGTGCGGCGCGCTGGCGCGGGGCGAGAATGTGAAGATTTCCGGCTTCGGCAGCTTCGTGCTGCGCGAGAAATCCGAGCGGATCGGGCGCAATCCCAAGACCGGCGTGGAAGTGCCGATCGCGCCGCGCCGGGTGCTCACCTTCCGCGCCAGCCAGTCGATGCGCGACGACATCATCGACGCCGGCTGAACAGGGAGCGCGGGCCGGTGGCGGAGAAATCGGAAGGCGCCTTCCGCACCATCGGTGAGCTGTCCGCCGAACTGGGCGTGCCGCAGCATATCCTGCGCTATTGGGAAACGCGCTTTCCCCAGCTGAAGCCGCTCCAGCGCGCGGGCAACCGCCGCTATTATCGCCCGGCCGACGTGGCGCTGGTGCAGCGGATCAACCGCCTGCTCAACCAGGAAGGCTATACCGTTCGCGGCGTGCAGAAGCTGCTCGCCGGCGGCGCGGCCGAGCCGGCCACGGTCGAGGCTGCCGTGCCACCACCCGCAGCGCCCCTCCCTGCCACGGCCGACGCTCCCACCACCGACCGTAAGGCACTCGCCCAGGTGCGTGACGCGCTCGCCCGGCTGCTGGCCGATGACGCCCCCGGCCATCTCTGACGGCGTGACCGACGGCCCGGCCCGGCGCACGATCGACGTGCCGGGGCTGCGGCTGGCGGTGCATCTGTGGGGCGACCCCGCCAAGCCACCGCTGATCCTGCTCCATGGCGGGCGCGATCACGCGCGCAGCTGGGATCGGGTCGCCCGCGTGCTGGCGGATCGCTATTCCGTGGTGGTGCCCGATCTGCGCGGGCATGGCGAGAGCGACTGGCATCCGTGCGGCCGCTATCCGATGGAGGAATATGTCCTCGATCTGGCGACGATCGTGGACGATATGGGGCTCGCCCCGGTAACGATCGTGGCGCATTCGCTGGGCGGCAATATCGCGATCCGCTATACCGGGGCCTTGCCCGGAAAGGTGCGGCGGCTGGTCGCGATCGAGGGGCTGGGCTTCTCGCCGAAGCAACTCGCCAAGCGCGACGCGGAGACCGCGCCCGAACGGCTGCGCGACTGGATCGAGCGGACCCGCGCGACCGAGGCGAAACCCGCCCGCCGCCCCGCCGATCTCGCCGACGCGATGGCGCGGCTGGCCGAGGCCAATCCGGGGTTCGACGCCGATCTGATCCGCCACCTTGCCGTGCATGCGACGCGGGTGGCCGAGGATGGCGCGCTGATGTGGCGGCACGACCGGCGCATCCTGTCGGTCGCGCCGTTCGAGGCATCAGCGGCGCAGCAGCATCAATTGTGGGGCGCGATCACCTGCCCGACCTTGCTGATCTACGGCACCGCCAGCGGCGCCTCCAACCCGCTGACCGACGGGCGAGCGGAGAAGATGCCGGCGGCGCGGGTCGCGCTGATCGAGGGCGCCGGCCATTGGGTGCAGCACGACCGGCCCGAGGCCTTCATGGCCGTACTGGAGGATTTCCTGGCCGAAGGGTGAGGGCGACTTTACTGCGGGTTGTCGGCGGTGCCGCCGCTGCGGCCGGAGGCGCCTACCGAGCCGATGTTGCCGAACAGTTCCTGGAAGAAGCTGCGGTTGCGGCCGAGGGTGGGCGTCTTGCCGCCCGCCGGGCTGATCGAGGCGACCCGCTCCAGCCCGGATTTGCCGACGCTGGTGACGTTGCCGGTCGAATCGAACTTCACCGTCATCAGCATCTGCGTGACGGGGCGGGGATTCGAGAAAGCGAGCTGGCGGGTGTCGCGGGCGAGGTAATACCAGTCGCTGCCGCCGTCGAACTGGCTGCGCAGGGTCGGGTTGCCGAGCGTCTTGGCGACCGAATCGCGATTGTCCACGCCGGGGCGGACGGTATCGATCAGGGTGCTGTCGACGACATAGCCCTTGTGGTCGCGGATGCGCGTGCAGCCGCCGGCCAGCACCAGCGCGGCGAGCGCCACGCCATGGAAAGCCCGGTGGACCAGAAGTGCGGCCATTTCGCGTCTTGCTCCCGATAAGCGACAGGGGCAGGACACGCCGCCGGAACCGCCCGGACTTGCGCCACCGCCCGCCTGCCTCAATATGCGGCGGCGCGGCCGGGGGCAAGCGGCGCGCTCCCCCATCGGAAGGCCCTGAGGAATCCCCATGTCGATCGTCGCCAAGCTGTTCGGCCGCTCGCGCCCGAGGGACCGGCTCCTGCCGCTATATCATGCCGTCGTGGCGGAAGCGCGCCAGCCGCACTGGTATCGCGAGGGGCAGGTGCCTGACACGGTCGACGGCCGGTTCGACATGGTCGCGGCCGTCCTGTCGCTGGTGCTGATCCGCATGGAGCGCGAGGGGGACGCCGCGCGATCCGAACAGGCGCTGCTGACCGAATTGTTCGTGGACGACATGGACGGGCAGCTGCGCGAGCAGGGCGTGGGCGACGTGGTGGTCGGCAAGCATGTCGGGCGGATGATGGGCGCGCTGGGCGGCCGGCTGACGGTCTATCGCGCGGGGCTCGCCGATGCAGCCGCGTTGCGCGGCGCGGTGCGGCGCAATCTCTATCGCGAGGCGGCGGTTTCGGATGAGGCGGTGACGCACAGCGTGGAAGGGTTGCAGGCGTTGAGCGCGCGGCTGGTGGCGCTGCCGCTGGACGCGCTGCTGGCGGGACGCATGGCATGACGATGGCGCCGGAATTTCCACGCCCGCTGCGGCTGGATACGCTGGGCACGGCGCCGCGCGCGGTGTCGATCGTGGCGGAGGCGGGCGAGCGTGCCGCGCTGGCCGAGCGATTCGGCCTGATTTCGCTCGATGCGCTGGCGGCCGAGGCCGAGGTACGGCGCGAGGGCGACGACGTGTTCGCCGACGGGCGGGTGCGCGGATCGGTGGTGCAGGCCTGCGTCGCGAGCGGGGAGCCGGTGCCGGCGGTGATCGACACGCCCTTCCGCCTGCGCTTCGTGCCGGAGGGGGCGGCGCCGGAGGCCGACGAGGTGGAGCTGGACGCCGATGATTGCGACGTGGTCGATTATGCCGGGCAGGCGGTCGATCTGGGCGAGGCGGTGGCCGAGACCCTGTCGCTGGCACTCGATCCCTTCCCGCGCAGCCCGGATGCCGAGGCGGTGCTCAAGGCGGCGGGGGTGAAGAGCGAGGAGGAGGCGGTCGCCGAGGCGAGCCCGTTCGCGAAGCTGAAGGGGCTGCTGGGGGAGTGACTTGATATGTGCTCCGGCGAAAGCCGGAGCCCAGGGTGGTCAGGCGATGCGCCCGGTAACCCTGGGCTCCTGCCTGCGCAGGAGCACCGAGGCTAAATCACGAAAGCGTGGACTTGGTCTTGCCCTTGGCGGCCTTGTCGGCCTCGATCGCCTCGAGGATGATCTGCTTGGCTTCCTCGACATTGCCCCAATTGCCGATCCGCACCCACTTGGTCTTTTCCAGATCCTTGTAGTGGGTGAAGAAATGCTCGATCTGCTGCATCACGATCTCGGGCAGGTCCGAGCTTTCGTTGATCTTGCTGTAGTACGGGAAGGTAGCGTCGACCGGGACGGTCAGCAGCTTCTCGTCGCCGCCGGCCTCGTCTTCCAGCTTCAGCACGGCGATCGGGCGCACGCGGACGACCGAGCCGGGGATGAAGGGCGAGCGGGCGATCACCAGCGCGTCGAGCGGATCGCCATCGGGCGACAGCGTGTGCGGCACGAAGCCGTAGTTCGCCGGATAGCGCATCGGCGTGTGCAGGATGCGATCGACGAACAGGGCGCCGGAGGCTTTGTCGAACTCATACTTCACCGGTTCGCCGCCGATCGGCACCTCGATGATGACGTTGAGTTCGTGCGGCGGGTTCTTACCCGTGGGGATGAGGTCAATGTTCATGGTGCGGCGCAGTAAAAGCGCCTTATCGTTGCGGTCAAGTGACAAGAGGGCCAAGACGCTAGGAATCGGCGCGCAAACCATTAGGTAGCGGGCCACATGAGCAAGGTTGTTACGCCGCAGGCGATCCGCGGCACGCAGGATATCTTCGGGGACGATGCCGAGCGGTTCGGCCGGGTGACGGCGGCGTTCGATCGGGTGCGGCGGCTGTACGGCTTCCGCCGGGTCGAGATGCCGGTGTTCGAGGCGACGGCGGTGTTCGCCCGCTCGCTCGGCGAGACGACCGACGTGGTCTCCAAGGAAATGTATTCGTTCGAGGATCGCGGCGGCGATTCGCTGACCTTGCGGCCGGAATTCACCGCCGGCCTGTGCCGCGCCTACCTCACCAACGGCTGGCAGCAGCACGCGCCGCTGAAGATCGCGACCCATGGCCCTGTGTTCCGCTACGAACGGCCGCAGAAGGGGCGCTTCCGCCAGTTCCACCAGCTCGACGCCGAGGTGATCGGCGCGGCCGAGCCGGCGGCGGACGTGGAATTGCTGGCCTTCGCCGATCAGCTTTTGAGTGAGTTGGGCATCGAGGGCGTGACGCTCCAGCTCAACACGCTGGGCGATTCGGAAACGCGCGAGGCGTGGCGCACGGCTTTGGTGGCGCATTTCGAGGCGCACCGCGACGCGCTGTCGGAGGACAGCCTGGCGCGGCTGGCGAAGAATCCGCTGCGCATCCTCGATTCGAAAGACCCGCGCGACCGGCCGATCGCCGATGCCGCGCCGAGCATCGACGCGCATATGTCGAGCGAGGCGGGCGCCTTCTTCGAGAAGGTGACGCGCGGGCTGGACGCGGCGGGCGTGGCCTGGACGCGCAACGCGCGGCTGGTGCGCGGGCTGGATTATTACCGGCATACGGCGTTCGAGTTCGTGACCGACCGGCTGGGCGCGCAGGGCACGGTGCTGGCCGGCGGCCGTTACGACGGGCTGATCGAGACGCTGGGCGGGGCGCATACGCCGGCAGTGGGCTGGGCGGCCGGGATCGAGCGGCTGGGGATGTTGCTGGATGCGGCGGTGGTGGAGACCGTCGCCGTGGCGGTGATCGCCGAGGGTCGTGAGCTGGAAGATGCCGCGCTTGGCATGGTGACGGCTTTGCGCCGCGCCGGAGTTTCGGCGGAACTGTTTGCCTCCGGCAGCCCCAAGAAGCGGTTCGATCGGGCGTTGAAGACCAATCCGGCGATGACCGTTTCCCTGAATGTGCGGGATGGCGTTGCCGGTCGATCCAGCCGGGTCGTGCATGGTGATGCGGTCGATCAGGCCATTGTTCAGCAAATTGTCGATCGGATCGAGCTGGGACCGGTGGCAGCGTGATGAAGGTGTATTGGTCAGGCCGTGCGGGTCGACACGATCAAGCCCTCCCCCTTGATGGGGGAGGGTTGGGTGGGGGTGAGCCCTCGACTGGGCACGCCGCCTGGGGCGGGCGTCACCCTCATCCTCCCACCAGCCTTTGGCTGGCGGGCCCCTCCTTCTCCTTCTCCCATCAAGGGAGAAGGGGTTCGCTTAAGCCCTCCCCCTTGATGGGGGAGGGTTGGGTGGGGGTGAACCCTCGGCTGGACGCAGCGTGTCGGGTGGGGTCACCCTCATCCTCCCACCAGCCTTTGGCTGGCGGGCCCCTCCTTCTCCCATCGAGGGAGAAGGGATTGGGGCGCTCGAGGCGGGCCGCATGACCACCATCCCCCCCGATCGGATCGCGCAGATCGAGGCGCGGCGGGATGAGCTGGCGGCGTCGATGGCGCGACCGGATCTGGCGGCCGACCAGTTCGTGAAGCTCTCCAAGGATTATGCCGAGATCGAGCCGGTCGCGCAGGCGGCCGGGCAGGTGCGGCGGTTCCGCGCCGAGATGGGCGCGCTGGCCCAAATGGTCGAGGATGAGGAGGGGGACGCCGACCTCAAATCCATGGCGGCCGAGGAACTGGCCGAGCTGAAGGAGAAGCTCGCCGCCGCCGACCGCACGCTGGCGCTGGCGCTGCTGCCGCGCGACGCGGCGGACGAAAGATCGGCGATCCTGGAAATCCGCGCCGGCACCGGCGGCGACGAGGCGGCGCTGTTCGCGGGCGATCTGCTGCGGATGTATTCGCGCTATGCCGAGGATCGCGGCTGGCGGGTCGAGCTGATGTCGGCCAGCGCGTCCGAGATGGGTGGATACAAGGAAGTGATCGTCTCGGTGACGGGGCAGGGCGTGTTCGCCCGGCTGAAGTTCGAGAGCGGGGTGCATCGCGTGCAGCGGGTGCCGGCGACCGAATCGGGCGGCCGCATCCACACCTCGGCGGCGACGGTGGCGGTGCTGCCCGAGGCCGAGGAGGTCGATATCCAGATCGACGACAAGGATCTCAGGATCGACGTCTATCGCTCGTCCGGGCCCGGCGGCCAGTCGGTCAACACGACCGATTCGGCGGTGCGCATCACCCATCTGCCGACCGGGCTGGTGGTGATCCAGCAGGACGAGAAATCGCAGCACAAGAACAAGGCCAAGGCGCTGAAAGTGCTGCGCGCGCGGCTGTACGAGGCGGAGCGCGACCGGCTGGCAGGCGAGCGGGCGGGAGCGCGGCGGTCCATGGTCGGTTCAGGCGACCGGAGCGAACGTATCCGCACCTATAATTTCCCGCAGGGCCGCGTGACCGACCATCGCATCAACCTGACCCTCCACCGCCTGCCCGAGATCATCGCCGGGGCCGGGCTGGAGGAGGTGACCGCCGCGCTGATCGCCGAGGACGAGGCGGCCCGGCTGGCGCAACTGGACGGCTGACCGGGATGCACGCCGCGCTCGCCTTGCTGATGCTCGCGGGACAAGCGATCCCGAACCTGGCGATCACGACGCCGACGCGCGCGGAAAAGCCGGTGGACGTGACGCCGGAAGACGAAGCGCCCGCCCCGCCGCAGGAGGTGCTGCGCGGACAGGTGGTGACGGCGATCCGCAATTGCGCGCAGCCCAAGTCCCCCGACGAGATCGTCGTCTGCTCGCGTGATCGCGGCGTGGCGGAGGCGTATCGCCTGCCCA
The DNA here is from genome assembly GCF_028607085.1 of Sphingomonas naphthae. Classification (NCBI taxonomy): domain Bacteria; kingdom Pseudomonadati; phylum Pseudomonadota; class Alphaproteobacteria; order Sphingomonadales; family Sphingomonadaceae; genus Sphingomonas; species Sphingomonas naphthae. The sequence goes on along the minus strand of NZ_CP117411.1, from coordinate 3,366,169 downwards.
AGCTCGATCCGCGCTACGATCCGGCGGTCGCGGGTCCGGCGCAGGGCGGGGTGGGATCGGGCGTGGCGCTGTCGGCGGGGAGCTGCTCGGCCTCGGGCTCGGCCGGGCAGACGGGCTGCTCGCTGGGCGAGGCGAACAGCTGGGGCCAGTGGAAGAAGCAGCGCAAGAAGGACGGCGAGAAATTCCCTTGGTGATAAGCGCCGCGATCCGCGACGCGGCGGCGCGGCTGGCGGCGGCGAGCGAGACACCGCGCCTGGATGCCGAACTGCTGATGGCGCATGCGCTGGGCGTGTCGCGCGAGGCGATTTTGCTGGGTGGCGCGGGCGACGCGGTGCCGGCGGACTATGCGGCGCTGGTGGCGCGGCGCGCGGGCGGCGAGCCGCTGGCCTATATCACCGGGCGGCGTGCCTTCTGGACGATCGAGCTGGCGGTGGCGCCCGGCGTGCTGATCCCGCGGCCGGACAGCGAGACGCTGATCGAGGCGGCGGTGGCGCATTTCGGGGCGGCCGGGCCGGCGCGGGTAATCGATCTGGGCACGGGATCGGGCGCTTTGCTGCTGGCCGCGCTCGACGAATGGCCACGGGCCACGGGGCTGGGGGTAGATCGCTCGGCGGCGGCGCTGACCATCGCGACGGCCAATGCGGCCCGGCTGGGGCTGGCCGATCGCGCGGCTTTTCAGGAAGGCGATTGGGCGGATGGGGTCGACGAGCGGTTCGACCTGATCCTGTGCAACCCGCCCTATATCGAAAGCGACGCGGTGCTGCCGCGCGATGTGGCGGAACATGAGCCGGCGAGCGCCTTGTTCGCGGGGGCCGACGGGCTCGACGATTACCGCCGCCTCGCCCCGCAGATCGCGCGCTTGCTGGCGCCCGGCGGCATCGGCTGCATCGAAATCGGCGCGATGCAGGGCTCGGCCGTGCGGGGGTTGATGGAGGCCGAAGGGCTCGCTACGGCCCTGAAAACCGATCTCGCCGGACATGACCGCTGTGTGACCGTGCAGACACGCTAATATACGACATTCCCCTTGGAATATGCCGCGCCAGCCTCTACATGGGTCTCACGACACGGGGCCTCTGTCTGGGGCAAGACAGCGCCCCCGTCCCGTACCTCCAATGTGCGTCGCCGGTGATACAGGCCGGCTTGCCGCGCGATGGTCGAGGATGAGCGCGGTGTGTTCGCCGCTGCCGTCCCCGCCATGGCCGCCGCGTATTTCAGGGCGGAGGATTTGGCTGCGCGACACGGTCGCCGGCCCGGAGGGCTACCCCGGACGATCCGGGCTAGGGAGTGCGTGATCGTCCCACCCATGACACCGAAGACGAGGATCTTGGTACTTTGATGAACAATCGGCAGAACGGCCGCCGTCGCGGCCGTGGCAACGGTGGCCAGCCTCCGCGTGGCGGCCAGTCGGGTGGCGGCGGCGATCGCGGCAACCGGATCGACAATCGGGCGCGCGGCAACGCGAGCCAGCTGTACGAGAAGTACAAGTCGCTGGCGCGCGACGCGCAGATGCAGGGCGATCGGGTCAACACCGAAAACTATCTGCAATATGCCGATCATTATTTCCGCGTCCTCAACGAAAGCCGCGCCCGCTTCGAGGAGCAGCGCCCCCGCCGCGACGATTATGCCGAGGGCGAGCAGGGCCGCGAGGACTATGACGCCGACGGCCAGGACGACGGCGAGGATTATGGCGACGGTGAGCAGCAGCAGCCCCGCCAGCGCGAATATGCCCGCGAAGGCCGCGACGATCGGGGCCAGCGCGACAACGGCCGCGAGGATCGCAACAATCGGGACGATCGCGGCAATCGCGAGGAGCGTGCGTCGCGCGACGATCGCCAGCCGCGCGAGACGCAGCAGCGCGAGGATCGCCCGCAGCGGGATACGCAGCAGCGGGACGGGCAGCCGCGCGAGGAGCGCCGCCCCCGCCGCGAATATCGCGAGCGGGAGCCGCGCGCCGAACAGCCGGTGACGACGGAAGCCGCGCCGGTCGAGACGGTCGCCGAAGCGGCGCCCGTGCCGGCGGCGCCCACCGCCGAGGAGCGCGGCCTGCGCCGTCGTCGTCCGCGCGCCGATGCCCGCCCCGCCAATGATGGCGATGGCGCGCCGGTCGAGCGGCTCGAGATCGATCGCCTGCCGCCGGCCTTCGCCGCCGAGCCGCGGGTCGAGCCGATTGCGGCCAACGTGCCCGCCAACGATGGCGAGGGTGCCGAGGAAAAGCCCCGCGTGCGCCGCACCCGCCGCCCGCGCGGCGAAGCGGCGGCCATCGCCGACGCCTGATCCCGACCGGATCGTTGGACAAGAAAAAGGCCGCCGGGCGATCCGGCGGCCTTTTTCGTATGCGATGGCCTTTGTGGTTCGTGGGGGGTCAGGTGACCGGCACGGGCGTCGGCCGTTGATTCCCGTCGAGTGCCACGAAGGTGAAGACACCGTTGGTCACCACCACCTCCTCATTCTCGTAACCCCGCGTCGCCACCACCTCGAGCCACACGGCGATGCTCGTCGTGCCCACCCGTTGGACATGGCCGTAGAGCGAGACGATGTCGCCGAGCAGGATCGGGCGGATGAAATGCATCGCCTCGATCGCGACGGTGGCAACCGGCCCGCGTGCCCGATCGCGCGCCAGGATGCCGCCCGCCACATCCATCTGCGACAGCACCCAGCCGCCGAAGATATTGCCGTTGATGTTGATATCGGCCGGGCGCGGCACCGCGCGCAGGATGGGGTCGCCGCGCGTCATTCCCGATCCCTGCCCGTCCATCTGTCCGCCTCCTCGTCATGGCCCGTCCCGGAGCTGAGGAACACCAGGCCCATCAGCCCGGTCCCCAGCAGGGTGGTCAGCCCTACGCCCAAGGCGGTGGCGATGGCCATATGCAAGGGGACCGGCCCGTGGGAACGCAGCCACAGCAGCGCCAGCGCGATGCAGATCGCCGCCACCAGCGCCATCCAGCGCATCACCCGCCGATAGCGGCCCCAGGCGAAGGCCGCGTAATCCGGATCGTCCAGCCCCCGCGGGTGCGGGCCCTCCGGCGGGCGGGATCCCGGATTGTTGCTCATCCCTTTCCTTTGATGGCGGAAGGTGGGATCATCAACCCGTTGGCCGGCATCAGACCGGCTTCACTGGAGAGAGAGGAGGCCGATTATGACGATCGCGGCAATTCTCGAAGCGCGTGACGCCCATATCATCAGCGTGAACCCCGAAGCGACCGTGCGTGAGGTCGTGGCCCTGCTCGCGGCGCAGCGCATCGGCGCGGTGCCGGTGGTGGAGGACGGCCGGGTGATCGGCATATTGTCCGAACGCGATATCATTCGCGGGCTGGCGGGCGAAGGCCCTGCGCTGCTCGATCGCGCGGCGGGCGAGGTGATGACCTCGCCGGTCATCAGCGTGGAACCGGGCCTGGAGCCGCTGGAAGGCCTGACGCTCATGACCCGCCAGCGGGTCCGTCATCTGCCGGTGATGGCCGGCGAGGCGATGATCGGCTTCGTGTCGATCGGCGATCTGGTGAAGGCGCGGATCGAGGCGATCGAGCGCGAGGCCGAGGCGATGCGGGTCTATATCCAGACGGCGTGAATCGCTTTTTCGCGGTCCGGGCCGGTGATTCCCGCGTGATTCTGCGCCGATTCGGCGGGTGGGCAGTCACTGACGGCTGCCCACGGCACCCGATAAGTACCAGA